>DAIRVA010000119.1:0-1550 GCA_036803045.1 Lysobacter sp. | reverse complement strand
AGCAGAGGACTCATAATCCTTTGGTTCCAGGTTCGAATCCTGGTGGGCCCACCATGCGACGGATCACGGCCGAGACCCGACGCGGCGGTCCTGGCTAGGGACCCGGAACGCACGGCGCGCTTCCGATGCTTCGTCCGCGATCGCGCACTCCGGCACGTGGTCGTTGACGAGCCCCATGGCCTGCATGAAGGCGTAGGCGGTGGTCGGGCCGAAGAACTTCCACCCGTTTTTCTTCAGGTCCCTGGACAGGGCGATGGCGCCCGGGCTGACCGAAACCGTCTGCGGTTCGGCGCGGCTGGCGCGGTCGGGTTCGTGGCGCCAGACGTAGGCGGCCAGCGACCCGTACGCGTCCTGCAGCCGGACGGCGCAGCGCGCGTTGTGGATGGCGGCTTCGATCTTGCCGCGATGGCGCACGATGCCCGCGTCCTGCAGCAGGCGCTGCACGTCCGCCTCCCCGTAGCGTGCCACCCGGTGGAAATCGAAGCCGTCGAACGCGCGGCGGAAGTTTTCTCGCTTGGACAAAATCGTGCGCCAACTCAGCCCCGACTGAAAGCTCTCCAGGCACAGCTTCTCGAACAGCCGCGTGTCGTCGGCGACCGGGAATCCCCACTCGCGGTCGTGGTAGGCCTCGAGCTCGGGTGCGGCGGCGCACCACCTGCACCGGGGCCGGCCGTCGCTGCCGAGGATGGTCCGTTCCGCGTTCATGTCGCCTTGCCGTCGAACAGCGCGGCCATCCCTTTGGCCATCCGGGACGGCGCAAACGCATGGACGTCCGGGACGACGATGCCGTGGGCCACGAACGGATCCGCGTCGATCAGCAGGTCCAATTCGGAGCGTGGCATGCCGGCTGCCAGCACCACGCCGCCCTGTCCGTTGTCCAGCGACCCGGCCAACAGCAAGGTGCCGGACGCGATGCCGCGTTCGATCCACGCCATGGGCGCGGGCACCCACTGGTCCGCCTGTGTGCGCTGCGGACCGGGCTTGAGGAAAGCGATGTACATGGCGCTCCTTTTCTAGCGACGTCGTGTTTGGTGGGCGGATGCGGGCGTATCGGGCGGCAGCGACTGCAGCCATGCCTCCACGGCTTCGGTCTCGCGGCGGATGAAGGCCTCGTCGTGGAAGGCGTTCGCCAGCGAGGCGACGCCCTGGCTGCGCGCGAGCAGGTGCATCGCCAGCGCATCCGCGTCGCGGTGGCGGCCCATCGCCTCGAACTGCATGCGCAGCCAGCCGCGGAATTGCCCGAAGATCATGCCTGCATCGCCGGCGGCGACATGGTCGAGCTTGGACAATTCCGCGCACAGCGTGCCCACCGGGCAACCATGCCGCTGGATGTCGCTGCGGTTGCGCACCAGCATGCGGACGAAACAACGCAGTCGCCCGAGTGGCGTGTCGGCCTCGCCGGTCCAGTCCTCGAGCAGCGCCTGCGTCCGGGCCGCGCGCAACGCGATCACCGCGGCGAGGATTTCGTCCTTGCTCTTGAAGTGGTGGTAGAAGTTGCCGCGCGACAAGCCGACCTGCCCCGCGATGTCGGCGAACGATGTTTTCCCGAA
>DAIRVA010000118.1:0-1631 GCA_036803045.1 Lysobacter sp. | reverse complement strand
TCGCCCAGGATGCGCACGCCCAGGCCCGGGCCCGGGAACGGATGGCGATAGACCATCTCGCGCGGCAGGCCGAGCGCCACGCCGAGCCGGCGCACCTCGTCCTTGAACAGCTCACGCAGCGGTTCGACCAGGCCCAGCTTCATGTCTTCCGGCAGGCCGCCGACGTTGTGATGGCTCTTGATCACGTGCGCCTTGCCGGTCTTGCTGCCGGCCGACTCGATCACGTCGGGATAGATGGTGCCCTGCGCCAGCCACTTGGCGTTCTTCAGCTTGGCCGATTCCTCGTCGAAGATCTCGATGAACAGGTTGCCGATGATCTTGCGCTTGGCTTCCGGATCGGATACGCCCTTGAGCTTGTCGAAGTAACGGTCCGCGGCGTTCACGCGCACGACCTTGACGCCCATGTGCTCGGCGAACATCGCCATCACCTGGTCGCCTTCATTCCAGCGCAGCAGGCCGGTATCGACGAATACGCAGGTCAGCTGGTCGCCGATCGCCTTGTGCAGCAGCGCCGCGACCACCGACGAATCCACGCCGCCGGACAGGCCCAAGATCACCTCGTCGGAACCGACCTGCTCGCGCACACGGGCGATCTGGTCCTCGATGATGTTGGCCGCGGTCCACAGCGTCTTGCAGCCGCAGATGTCGACCACGAAACGGCGCAGCAGCTCCTGGCCCTGCCTGGTGTGCGTCACTTCCGGGTGGAACTGCACCCCGTACCAGCGCTTGTCCTCGTTGCTCATCGCCGCGACCGGGATGCGATCGGTGGTGGCAGTGATGGCGAAGCCCGGCGGTGCCTGGGCGACGTGGTCGCCGTGGCTCATCCACACGTCGATGCGCGGCTTGCCGCCGTGGTCGGAGAGACCCGCGAACAACGCATCCGGCTGCACGATCTCGACCTCCGCATGACCGAACTCGCGCTGGTCGGCGGCCTCGGTCGTACCGCCCAATTGCGCGGCCAGCGTCTGCATGCCGTAGCAGATGCCGAAGATCGGCAGTCCGCTGTTGAACACCTCTTGGGGTGCAGCCGGTGCGCCCGGCAACGTCGTGGATTCCGGGCCGCCCGAGAGAATGATGCCCTTGGCGCCGAACGCGACGATCTCCGCCGGATCATGGTCCCAGGCCCAGATTTCGCAGTACACGCCGATCTCGCGGATGCGGCGGGCGATCAGCTGGGTGTACTGCGCGCCGAAGTCCAGGATCAGGATCTTGTCGCTATGGATGTTGGTGCTCGGCTGCTGGGTCATCGTTCTTTCTTCGAGTGGAAACAAAGAAGGGAAACTCGCGTCTCCCTTCCGTGAAAACATCAGCTCGCACGATAGTTCGGCGGTTCCTTGGTGATCTGCACGTCGTGCACGTGGCTCTCGCGCTGCCCTGCGCCCGTCACCTTGACGAACTGCGGCTTGCTGCGCATCTCCTCGATGCTGCCGCAGCCGACATAGCCCATTGTCGCGCGCAGGCCGCCGGCGAGTTGGTGCACCACGGCCGAGAGCGGCCCGCGATACGGCACGCGGCCTTCGATGCCTTCGGGTACCAGCTTGTCGGCATCGGCGGAATCCTGGAAGTAGCGATCCTTGGACCCCTTCTCCATCGCGCCCAGCGAACCCATGCCGCGGTAGCTCTTGTAGCTG
>DAIRVA010000117.1:0-1830 GCA_036803045.1 Lysobacter sp. | reverse complement strand
TCGCCGTCACCGGCATCCAGCTCGACCATCCCTTCCGCCTCGCCAAGGAGGAAAAGGACGGGCTCGAACACATCTTCGCGCCGGTGCGCGAGGCGGTGAAGAAGCACGGCTGCCAACGTGCCATCCTGGTCGGGCACAACGCGCATTTCGATCTCAACTTCCTCAATGCCGCGGTGGCGCGCAGCAAGCACAAGCGCAACCCCTTCCATCCCTTCAGCGTGTTCGACACGGTGACGATGGCCGGCCTGGCCTACGGGCAAACGGTCCTGGCCCGCGCGGTGCAGGCCGCCGGCCTGCAGTGGAACGCAGCCGATGCGCATTCGGCGGTGTACGACACGGAGATGACCGCGCAGTTGTTCTGCCGCATCGCCAACCAGTGGCCGA
Organism: Lysobacter sp.; assembly: GCA_036803045.1. Classification (GTDB taxonomy): domain Bacteria; phylum Pseudomonadota; class Gammaproteobacteria; order Xanthomonadales; family Xanthomonadaceae; genus Solilutibacter. The sequence continues at coordinate 1,446 of DAIRVA010000117.1, read as the reverse complement.
TGTTGAACCCCGTCAGCCCGCCGGCGGCGCAGACGGCTTCCTGATCGAGCGAACGATCCCGTACAGGCTGACCGCGACCCAGGCGGCCTCGAGCAGGAACACCGAGATGTTGAAGCTGCCGATCAGTGAGACCAGGATGCCGGCCGCGCCGAACAGGTTGAGCAGCTGGTAGGCCAGACGGTTGCCGTGGATGTGCCCGGCCTGCAGCAGGAAGAACGCGCCCAGCACCATCAATGTGCCCAACATGCCGACCCAGTCGTACCACTCGAGGTTCATCGTTTCATCCCTGCCTGTCGTTGCCGTACCGCCTCGAACAGGGCGATGCCGGTCGCCACCGATACGTTGAGGCTTTCCATCTCGCCCGGCATCGGGATCCTGACCAGCGCGTCGCAATTCTCGCGCGTGAGCCGACGCAGGCCATCGCCCTCGCCGCCCATCACCAACGCGACATTCCCCGTCAGGTCGATGCCGTACAGCGGCGCCTCGGTCTCGCCGGCCAGCCCGTAAATCCACACGCCCTGCTTCTGCATCTCGCGCAGCGTGCGCGACAGATTGGTCACGGTGACCACCGGGATGCGATCCGCCGCGCCCGCCGAGGTCTTGCGCACGGTGGCGTTGACCTGCACCGCCTTGTCGCGCGGAATCACGACCGCGGTCACGCCGGCCGCCGCCGCACTGCGCAGGCAGGCGCCCAGGTTGTGCGGGTCCTGCACGCCATCGAGCACCAGCACCAGGGCGCGGCCCCCGGCCTGCTCGACCAGGTCGGCCAGTTCATGTTCGTCCCATGTCTTCGCCGCCTGGTAGCGCGCGACCACGCCCTGGTGGCGCAATCCACCGGCGACCCCATCCAGCGCCTGCTGCGCGACGCGGCGCACGTCGATCTCCAGCCGGCGCGCCTGCGATTCGATCTCGGCAAGCCGCGGGTTGCGGCCGCCGGCTTCGACCAGCACTTCCAGCAGGTTGCCTGCATCGTGTTCCAGCGCCGATGCCACGGCATTGATGCCCGCGATCCATTGGGAAGCTTTGCTCATGGCCGCATTGTAGGGCTTGGGCGATGCCGCTTCGCTCAGTATTTCTGCTTGGTGCGCCTGGCCGGCTGCCCATGGGGCGGCAAGGGCCTGGCACCTTCGTCCTCGTCGACCAGGCGGAAATCGATCTTGCGCTCCTCCAGGCTCGCCTTGAGCACCTTGATGCGCACCCGATCGCCCAGTCGGAATTCGCGCCCTCGGCGTTCGCCGGTCAGCGTCTTGCGGATCGCATCGAAGTGGTAATAGTCGTGCGGCAACTGGGTGACGTGGACCAGGCCGTTGACCTTGGAATCGTCCAGTTCGATGAACAGGCCGAAGCTGGTCACCCCGCTGATCACACCATCGAATTCGCCGCCGACGTGTTGCTCCATCCACGCGGCGCGGTAACGCTCGTCCACCTCGCGCTCGGCCTCGTCGG
>DAIRVA010000116.1:0-1964 GCA_036803045.1 Lysobacter sp. | reverse complement strand
GGGCGCTCGCTGTGCATGGTCAGGCCGTAGAGCTGGCGCGACAGGCCGACGGCGAACTCGCCGATATCGATCATTTCCTGCACTTCGCCGTCGCCTTCCGGCTTGGACTTGCCCATCTCCAGCGCCACCAGCGAGCCCAGCGCGTCCTTGTGCTTGCGCAGCGCGTCGGCGCACAGGCGGATCGCCTCGCCACGCTTGGGGGCCGGGATCTTGCGCCAGACCTTGAAGTTGGCCCCGGCGCGTTCCATCAGCGTGTCGTAGTCGGCCCTGGAGGAGGCATGCACCTTGCCCAGCACCTCGCCGGTGGTCGGATTGACCGGCTCCAGCACGCCGGCATCGGTGGTCTTCGACCATTCGCCATTGCCGAGGTAGCTGCCGGATTCGACGGCCGCCAGGCCGAGCTTGTCGAGGACGGGATGGGACATGCGGGGGAAACTCCTTGCAGGGGAACGGATGGCGGCCCCGGCGCGATTCGAACGCACGACCTTCCCCTTAGGAGGGGGACGCTCTATCCAGCTGAGCTACGGGGCCAATCCCGGGATTATCGCATGCGGCGGGGAGCCGCCGGCCGTGATGGCATCCGTCGAAGGTGCCAGCGCCGGCATTCGCGAACCTGCCTTATTGCGAGCCGATCGAGGCCGCCAGCGTTGCGGCCACGGCGCCGGGATCGCGCATCCAGCCGAAGTGGCCGGCATGCCCGCCGGTGGCGTCGCGGCCGATGCGCTCGATCCGCACGGGACCACCGAGGCGGTCGACAAGCGCCTGCAGCGAGGCTTCGGGTGCGTAGCGGTCGTCATCCAGCACCACCGCGTCGACCGGGCAGGCGACGTTGTGCATCGCCGGGTCCAGGTCTCGTCCGAGACTGGGGATCGCATACCGCTCGGCGCGTCCGGTCGCGCCCCAGTCGCGCATCACGCCGGCCGCCTCGCGGCCGCCGAAGCCGATCCGGCGACCGGGCAGGGCGCCCCGGTGCGCCGCCAGCCATGGCAGCATGCGCAACATCATCGGCAAGGCGAACTTCAGAACGCCATCGAACGCGGATGGAAACGGCGCGCCGCTGCCGACCAGCCAGAGGCGCGTGGCACTGCCCGGGGCCAAGGCGAGCCGGCAGGCGGAGAGTTGCCCGCCCAGGCTGTGGCCACCGATCAATGCGGGCACGCCGGGCAGACGCGTGGACATGCCGTGCTGGCTGGCCGGGATGTCCGTTTCCAGCAACGTGCGGTAATCCCAGTCGCAGCCGCGCGATGCGCGCAGACTGCTGCTGCCGTGGCCGCGCCACTCGTGCAGGAAGGTGGCGATGCCGCGCGTAGCCAATGTCTCGGCAAACGGCAGGTAGTGGCGGGCGGCGACGCCCAGTGCCGGCATCCACAACAATGCGGCTTTCGGCGCATCGGGAATGCGCGCCTGCAGCTCCCAGCGATGACCATCCTCGACCGCCAGCGGAAGGTTGTCCATGCGGATGCTCATCGTGGGTGCATCGCACCGAAATGGTCGAGCACGTGCAGTCCCGACAGGCCGGGTCGATAGCCGGCACGCAAGGTGCGTGCGACATAGTCGTCGGCCGCGCGCGCGGCTTCCAGCGGCGCGATACCCGATGCAAGGTTGGCGGCGATGGCCGACGCCAGCGTGCAGCCGGTGCCGTGGCCTTCGATGTCGAGCCGGTCGTGGGTGAATTCCGCTTCGTCCCTGCCATCGAACCAGCGGTCATGGACCTGCGCGCCTTCGTCGAGATGGGCGCCCTTCAGCAATACAGCGCCGGGCCCGAGCGCATGCAGTTCGCGCAATGCGCCGCGAGCCGCATCGGCGTCGGGGATGGCGTGCCCGAGCAGCCACTCGGCCTCGGGGATGTTGGGCGTCAGCACGGTCGCCATCGGCAGCAGGCGCTCGCGCAGCGATCGCTCCGCGCCCCCGTCCAGCAGGCGGGCACCGGAGGTGGCCACCATCACCGGATCCAGCACGACGTG
>DAIRVA010000115.1:0-1995 GCA_036803045.1 Lysobacter sp. | reverse complement strand
TGACGCCGGAAGCGCAGGCCTTCCTGCTGGGCCTGCATCGCCGCTTCGAGGGCGAGCGACAGGCCCGGCTCCAGGCCCGCGTCATGCGCCAGGCCCGCTTCGACGCCGGCGAGCTGCCGGACTTCCGCGCCGACACCACCGACATCCGCGCCGGTGATTGGCGCGTCGCCCCGATCCCGGCCGCGCTGGCCGACCGCCGCGTCGAGATCACCGGGCCGGTCGATCCCAAGATGGTCATCAACGCGCTCAACTCCGGCGCGCAGTGCTACATGGCCGACTTCGAGGACAGCACCAGCCCGACCTGGGCCAACGTGATCGAAGGCCAAGTGGCGATGCAGGGCGCGGTTGCCGGCACACTGCAGTTCACCGCGCCGGGCGGCAAGCATTACGCCCTGAAACCCGAAGCCGAACGCGCGGTGCTGATCGTGCGGCCGCGCGGCTGGCATCTGGATGAAAAGCATGTGCTGGTCGATGGCGAGCGCATGTCGGCGTCACTCTTCGATCTGGGCCTCTTCGCGTTCCACAACGCCCAAGCCCTGGCTGCGAAGGACCGCGGCCCCTACTTCTACCTGCCCAAGCTGCAGTCGATGGAGGAAGCCGCGCTGTGGAACGCGGTGATGGACCACATCGAGGCCGAACTCGGACTGCCGAACGGCCAGATGAAGGCGACGGTGCTGATCGAGACCCTGCCCGCAGCGTTCGAGATGGACGAAATCCTGCACGCGCTGAAAGGCCGCATCGTTGGCCTCAACTGCGGGCGTTGGGACTACATCTTCAGCTACATCAAGACGCTGCGCGCGCATCGCGACCGCGTCCTGCCCGAGCGCGGGCAGGTGACGATGACGCAGCCCTTCCTCAAGGCGTATTCGGAACTGCTGATCAAGACCTGCCACCGCCGCGGCGCGCATGCGATGGGCGGCATGGCCGCGCAGATCCCCATCAACAACGACGAAGCGGCGAACGAGCAGGCGCTGGCCCGCGTGCGCGCCGACAAGCTGCGCGAAGTCACCGCCGGCCACGACGGCACCTGGGTCGCGCATCCGGCGCTGATCCCGGTGGCGAAGGCGATCTTCGACGAGCACATGCCGCAGACCAACCAGCGTGGCGTGCTGCGCGAGGACGTGGCGGTCACGCGCGATGACCTGATCCGCCCGTCCACCGGCACCATCACGCGCGCCGGCTTCGAAGGCAACGTCGAAGTCTGCGTGCGCTACCTGGCCGCGTGGCTGGATGGCAACGGCTGCGTGCCGATCCACTGGCTGATGGAAGACGCCGCCACCGCCGAGATCGCCCGCGCGCAGCTGTGGCAGTGGCTGCACTTCGATGCCGATCCCGATCTGCCCGGTCGCCAGCCGCTGCATCTGGACGACGGCACGCCGATGGATTTCGCTTTGCTGGAGCGCGCGCTGATCGGCCTGCCTTCGCGCCTCGCCGCCGAGGGCGGCTTCCCCGGCAAGGCGCGCATCCCCGAAGCCATCGAACTGCTGGTCGAACTCACCCGCAGCGGCACCTTGGCCGAGTTCCTGACCTTGCCCGCGTACGAGCGCATCGACTGATGCATCGACCACGCCACGAAAGATCCCGCATCACCCATCCACACCCATCACTCCGCCTTTCAAGGACATCGCCATGAACAAGCTGCCGACTGCCGAACAACTCAAGCTCGACTGGGACAACAACCCGCGCTGGGCCGGCGTCACCCGCGCCTACACCGCGGAGGATGTCGTGCGCCTGCGCGGCACCGTGCATGTCGAGCATTCCATCGCGCGCCTGGGCGCCGAAAAATTGTGGAAGTCGCTGCATCAGGAAGATTTCGTCAATGCGCTCGGTGCGCTGACCGGCAACCAGGCCATGCAGCAGGTCAAGGCGGGCCTGAAGGCGATTTATCTCTCGGGCTGGCAGGTCGCCGCTGATGCGAACCTCGCCGGCGAGATGTACCCCGACCAGTCGCTGTACCCGGCCAACTCGGTGCCGCAGGTGGTCAAGCGCATCAAC
>DAIRVA010000114.1:0-2044 GCA_036803045.1 Lysobacter sp. | reverse complement strand
TCGCGCCGTGCACGAACACCGCGATGTCGGTGGTGCCGGCGCCGATGTCGACCAGCACCACGCCCAGTTCTCGCTCGTCGTCGGTCAGCACCGCCTCGCTCGAGGCCAGCGCCGAGAGGATCAGGTCGTCCACGCTCAGGCCGCAGCGCTGCACGCACTTGGTGATGTTCTGCGCCGCGGACTGCGCGCAGGTGACCAGGTGCGCATGCACTTCCAGGCGGATGCCGCTCATCCCGACCGGGTTGCGGATGCCCTCCTGCGAACTGTCGAGCACGTACTCGCGCGCGATCGCGTGCAGGATGCGCTGGTCGGACGGGATCGCGATGGCCTTCGCCGCCTCCAGGGCCCGATCCATGTCGCCGTGGGTGACCTCGCCGTCGCGCAGCGGCTCCATGCCCTGCGAGTTGCGGCATTGCACATGGTTGCCGGAAATCGAAGCGTAGACCGAGCGGATCTCGCAGCCGGCCATCAGCTCGGCTTCCTCGATCGCGCGCTGGATCGACTGCACGGTGGAGTCGATGTCCACCACCACGCCGCGGCGCAGGCCGCGCGAATCGTGGCTGCCGATGCCGATCACCTCCACGGGCATGCCCGGCGCGTACTCGCCGACCAGCGCCGTCACCTTGGAGGTGCCGATGTCCAGGCCCACGATCAGGGATTTGTCGCCTTTGCGGTTCATGCGGTCTTCCGTGGCAAAACGTTCGGGGATGTCGCCTCGCCCCACTTCAGGGCAAAGCCGTTGGCATAGCGCAGGTCGGCGCGCAGGAGTGCCGCCTCGCGCTGCGAGAGCAGGCCGGGCAGCATCTGTGCGAAGCGCCGGGTGCGCGCCTGCGCGTCCTGGCGGCCGATGACCACCTCGGTGCCGATATCGAGCCGCATCGACCAACTCCCACGCGCATCCAGCTCGAGCGCGCGCAAGCCGATGCCGGCCGCACCGAGGGCCTCGCGCGCCTCGTTGTAGAAGGCGACGACTTCAGGCACTCGCTCCGAGTCCCCGCCGAGGAGGGGCAGCCCGGGGAGCAACGCCGGGTCCATTGCGCTGCGGGGATAGAGGCGGCCAGTGGCCGACAGCACGCGATCCCGTCCCCAGAGCGCGAACGGGCGGTGCTCGCGGATGCGCACGACCAGCACATCCGGCCACTTCTTGCTGACCTCGGCCGATTCCACCCAGGGCAGCTTCACAAGCTCCGCCTGCGCATCGCGCAAGCGGACCGCGAAGAAGCCCTGGCGTGCATAGGGCGCCAGCACCTTCTGCAGTTGCGCATCGTCGACATGGCGCGTATCGCCGGACACCCTCAGCTTGGTCAGCGGAAAGCGTTCGGTGCCGATCCAGCCATTCACGACCGCGACCACCGGCAGGGCGATCAGCGCGATGGCGAGGGCGATGCCGGCGATGCGCAGGAAGGCGTTCACTTGGCCGCGCCCTCCATCGTCTGCTCCAGGATGCGCCAGCAAAGCTCGTCGAACTCGATGCCGACCACGCGCGCGGACTTGGGCACCAGCGAGTGGCTGGTCATGCCCGGCGCAGTGTTCACTTCGATCAGCTGGAAGCCGCGTTCGGCATCGCGCATCACGTCCACCCGGCCCCAGCCGCTGCAACCGGCCGACACGAAGCCGGCGTGCGCGAGTCGGCGGATCTCCGCCTCGTCATCGCCTTCCAGGCCAGGGCTGATGTACTGGGTGTCGTCGGCGATGTACTTGGCGTGGTAGTCGTACCACTCGCCCTTGGGCACGATGCGGATCGACGGCAGCGCGCGGTCGCCGATCACCGGCACCGAGAACTCATCGCCGCGCACCATCTGCTCCATCAGCATCTCGCCGCCGTATTCGCGGGCGACCTGTTCGGCCGCATCCAGCGCGGATTCGTCGAGAATGCGGGCGACGCCGACGCTGGAGCCTTCGCTGGAGGGCTTGAGGAACACGGGGAAGCCCAGCTCGAATGCCGCGGCGCGCACGTCGCCGCCCGGCGGGATGCGAATGAAGCGCGGCGTCGGCAGGCCTTCGGCGATCCACACCTGCTTGGTGCGGATCTTGTCCATCGACA
>DAIRVA010000113.1:0-2110 GCA_036803045.1 Lysobacter sp. | reverse complement strand
GTCGTAGTTCATCAGGAAGCTGATCGCGGTGCCGTGCGCGCCGCAGCCGAAGCAATGGTAGAACTGCTTGGTCGGCGAGACGGTGAACGAGGGCGAGCGTTCGTCGTGGAAGGGGCAGCGCGCGGAGTATTCGCGTCCTTGTTTTTTCAAAGGCACGCGGGCGCCCACGACCTCGACGATGTCGCTGCGGGCGAGAAGGTCGTCGATGAAAGCGTCGGGGATGCGCGCCATCGTCAGGCCTCCGGCAACTTGCCCATGCGCTCATCGACGGTCGCAGTCACGACCGCGCCGACGAAAAGGACGATGGAAGCGTAATAGACCCACAGCATCGCCAATACCAAGGCGCCCATGGCGCCGTAGGCATTCGCGGTGGGGGCGCTGGCGAGATACCAGGTGATGCCCAGACGCCCCAGCACGAACAGCACCGCGGTAAACGCGCCGCCGGCGAGGGCGAGCTGCCAACGCACGCGGCGGTCGGGCAGGAAGTGGTACATGAAGGCGAACGCGAGGGTGTAGACGATGAGCGATGCGATGGTCGCGAGGGCGGGCTGCAGCGAATCGAACCGGCTCAGCATCAGGTACAACACGGTGGTCACCGTCATCGACACCAGCAACAGGAAGCCGAGCGCCAGCAGCACGCCGAAGGAGAACAGGCGCTTCTTCAGCCATTCGCCCATGCCGCTCAGCTTGGTGGCATCGGTGCGGAAGATGCGGTTGAGCGCTTCCTGCAGCTGGGCGAACACGGCCGTGGCGCCGATGAGCAGCAGCAGGATGCTCCACCAGCCGGCCAGCGAGGAGGTGTCCGGTGCGTCGCGGGCGTTCTGCACGACGGCGCGCGCCACGCCTTGGGTTTCAGGTCCGGCCAGTTGCCCGACCTGCGCCAGCACCGCTTGCTGGATCGCCGGGTTGGATGCGGTGATCCAGAGGAGCAGCAGCATCAACGGCGCCAGCGACAGCACCGCGTAAAAGGCAAGCGCAGCGGCCTGGGCGATGACATCGGCATCTAGGAATCGACGCAGCAGGGCGAGCGGTAGGTTGCCGAAATGGGCCCGGCGGATGCGCGCTTGCACGGGTGGGGGCGGCGGGGCGCCATCGGCCTCGGTGATGGAGGCCTTCTGGGTCGGATCGAGTTGCGTCAGCACCTCGCCTTGCTCGGTCGCAGGCGTCGATTCGGGCGGGGTGTTCGCGCTCATCGATCCAGTATGCCGCGACGGGCGGCCGACTCAGCCTGCCAGCTTCTGCTTGATCAGCTTCGACACCAGACCCATGTCGGCCTGGCCGGCCAATTGCGGCTTGAGCACGCCCATCAGCTTGCCCATGTCGGCCGGGTTGGCAGCGCCGGTCTGGGCGATGGCGGCGTCGATGGCGGCGAGGATCTCGGCCTCGCCCAGCTTTTCGGGCAGGTAAGTGTCGATGATCGCCATTTCGTCGCGCTCGATCTGGGCCAGATCCTCGCGGTTGGCCGCTTCGTATTGGCTGATGGAGTCCTTGCGCTGCTTGACCATCTTCTCCAGCACGGCGAGCACCGCGGCATCGTCCAGTTCGATGCGCTCATCGACTTCGCGCTGCTTGATCGCGGCGTTGATCAGGCGGATGACGGCCAGGCGCGGCTTGTCGCCGGCCTTCATCGCGGCCTTCATGTCATCGGTGAGCTGGGTCTTGAGCGACATCGGTCATTCCTCATCGGGTGGGGCGCGGAAACACGAAAAGCCGGCTTTTGGGCCGGCTTCGTGGAGCGCATCGATGCACTTCGCGCGCGGCGCGCGCGACGGCGATCAGTACAGGCGCCGGCGCTTGGTGACGTCGCGCGAGGAGCGGCGAGCCTGGCGCTTCACCGCGGCTGCGGCCTTGCGCTTGCGTTCCTGAGTCGGCTTCTCGTAGAACTCGCGCTTGCGGGTTTCGGCCAGGACACCGGCCTTCTCGCAGGTGCGCTTGAAACGACGCAGGGCAAACTCGAAGGGCTCGTTTTCGCGGACTTTGACGCTGGGCATAGGGATCTCTTGGTGACAAGCCGGTCTCGGGACCAGGTGAGCCGCGTATGGTAAACCCAAGCGGCATCGGGCTGCAACCGTGGTCCGGGGACGCGGTAAGCTGGCGGGATGAAGGTCCT
>DAIRVA010000112.1:0-2253 GCA_036803045.1 Lysobacter sp. | reverse complement strand
GGCGGTGGCCACAAGCAGCACTACCGCATCATCGACTTCAAGCGCGACAAGGAAACGATTCCCGCGAAGGTCGAGCGCATCGAGTACGACCCGAACCGCACCGCGCACATCGCGCTGCTGCTGTACGTGGACGGCGAGCGTCGCTACATCATCGCGCCGAAGGGCTTGAAGGCGGGCGACCAGGTTGTTGCCGGCGAGTCCGCTCCGATCCGCGCCGGCAACACCCTGCCGCTGCGCAACATCCCGGTCGGCACCACGGTGCACTGCATCGAGATGAAGCCGGGCAAGGGCGCGCAGATGGCCCGTGCCGCGGGTGCCGGCGTGCAGCTGATCGCTCGGGAGCAGGGCTACGCCACGCTGCGCTTGCGTTCGGGCGAAATGCGCCGCGTGCCGGTCGAGTGCCGCGCCACCATCGGTGAAGTGGGCAACGTCGAGCACAACCTCGAGAAGCTGGGCAAGGCCGGTGCCAAGCGCTGGCGCGGCGTCAAGCCGACCGTCCGCGGTGCGGCCATGAACCCGGTCGACCACCCGCACGGCGGCGGCGAGGCCAAGGCCGGCCAGGGCAATCCGCACCCGGTCACCCCGTGGGGCGTCCCGACCAAGGGTTACAAGACCCGCAAGAACAAGCGCACGCAGAAGTACATCGTGCGCGATCGCAGGAGCTAATCGGCCATGGCACGTTCACTCAAGAAAGGCCCGTTCATCGACCACCATCTGGCCAAGAAGGTGGAAGCGGCGGGTACCAACACCAAGAGGCCGATCAAGACCTGGTCGCGTCGTTCGATGATCCTGCCGGAAATGGTGGGCTTCACCATCGCTGTCCACAACGGGCGCAACCATGTGCCCGTGCTGGTCAACGAGAACATGGTGGGCCACAAGCTCGGCGAATTCGCGCTGACCCGTACCTTCAAGGGTCACGGCGGCGACAAGAAGTCGAGGTAAGGAGATCATCATGGAAGCCAAAGCCATCCTGCGCACCGCGCGCATCTCCCCCCAGAAAGCACGCCTGGTCGCCGACCAGGTGCGCGGCCTGCCGGCCTCGCGTGCCCTTGATCTGCTGAAGTTCAGCGACAAGAAGGCCGCCCACATGATCCACAAGCTGTTGTGGTCGGCGGTGTCGAATGCCGAGAACAACGTCGGCGCCGATGCCGATGCGCTCAAGGTCAAGACCATCATGGTCGACGAAGGCCCGAGCCTGAAGCGCTTCATGGCGCGTGCGAAAGGCCGCGGCACCCGCATCGTCAAGCGCACCAGCCACATCACCATCGTCGTCGGCGAGGGCAAGTAATCATGGGTCACAAAGTTCATCCCGTCGGCATCCGCCTGGGCATCGCCAAGGACTGGAACAGCAAGTGGTACGCGGGCAAGAAGGAATACGCCGAGTTCCTCGCCGCCGACCTCAAGGTCCGCGAAATGCTTCGCAAGAAGCTGGCCGCGGCCGGCATCAGCAAGATCACCATCGAGCGTCCGGCCAAGTCGGCCCGCGTCACGATCCACACCGCCCGTCCGGGCGTGGTGATCGGCAAGCGCGGCGAGGACATCGAGAAGCTGCGCAAGGAGGTGAGCGAAGTGATGGGCGTCCCGGCGCACATCAACGTGACCGAAGTCCGCAAGCCGGAACTCGACGCGCAGCTGGTCGCCGAATCGATCGCCCAGCAGCTGGAGCGCCGCATCATGTTCCGTCGCGCGATGAAGCGTGCCGTGGGCAACGCGATGCGCCTCGGCGCGCTCGGCATCAAGGTCAACGTGGCCGGCCGCCTGAACGGCGCGGAAATCGCCCGTTCCGAGTGGTACCGCGAAGGCCGCGTGCCGCTGCACACGCTGCGCGCCGACATCGATTACGGCTTCGCCGAGGCCAAGACGACCTACGGCATCATCGGCATCAAGGTCTGGATCTACAAGGGCGAGGTCTTCGATTTCGCGCAAGTGGGCCAGGAAAAGAATGAAGAACCGCGCAATGAGCGTGGCGGCGAGCGTCCTGCCCGCGGCCCGCGTCCGCCGCGCGGCGAGCGCGAAGCGAGGGGTTAAGTCATGTTGCAACCCAAACGTACCAAGTACCGCAAGCAGCACAAGGGCCGCAACGAAGGCCTGTCGTGGAGCGCGAACGCGGTGTCGTTCGGCGAATTCGGCCTGCGCGCGACGCAGACCGGCCGCCTGACCGCCCGCCAGATCGAGGCCGCGCGCCGTGCCGTCAGCCGTTACGTCAAGCGTGGCGGCAAGATGTGGATCCGCGTGTTCCCCGACAAGCCGATC
>DAIRVA010000111.1:0-2285 GCA_036803045.1 Lysobacter sp. | reverse complement strand
ACCCGCTAGTACCTGAAACTAGTGCGTCTACCAATTCCGCCACCTGGGCAGGTGGCCGCATATTCTGCGATCCCGCCGGCAGGGTGTCAATGCCTGCCGACGTCCACGCCGGCGATGCCGGCGGCGTGCGACGATGTCGCGATGAAGAAAATGACTGGAAAGCGGCCGCCGGCCAAGGGCGCGAGCGGCAAGGCCGGCAAGCGCGGTGAATCGCCGCGCAAGAAGACGTCCGGCAACGATGGGCAGAGGAACGCGAAAGCGCGTGGGAGCAGCGCGCCATGGATGCCCGAACACCTCGCCAAGCAAGCGCGCGGCAAGCCTTCGGCTCCAGGCCGAACGGGTGCGAAATCCGCTCCGGCTGGCCCGGTGCCGCCGCACGATCCGCACCACAGGCGCGAAGCCGAGCGCTACGCCGAACCCATCGCCAGCCGCGACTACATCCTGCAGGTCCTCTCCGCCGCCGATGGCCCGATGGATGCCGATGCCCTGGCACAGCGGCTCAAGCTGACCGCACCCGGCCGCCGCGATGCCCTGGACAAGCGCCTGGGCGCGATGGTGCGTGACGGCCAGCTCCTGCAGAACCGGCGTGGCGGCTTCGCCCCGGCGCAGCAGCTCGACCTGATCCCCGGCACGGTGATCGCGAACCCGCAAGGCTTCGGGTTCCTGCGCCCGGATGCGGGGGGCGGCGAAGACGCGTTCCTGCCGCCTGCCGAGATGCGCAAGGTCATGCACGGCGACCGCGTTCTGGTGAGCATCACCGGCATGGATCAACGCGGTCGCACCGAAGCGGCCATCGTCGAGGTGCTGGAGCGTCGCGTCACCCGTCTGGTGGGGCGTTACGACGAGGAAGCCGGCGTCGGTTTCGTGGTGCCGGACGATGCCCGCATCCAGCGCAACGTGATGATCCCGCAGGCCGAACGCAACGACGCCAAGACCGGCCAGCTGGTCGTGGCCGAGATCACCCAGGCGCAGGATGCGCGACGCCCGCCCATCGGCCGCATCGTCGCCGTGCTGGGCGACAAGCTGACGCCGTCGCTGGTGGTGGAAGCCGCGATCCACGGCCACGACATCCCGCACGAATTCCCGCAGGCGGTGCTGGACGAGGCCGCCGCGGTGCCGCTGGAAGTGCCGGTCTCCGCCCACAAGGGCCGGGTGGACCTGCGCGCCATGCCGCTGGTCACCATCGATGGCGAGGACGCCAAGGATTTCGACGATGCCGTCTATTGCGAGCGCACGAGCGGCGGCTGGCGGCTGGTCGTGGCGATCGCCGACGTCTCGCATTACGTGCGCCCGGAGACGCCGCTGGACGAAGAAGCCCAGCTGCGCGCGACCTCGGTCTACTTCCCCGGCTTCGTGGTGCCGATGCTGCCGGAGACTCTGTCCAACGGCATCTGCTCGCTGAATCCGAAGGTCGATCGGCTGTGCTTCGTCTGCGACATGCAGCTGGACAACAAGGGCGAGGTCACCTCATCGGAGTTCCATGAGGCGGTGATGAACTCGCATGCGCGGCTGACCTACACCGAAGTGTGGAATTCGGTTGGCGAAGGCATCCCGGACGAAGATCGCCTGCAGGCGGAGGCGAAGATCGGCGAGTTGTTGCCGCATGTCCGCCACCTGCACCAGCTCTACCAGCGCATGGCCGAAGCGCGCCAGCGGCGCGGCGCGATCGAGTTCGAATCGGGCGAGGTGCGCTTCGTCCTCGACAACCGTGGCGAAGTGACCCAAGCCGGCATGCTTCAGCGCAACGACGCGCACAAGCTGATCGAGGAATGCATGATCGCGGCGAACGTCGAGGCCGCGCGGTACCTGCTCGACAAGCGCATCCCGGCGCCGTTCCGCATCCACGAGCGCCCGCCCGAGCAGAAGTACGCGGACCTGCAGGAGTTCCTCAAGGAGTTCAAGCTCTCGATGCCGCCCTGGGCCAAGGTGCATCCGCGCGACTTCACCGCGCTGATCCACAAGGTGCGCGAACGCGCCGACGCGGCCCTGATCGAATCGGTCTTGCTGCGCAGCCAGTCGCTGGCGGTGTACTCGCCGTCCAACGTCGGCCACTTCGGCCTGGCGCTGGACAGCTATGCGCATTTCACCTCGCCCATCCGCCGCTACCCCGACCTGCTGGTGCATCGCGCGATCAAGCACGGTTTGGCTGGCGGCAACGCCGAGAATTTCCGCTACAGCGCGCGCGACATGGACCGGTTGTCGCTGCAGAGTTCAGAGCGTGCGCGCCGTGCCGACGAGGCCGAGCGCGAGGTGGACGAGCGTTACCGCGCCGCGTGGATGGAGCA
>DAIRVA010000110.1:0-2310 GCA_036803045.1 Lysobacter sp. | reverse complement strand
CGCGCAGCTGGGTGCCGCTGCAGGACACGCCGCAGATCCGCTTCACCTACACCGCCCACGTCACCAGCCCGAAGGACGTGATGGTGCTGATGAGCGCCGACAACGATCCGGCCGCCGCGCGCGACGGCGACTACAGCTTCAAGATGCCGCAGCCGATCCCGTCCTATTTGCTGGCGATCGCCGCCGGCGACCTGGTGTTCAAGCCGGTCGGCGCGCGCAGCGGCGTGTGGGCCGAGCCGGCCATGGTCGACAAGGCGACCAAGGAGTTCGAGGACACCGAGAAGATGATCTCCACGACCGAGCAGATGTACGGCCCCTATCGCTGGGATCGTTACGACCTGCTGGTGCTGCCGCCGTCCTTCCCCTACGGCGGCATGGAGAACCCGCGCCTGACCTTCGCCACCCCGACGGTGATCGTCGGCGACAAGTCGCTGGTGTCGCTGGTGGCGCACGAGCTTGCGCACAGCTGGTCCGGCAACCTGGTGACCTTCGCCACCGACCGCGACTCCTGGTTGAACGAAGGTTTCACCACCTACGTGCAGGGCCGCATCACCGAGGCGATGTACGGCCAGGACATGGCCGACATGGAGCACGTCATCGACCGCGACGAGCTGAAGAAGGAATACACCACGCTCGATCCCAAGCTGCAGGTGATGGCGCTGAAGCCCGGCGAGCTTGCGAATCCGGACGATTCGAGCTCCGCCACCGTTTACACCAAGGGCGCGTGGATGCTGCAGTGGCTGGAACAGGCCTACGGCCGCGACGTGTTCGATCCGTTCCTGAAGGGCTATTTCGACCACTTCGCCTTCCAGTCGATCACCACCCAGCAGTTCCTCGACTACATCAAGGCCAACCTGGTCGACAAGCATCCGGGCAAGGCGACGATGGCGCAGATCGAACAGTGGATCTACAAGCCCGGCATTCCGGATTTCGCCCCGCAGGTGCAGTCGCGTCCTTTCGGAGTGGTGGACACCGCGCGTTCGGCCTGGCTGCAGGACGGCAAGCTTCCCGCCAGCCAGCTGACCTCGGCCTGGTCGACGCAGGAATGGGTGCACTTCATCGAAGGCCTGCCGGAGACCCTGTCGGAAGAACAGCTCAAGCAGCTCGACGGCGCCTACCGCTTCACCGGCACCGCCAACGGCGAGATCGCCATGCGCTGGTATCCGCTGACGGTACGCAGCGGCTACGCCGCCGCGCGGCCGGAGATCGGCAAGTTCCTCGAGCGCGTCGGCCGCCGCAAGCTGATCATGCCGACCTACGGCGCGCTGGTGAAGACGCCTGACGGGCTGAAGTTCGCCAAGGAAGTGTTCGCCAAGGCGCGTCCGGGCTATCACCCGATCACCACCGGCTCGGTCGAGGACACGATCGCCAAGGCCGAGGCGGGCGGCGACCAGCAGGCGAAGTGACGATGACGCGCCTGCTGCTGCCCGTCGCGCTGGTCGTCGCGCTCGCTGCCTGCAAGCAGGAAGACCCGCAGGCGGCCGCGGCGGCGAAAGCCGCCGAACAGGAGGCGGCCGCCACCCCGTTGAAGAAGACCTTCGACGAGGCGGTCGCGGCGCGCAACTGGGAGCTGGCGCTGTCTCAGGCCGACGAGCTGCGCCGCCGCTATCCGGACACCGCCGCCGCGCGCGAGGTGCAGAAGCGCTTCGCCGAGGTGGAGAACCAGGCGAAAACGGCGCGCGCCGAGCGCCGCTTGAAAAACCTGTGGGACTACCAGGATGTCGCCGCCGGCAAGGGCCGTCAGCTCAGCGCGGCCATCATGTCCAGGGAGCGCATCGACATCGACAATAGCCGCAGCAGCGTGCAGCTGATCTTCCGCGACCACCCCGAGTGGGGGCGCTCGAGCTATCTGGTGCTGCAACGCGGTGATTTCGACTGCTACCGCGGCTGCCGCCTGAAGCTCATGGTCGATGGCAAGCCGCGCACGCTGGCGGGTTCGCGGCCCGATACCGACGAGGCCATCGCCATGTTCATCGAGGACGAGAAGGCGCTGTGGCGCATCTTCAAATCGGCCACGGAAGTGTCGATCGAGTTCCCGGTGAAGCCGTCCGGCACGCGAACCGCCACCTTCGAGACCGGCGGGCTCGATCCGGCGAAGCTGCCGAAGTGGAATTGAAACCCGGCGCCAAGCCAGCACTGCGAATGAAAAGAAAACGCCGGCATCGCGCCGGCGTTTTTGTTGCGGGTCCCGGCGCGTTTACAGCGAATAGCCGAACTGCTTCCTGAACTCCGCGTTGAACGTGGCGAAATCGAAGCGCTGGTTCTGGGTGCCGTGATGGCTGACCTTGAGCGCGCCCATCAGGTTGCCGA
>DAIRVA010000109.1:0-2326 GCA_036803045.1 Lysobacter sp. | reverse complement strand
GCGTCCTTCGGGATCTCGATGATGACGTTGATTTCGTCCGGCGGGTTCTTGCCGGTGGGGACGAGGTCCAGGCCCATGGGAGTGCTCCAGCATGCATGCCCGGCCCGGTAGTCGGGCATGGGCGGGGGAAGGGGGCGCATTCTACCCGTTGGATTGTTGCGATGCAGCGAGCCCCCGCTTGCTAGCATCGACCGAATTCGACCTTCGAGCTGCCGACATGCGCCTTCCCGGACTCCTGCTGGCCCTTGCGTTGACCCTTCCCGGCAGCGCGGTCGCGGCGACCGCCCCCGACTACGCCGCGCGCCGCGCCGAACTGATGCGGCGGATCGGCCCCGACGGGATGCTGATCCTGTTGGCGCCGCCGCCCAGCCACCGCAATGGCGACGTCGACTGGCCGTTCCGCCAGGAAGACAACCTGCTGTACCTGACCGGGCTGGAGAACGCCGGCACCGCGCTGGTGCTGGTGCCGGGCGAGGCCAGCCATCGCGAGGTCGTGTTTTCCGCGAACAGCGACCCGAGCCAGGCGCTCTGGACGGGACGCGTCCCGGATTTCAAGACGGTGTCGGAACGCAGCGGCATCGCGGAAGTGGCCTCGAACGCGAGGTTCCGCGACTTCCTGCGCGCGGCGATGGAAGGGCGGCGTTGGGGCGATGCCAGGACGTATCGCTCGTTTGCCACGACCGGCCTGCCGAACTGGCAGCGGGCGCTGCATGGCGGCAAGGCGGTGGTCTGGATGATCCTCGAGGACCGTGGGTTCGGCGCCACCACCACGCCCGAGTTGGCCCTGGTCGAGGAACTGCGCCGCAGTTACCCGGAGCTGCAGTTCCGCGACGCGTTCCCGTTGCTGACCGCGATGCGCATGGTCAAGGACGCGGCGGAGATCGCCACCGTGCAGCGCGCGGTCGACATCACCGTCGAGGCGCAGAAGGCGGCGATGCGGCGGGTCCGGACCGCGCGGCACGAATACGAAGTGCAGGCCACCATTGAATACACCTTCCGCAATCTGGGTGCGTGCTGCTGGAGCTTTCCGTCGATCGTGGCCTCGGGCAGGAACGCCACGACCCTGCACTACGAAACCAACAACGACCCGATCCCGCCCGGCGGCCTGATGCTCACCGACATCGGCGCCGAGGTCGAGGGCTACGCCGCTGACGTCACTCGCACCTATCCGCAGGGCGGTCGCTTCAGCCCCGAACAGCGCGCCATTTACGAAACCGTGCTGCGCGCGCAGAACGGGAGCATGGCGCTGATGAAGCCGGGCGCGCGGATGAGTGACGTGCACGAGGCGGCGATCCGGATGCTCGGCGAAGGACTGCTCGGGTTGGGGTTGGTCAGTCGCAACGAACGCGACCAGGTGCGCCTGTATTTCCCTCACGGACTGGGCCACCAGCTTGGCCTGCGCGTGCACGACGTGGACGACCGCAGCCGTCCGCTCGAGGCCGGGATGATCGTGACCAACGAGCCGGGCCTCTACGTGCGCGCCGCCGACGTGCGCGCCAGCCCGGTGTACCTTGCTCTGCCCGCGAACGAGCGGGCCGGCATCGATGCCGCGCTGGCCACTTATGCCGATATCGGGGTGCGCATCGAGGACGACATTCTGATCACCGCCGGCGTGCCGAAGAACCTGTCGGCGGCCGCGCCGCGCACGGTGGAGGAGATCGAGGCATGGATGCAGGGCGACAAGCCCTGAGTTCAGGCGCGATGCAAACGAAAACGGCGGCACATGGCCGCCGTTTTCGTTGCGGATGACCGCGGGTGTTACTGCGGGTTGGTTTCCGCCGCCGGGGCGGCATCCGCAGGCGGTGCCTCGGCCGGCATCGCTGGTGCCGAAGCGGCATCCGTTGCCGGCGCCTCGATGGCGGCCGGAGTCTGCACCGCATCGCCACTGGCAACCGTCACCGGCAGCAGCGGCACGATCAGCAAGGCCACGATGTTGATGATCTTGATCAGCGGGTTGACCGCCGGGCCCGCGGTGTCCTTGTAGGGATCGCCCACGGTGTCGCCGGTGACCGCAGCCTTGTGCGCCTCGGAACCCTTGCCGCCGAAGTTGCCGTCCTCGATGTACTTCTTGGCGTTGTCCCAGGCACCGCCGCCGGTGGTCATCGAAATGGCCACGAAGATGCCGGTGACGATCGTGCCGATCAGCAGGCCGCCCAGCGCCTCCGGCCCCAGCAGCAGGCCGACGATGATCGGCACCGCCACCGGCAGCAGCGACGGCACGATCATTTCCTTGATCGCGGACTTGGTCAGCATGTCCACGGCCTTGCTGTAGTCCGGCTTGCCGGTGCCTTCCATGATCCCCTTGATCTCGCGGAACTGGCGGCGC
>DAIRVA010000108.1:0-2328 GCA_036803045.1 Lysobacter sp. | reverse complement strand
CGCATCGGCTGGAACTGGTCCAGCCACGCGCGCTCCCAATCCTGATCCTCGATCTTTTCGAAACGCGCCTGCGTCCAGTCCAGGCCGGGATCGAAGGCTTCCAGCGCGGCCAAGAGCAGCAGCGCATCGGTGTCGGCGTCAAACAGCGCGGTCAGGGTCATCTCCTGCCACAGCGGAATCTCTCCGACGCCGGGCTCGAAGATCGCCTGCTCGTCGGCGGCATCCAGGTGTGCATCCTGAAGCGTCACCGCCAGCACGCCCACGCCTTCCAGCGCGCGCTCGACGCGCGGCTGCCGGTCTTCGGTGCAGGGCAGGCTCAGTTGCAGGTAGGGCATGGACGGAAATGGCACGGGATGGAGGCCGCGCCATTCTCGCAGTTTCGCCGCGTGGGTGGATGCGGCCCCGCGGCGATCAGCCGCCGAGGAGTCCCTTCAGAAGGCGTTTCACCGACGGCTTCTGCGGCTGTTGTTGCTGTTGCTGCTGCTGGCCGTTGCCGTCGTCCATCTGCTGCATCCCGCCAAAGTCCATGCCCAGCATCGCGGTGGCCGTGGACTTGGCGCGCAGGCGCACGCTCCATTCCGGATTCCAGGGCCGCTTCGGATCGGTCGGCTTGGGCGGATAGGTGATCCAGTTCTCCGGGCCGTACGCGGTCATCGCCAGCATGCCGGGCATCGTGCCCTGCCGGCCTTGCGCGCTCGACTCGCCAGCGAAGATGCCCTTGGGTACGGTGCAGCTGGTAGCGGCAGCCGGCAGCAGGACCTTCTGTTTCAGCCATTTGTCGATGTAGCTGCCGGACAGGTACTGGTGCAGCTCGCTGCCGGCGCCGGGAACCTCCGCGCTGCTCCACACGGTCAGCGCGTAGACGTTTTCGCTCAGTATCTGCATGTGCATGGCGGTGATGAAGTACGCGCGCGCGCGGTCCACCGACGGCCAGCTCAGGTCCACCGCCTCGGTCAGCGCGCCCTGCGAGCGCAGCATCAGCTTCGGCATGAAATCGGCGGATTGCTCGACCTGGAACTTCATCGAAGCCGGGATGCCGTCGCCGGTGATCTGGTGATCGCCGGCCAGACGCGCGTCGCTGGGCACTTGCTTGCCGTATTGGCGGTTCGGCCAGTAGACATAGCCGGGCTTGAGATCGATGTCGCGGTCCGGCACGTACATGCCGGACAGGCTGCCGGTGGACTGGATATCGACGCCTTGCATGCTGCCCATCGGATTGCGCGGATCGATGGCCTTGCCGCCACCCTTGACCTTGAAGGTGGCGACCTTGGGCTGGCCCGGCCGCACTGCGGCGCCACAGCCCCAGTATTCGGTGATCTTCACTTCGACATCGGGAATCTTGCCGCCTGGCTCGCCCTTGGGCGACGGCGGGAATTCGACCGGGGTCAGGGTCAGCGACTTGCCCAGCCCCAGTCCCGGCGGAATCAGATCCTGCGCTTCGATGCCCGGTTTCAGCGCGTTGTGCAGGGCGATGTCGAGGTACTGGCCGGTCATGCCGCCGGCGCCGCGCGTGCTCGGATAGGTGGGCTTGCTGCCGTTGTCCCCACCGCGCATGCGGCGCGCCATGATGCCGCCCAGGCCAGCCGGCATGCCGCCCATGTCGGGCATGCCGGCCATATTCTGGGTGGCGACGTCGATATAGAGATTGGTTGGCGGGACCTTGCCCTGCTGGCTCGCCGCGGGCAGCGCAGCCGCGGTGGCGACAACGGCAAGGAACAGGGCGTGTCTGCGTTGCATGGCGGCTCCTTAGGTTCGGGTCGATATTTCGTTTAAGCGGAAAACCGGTCCGAAAGCGGTCACCGCGCCTACAAGATCGACAGCGACTTCTCGCGGCGCTCGGCCAGCTTCTTCTCGAGGTAATGGATGTTCTGCCCGCCCTGGGCGAACCCGCCATCGGCCAGGATTCGCTGTTGCAGCGCCACGTTGGTCTTGATCCCGTCCACCACCAGCTCCGACAGCGCCACCCGCATGCGTGCGATCGCCTGCTCGCGGTCGACGCCGTGCACGATCAGCTTGCCGATCATCGAATCGTAGTTCGGCGGCACGCGGTAGCCCTCGTACACGTGCGAATCCACCCGCACGCCCGGGCCGCCCGGCGAATGGAAATGCGTCACCAGCCCCGGCGAGGGCAGGAAGGTCTCGGGATCTTCCGCATTGATGCGGCACTCGATGGCATGGCCGGTCAGCACCACGTCCTCCTGCCGGATCGTGAGCTTGCGGCCGGCGGCGATCTGCAACTGCTCGCGGACCAGATCGATGCCGGTGACCATCTCGGTCACCGGATGCTCCACCTGGATGCGGGTGTTCATCTCGATGAAGTAGAAGCGG
>DAIRVA010000107.1:0-2555 GCA_036803045.1 Lysobacter sp. | reverse complement strand
CGACACCGGCCCCTGCGGCCCCTGCACCGAGATCTTCTACGACCACGGCGAGCACTACGCCGGAGGGCCGCCCGGTTCGCCCGATGAGGACGGCGATCGCTACATCGAGATCTGGAACAACGTCTTCATGCAGTTCGACCGCGCCGCCGACGGCACGCTGACCCCACTGCCGGCGCCGTGCGTGGATACCGGCATGGGCCTGGAGCGCATCGCCGCGATCCTGCAGGGCGTGCACTCCAACTACGAGATCGACCTGTTCCAGGCGCTGATCCGGCGCGCCGCCGAGCTCACCGGCACCGCAGACCTCGACAACAAGTCGCTGCGCGTCATCGCCGACCACATCCGCGCCGCCAGCTTCCTGATCGCGGACGGCGTGCTGCCGTCGAACGAGGGACGCGGCTACGTGCTGCGTCGGATCATCCGCCGCGCGCTGCGCCATGGCTGGATGCTGGGCGTCCGCCAACCCTTCTTCCACAAGCTGGTCGATACGCTCGACAGGCTGATGGGCGAGGCCTACCCGATCCTGCGCGAGCAGCGGGCCACGGTCGAGCGCGCGCTGAAAGCCGAGGAAGAACGCTTCGCCGAGACGCTCGACTCGGGCATGCGCATCTTCAACGATGTTGCGGAAAAGTCCGGCGACACCATCCCCGGCCTCGATGCTTTCCGCCTGTACGACACCTACGGCTTCCCGCTCGACCTGACCCAGGACATGGCGCGCGAGCGCGGCATGAGCGTCGACACCGCCGGTTTTGACGCCGCCATGCAACAGCAGAAGGACACCGCGCGCGCCGCGGGCAAGTTCGGCGGCGGCCTGATGCTGCCGGCGGAGCTGATTTCGCAACTCGTGCCGACCGGCTTCCTCGGCTACGACCGGCTGTCCAGCGACGGCCTCAAGGTCATCGCGCTGATGCAAAACGGCAAGCCGGTCGACGCCGTGCAGCCGGGCGAGGATATCGTCGTCATTCTCGACCGCACGCCGTTCTATGCCGAATCCGGCGGCCAGGTCGGCGACCTTGGTGAACTTTCGAACGGATATGCCGTTTTCGAGGTGGATGAAACCCGCAAGCTCGCCGGTCAGTTTCATGCGCACATCGGCACGCTGCGGCATGGCGAACTGCGCATCGGCGACCTCTTGAATGGGAAGGTCGATGCTGGCCGCCGCACCGCGACCGTACTCAACCACAGCGCCACCCACCTGCTGCATGCCGCTTTGCGCGACGTGCTCGGCACCCATGTGCAGCAGAAAGGCTCGCTGGTCGCGCCCGATCGCCTGCGCTTCGACTTCTCGCACTTCCAGCCGGTCACGGCGCAGGAATTGGCCGAGGTCGAACGCCGCGTCAACGCGGAAGTGCGCGCCAACCATGAAGGCGAAGTCCGCCACATGGCGATGCAGGATGCGCTCGACTTCGGCGCGATGGCGTTGTTCGGCGAGAAGTACGGCGAGGAAGTGCGCGTGCTGAAGTTCGGCGAAGGCTCGATCGAGCTCTGCGGTGGTACCCATGTGCGCCGCACCGGCGACATCGGCCTGTTCAAGATCGCCTCCGAAGGCGGCGTGTCTGCGGGCGTGCGCCGCATCGAGGCCGTCACCGGCCAGGGCGCGCTGGACCTCGTCAGCGAGGAGGAACACCGCCTCGGCGAGGCCGCGGGCCTGCTCGGCGGCAATCCGACCGAGATCGGCGACAAGCTGCGCGCCCTGCTCGACCGCCAGAAGAAACTCGAACGCGAGCTGGAGGCGATGAAGGCCAAGGCCGCCAGCGGCGCCACCAGCGACCTCGCCGGGCAGGCGCAGGATGTCAATGGCGTGAAGGTGCTGGCCGTGCGTCTGGAAGGCTTCGATGCCAAGACCCTGCGCGAAACCATGGATCGCCTCAAGCAACAGCTCGGCGATGCGGTCATCGTGCTGGCCGGCGCCGATGGCAGCGGCAAGGTTGCGCTGGTCGCTGGCGTGAGTGGCGCGGCCCTCGGCAAGATCAAGGCCGGGGAACTCTTGGGCGACGTGGCCGGTCAAATCGGCGGTAAAGGCGGTGGACGACCGGACATGGCACAAGGCGGCGGCGAGGATGGCCCGCCACTGGCCGGGGCATTGGCGGGCGTCGCCGACTGGGTCGCGCGTGCGTTGGCCTGAAGCCGTGGACGATGGCGCAGGCATGGCCTGCGATCCCTCGCTGTATAGTGAACGGATGACGCACACGATGGATTCGAAGAGAAAGGTCAGGCAAGCGCAGGGAGCTCGGCAGGCATGTTGATTTTGACGCGTAGGGTGGGAGAAACACTGGTGATCGGCGATTCGGTCACCGTCACGGTCCTTGGCGTGAAGGGCAATCAGGTCCGGGTCGGCATCACCGCGCCCAAGGACGTGTCCGTGCATCGCGAGGAAATCTACAAGCGCATCCAGGGCGACGAGGCCTCGGCGCGGGACGATGCGGAAGAACGCGCCTGAGGTTTGCCCCGCGTACGCCAAACAGCTATCCTGTCGCCCGGCAGTTCGCCGCCACCATCCCGGAGAGTTGCCCGAGAGGCCGAAGGGGCTCCCCTGCTAAGGGAGTATGGGGTCA
>DAIRVA010000106.1:0-2754 GCA_036803045.1 Lysobacter sp. | reverse complement strand
CGCGCGCGTGCTGGTACATGCGGTCCTCGAGCGCCTGGATGCGCTCGGCGGCCTGACTGGGCGAAAGCGACGCGTAATCCTCCGCCTGCTCGGCGACACGGCGCCGGCCACGCCCCTTGCCCCTGCCCGCCCTGGCTTCCGCGGCATCGGCGCGTGCGCCCTCCATGATGTCGGCGACCGGACGTTCGATCGATTGCGGCACGATGCCGTGTTCGATGTTGAACTCCATCTGCTTCTCGCGACGGCGGTCCGTTTCATCGAGTGCAACCTGCATCGAACGGGTGATCCGGTCGGCATAGAGGATCGCCTTTCCGCGCACGTTGCGCGCGGCACGGCCAATGGTCTGGATCAGCGAGCCGGCCGAACGCAGGAAGCCTTCCTTGTCCGCATCGAGGATCGCGACAAGCGAGACTTCCGGCATGTCCAGGCCTTCGCGCAGCAGGTTGATGCCGACCAGCACGTCGAACTTGCCCAGCCGCAGGTCGCGGATGATCTCCACGCGCTCGACCGTCTCGATGTCCGAGTGCAGATAGCGCACGCGCACGCCGTGTTCCGACAGGTATTCGGTCAGGTTCTCGGCCATGCGCTTGGTCAGCGTGGTGACCAGCACGCGATCGCCCATCGCCACGCGTTCGTCAACCTGGGAGAGCAGGTCGTCCACCTGCGTGGCGACCGGGCGTATCTCCACGGGCGGATCGACGAGGCCGGTCGGGCGCACCACCAATTCCACGACCTGTCCTTCGGCCTTCGTCAGCTCGTAGGGGCCGGGCGTGGCCGACACGAAGATCGTGCGCGGCGATCGCGCTTCCCATTCCTCGAACCGCAGCGGCCGGTTGTCGAGCGCCGAAGGCAGGCGGAAACCGAAATCCACCAGCGTCTCCTTGCGCGCGCGATCGCCCTTGTACATGGCGCCGATCTGCGGCACGGTCACGTGCGATTCGTCGACCACCAGCAGGGCGTCGGGCGGCAGGTAGTCGAACAGCGTCGGCGGCGGTTCGCCCGGCGCGCGTCGCGTCATGTGCCGGGAGTAGTTCTCGATGCCGTTGCAGAACCCGACCTCGGCCATCATCTCCAGATCGAACTGGGTCCGCTGCTGCAAACGCTGCGCCTCGACCAGCTTGCCCTGCGCATACAGCTGCTCGAGCCGGTCGGAAAGCTCGATCTTGATGGTGTCGATCGCGCTCAGCACGCTTTCGCGCGTGCTGGCGTAATGCGTCTTGGGATATACCGTGTAGCGCGGGACCTTGCGCTGCACGGCGCCGGTCAGGGGATCGAACAACGACAGTTGCTCGATCTCGCCATCGAACAACTCGATGCGGAGCGCCTCGCTCTCCGACTCGGCCGGATGCACGTCGATCACCTCGCCGCGCACGCGATAGGTGCCGCGACGCAGCTCGGCATCGTTGCGGACGTATTGCAGCTCGGTGAGGTGGCGGATGAGGTCGCGCTGCTCGATGCGCTCTCCCTTGGCCAGGATCAGCCGCAGCTTGAGGTAGTCCTCCGGATCGCCCAGGCCGTAGATCGCCGACACGGTGGCGACGATGATGGCGTCGCGCCGCGACAGCAGCGCCTTGGTCGCCGACAGCCGCATCTGCTCGATGTGCTCGTTGGTCGAGCTGTCCTTCTCGATATAGGTATCGGAAGACGGCACGTAGGCTTCCGGCTGGTAGTAGTCGTAATAGCTGACGAAGTATTCCACCGCGTTGTGCGGGAAGAACGCCTTGAATTCGCCGTAAAGCTGCGCGGCAAGCGTCTTGTTGTGCGCCATCACCAGCGTCGGCCGTTGAACCTGCTGGATCACGTTGGCGATGGTGTAGGTCTTGCCGGAGCCGGTCACGCCCAGCAGGGTCTGGTGCGCAAGGCCTGCGTCGAAACCGGCCACCAGTTGCCGGATGGCCTGCGGCTGGTCGCCGGCGGGCGCGTAGGGCGAATGCAGGCGGAAGCCGGATTCGGAGGCAAGGGTATTCATCGCCCCATGATGCCAAACCATGGCCGACACGGCGTGGAGGGAAATTCCGACGCGCCGCCACGCAAGGCCCCGATGCGCCCCGGCCATGCGGATGGTGAAAGTGGTTCCAGCCGATCGGAGCCACCGACATGCATGCATCGCGCCAATCCGGGTTCACCCTCGTCGAGACCGCAGTCGCGGCTTCCGTCCTGATGATCGTGGCAGGAATCGGATTGCCGAGCTTCCAGGAAGCCATCCGCGGGTTCCGGCTCACCTCCGCCCTGACCGCGTACAGCGCCGATTTCGCCTTCGCCCGCACCGGCGCCATCGGTCGATCGCGGAAAGTCGTGGCCTGCCCCAGCACGGACGGCCGCCGCTGCAGCCTGGACGGGGACTGGAGCCAGGGCTGGATGGTTTTCGTGGACGCGAACGGCGACATCGTGCCGGACAACACCGAATCGGTGCTGCAGGCGCACGGCCCGCTGCCGGCGGGCGTCATGGCGCACAGCACCCGGGGGCGGCCTTACCTGCGCTACCTGCCGGACGGCACCAGCGCTGGCAGCAACCTGACCCTGCGACTTTGCCAGCAGGGCCAGATGCGGGCCAGCGTGGTCGTGAACAATGCCGGCCGTATCCGCGTCGACCGGCTCCGCACCCCGGCCGCCTGTCCCGTCAGCTGACGGCAGGCGGAAAATGCGATGGCGGAAAAGACGAAGGCCGCGATCGCTCGCGGCCCAAGTGCATGAATTTATTGGCGCCCGAAGTTGGACTCGAACCAACGACCCCCTGATTAACAGTCAAGTGCT
>DAIRVA010000105.1:0-2772 GCA_036803045.1 Lysobacter sp. | reverse complement strand
CGATGGCGCAACGTCGCCAGCACGTCGCCCAATCCGGCGTTCTCGTGCATCGTGCTTTCGATGACCAGGCGCAGGTCGTCGCGCATGTCCTTGAGGACGCCGACCACTTCCGACTTGGGCATGGCGTCCTGGCCGCGCTCCAGCCTCGCGATCGCCCCGACCAGCGTGCCGCCGAAGCCGTCGTGCAGGTCGCGCGTCAGCTGCAGTCGCTCGCCGGCGCGGCCGTGCGCCAGTTCCAGCGCGTGCTTGCGCTGCAGCGTGTCCTCGAGTTGATCGGTGGCGATCTCGACTTCGCGCCTGAGCTCCGCGTTGAACCCTTCCACGCGCCGCATCGCCAGCATGAAACGGTAGGCCAGCGCGAACGCGATGCCGATCAGCGTGACCACCGAGGTCAGATCCAGGATGTAGCCGCTGGAGCGGATCCAGCCGAAGAACAGCGCCGCGTCGTGGAACGAGGCGGCTACCGGCACCAGCAGGCAGGCCGCGAGCACGCGATGGTCCATCCGCGTCGAGCGCCAGGCCCGCGCCAGGAACCAGAAGATGCTGGCGTACTGGATCGCCATCCCCAGCACGATCAGCGGCATCCGCTGCGGCCCTGCCGTGCCGGGCAACAGCAGCGCGTAGGCCAGCCCCGCGGCGCAAACCAGCCACAGCGCCCGCTCGATGCGCGGGAAGCGCACGTCGGCGAAGCGGATCAGGAACATGGCGTAGCAGCCTGCCGACACCAGATACGAGCCGGCGATGGCGGCCTGCCACGCGTCGGTGCTGGCGAACGGCCACGGGCTGGATGCGATGTAGCTGTAGCCGTGGATGGAACCGGCCAGCTCCATCAGCGCGTACCAGCCGTAGGTGGTGTCGTGCCGCCTGAGCATCCAGATCAACAGGAACACGATGCCGAGCACCGCGTTCATCGCGAAGTTGATCAGGCGCATCTCGTAGCGCTTGAACACGCCTTCCCGGTATTCGCGCGCGAGCGTCGCCGGATCGCCTACGCCCACCGTGCCGAAGCCTGGTTGGTAGGCCGCCAGCCCGGACACCCGCACCAGCAAGGTGTTCTCGCCCGGGCGCAGCAGGGGCGCGTCCACCAGGAAGTACTGCGGCTTGAACCAGTTGCGCGACAGCGGCTCCACCAGATTGCGGTCGCGTGCCAGCAGGCTGCCGTTGAGGTAGACCGCGTTCGCCAGACAGACGTAGTCCAGCAGCAGCGCCGTCGGGCGCACCTCATCACCCTGGTTCCAGCGCAGGCGGTACCAGACCACGCCATCGTGTGCCGGCCAGCGCGTCTGCCAGAAGTCCATCAGCCTCACCCGCTCCCACCCTTGCGCCGGAGGCGCAACGGACGACCAGTCCGCGCGCACGGCCTCGGCGTTGGTCAGCCGCAATACCTTGGTCGTGGCGGCCGGACCGGCTTGCGGCGATGCGCCGCCTGCCTGCGCAAGCGCGGATCGTGGCGCCAGGACGCAGAACAGCAGGCAGCAGGCCAGCCATGCCGCAAACCAGCATCGCGATGTCAGGCGGTCGTCCAGGAATGCCTCTCTCGAGTTTCGTGCTTGCCCGGCATCATCCTAACCATTCGACTTGACCGTTCGCATCGTGCGGAACGAAGAAAGCCGCCCGAAGGCGGCTTTCTCCATCAGGCGCGACAGGCCGCGGCTTACTTGGCGAGGCGCTTGGCGATGGCCGCGCCCAGGTCGCCCGGCGACTTTACCGTGGTCACGCCCGCCGCTTCCATCGCGGCGAACTTGCCCTCGGCCGTGCCCGAGCCACCCGAGGCGATCGCACCGGCATGGCCCATGCGCTTGCCCTTGGGTGCGCTGGCGCCGGCGATGAAGCCGACCACCGGCTTGGTGACGTGCTTGGCGATGTATTCGGCCGCTTCTTCCTCGGCGCTACCGCCGATCTCGCCGACCATGATGATGCCTTCGGTCTGCGGATCGTCCTGGAACAGCTTCAGCGCGTCGATGAAGTTGGTGCCGTTGATCGGGTCGCCGCCGATGCCGATGCAGGTAGACTGGCCGAGGCCCGCGTCGGTGGTCTGCTTGACCGCTTCATAGGTCAGCGTGCCCGAACGCGAGACGATGCCGACCTTGCCCGGCATGTGGATGTGACCCGGCATGATGCCGATCTTGCACTCGCCCGGGGTGATCACGCCGGGGCAGTTGGGGCCGACCAGCACGGTGCCCGGATAGCCCTTGAGGGTGTTCTTGACGCGCATCATGTCCAGCACCGGGATGCCCTCGGTGATGCAGACGATGACCTTGATGCCGGCATCGGCCGCTTCCAGGATGGCGTCGGCCGCGAACGGCGGCGGCACGTAGATGACCGAGGCATCGGCACCGGTCGCCTTCACCGCCTGTTCCATGGTGTCGAACACCGGCAGGCCGAGGTGCTCGGTTCCGCCCTTGCCCGGAGTAACGCCGCCCACGACCTTCGTGCCGTAGTCGAGCATCTGCTGCGCGTGGAAGGTGCCCTGCGAGCCGGTGAAGCCCTGCACCAGCACCTTCGTGTCCTTGTTGATCAAAACTGCCATTTCTCGAATTCCTCGAAGGTGGTGATCAGGCGGCGTTCTTGACGGCTTCGACCGCCTTCTTCGCGCCATCGTTGATGTCGTCGGCCGGGATGATGGCGAGGCCGGAGTTCTTCAGCAGCTCCTTGCCGGCATCCACGTTGGTGCCTTCAAGACGCACGATCACCGGCACCTTGACGCCCACTTCCTTGACCGCGGCGATGATGCCCTCGGCGATCATGTCGCAGCGGACGATGCCGCCGAAG
>DAIRVA010000104.1:0-2905 GCA_036803045.1 Lysobacter sp. | reverse complement strand
ACCAGGACGTGTTCGTGAACGTGGTCGGCGGCATCCGCGTGCAGGAAACCGCGGCTGACCTGCCTGTGCTGCTGGCCGTGCTGTCGTCGCTGCGCGACCAGCCGCTGGCCGACAAGACCATCGCGTTCGGCGAGGTCGGGCTGTCCGGCGAGATCCGTCCGGTGCCCAATGGCGAGGAGCGGCTGAAGGAAGCGGCGACGCATGGCTTCAAGCGTGCCATCGTGCCGCGGGCCAATGCGCCCAAGGCCGGCACGATCAAGGGGATGGAAGTGATCGCGGTCTCGCGCCTGTCCGAGGCGCTGGAACAGGCCTGAAGGCGGAGCGCAGGCGTAAAAAACCGGCGGGTCGCCCCGCCGGCAGGAAGTTCATGGCAAGGGGCGCGAATCAGCGCAGGTTGATCGTGCCCTTCATGAACGTGGAGTGCCCGGGGAAGCTGCAGAAGAACGAGTAGGGGCCACCGCTGGACAGCTTGGCCACCGGGATGCTGACCGTGGTCGATTCGCCGCCGCCGATCAGCTTGCTGTGGGCGATGACGCGGGCATCGTTGGGCTTGAGATAGCCATTGGCCACGCCTGCCTTGATCCCGTCGGTATCGATCCCGGCCATGTCGCTGGTTTTCGCGATCACGATGTTGTGGCCCATGGCCGCTTTCGGCAGCTTGCCGATGTGCTTGAGCGTGACCGTGAAGGTCGTGCAGCTCTTCGGGATGTCGAGGCTGGTGCGGCTGTAGCGCATCGCATCGGTGGCATCGATGCTTGCAGCGCAATTGGATTGCGCGAATGCCTGCGGCGCTGCGAACAGGGTGCCGAGCAGGAGCAGCCCGGCGAGCAAAGAACGAGTTGGCATGTACGGATTCCTTGGTTGTGGGGGGGGGGGGAGGTTATTGGCCGTAGAGGCTCGAGAGGTAGGCGGACAAGTCCGCGACGGTGTCGGCATCGAGCCGGTGGCCGACACCATCCATCACCATGTCGGGGGTGGAATCGGTGATTTCCCCCTTCTGGTACTGGGTCAATCGGATCTGCAGATACTCGCGCTGCTGCCCGCGCAGTATCGGGAAAAGCGCGTACGGGACGTGGCCGTTGCGGTTGGGCACGGATGCGTTCCGGAAGCCCAGTGCATCCTTGCCATGGCAACCCTGGCAAGCCGGGATGCCCTTGCCCGGATCGCCTTCGAGGTACAGCGATGCCCCGCGGGCGATGGTGGCTGCATCGGGCGGAAGTGCGGATTCGTCGACGGGACGGTCGGCCGGAAGCGGCGGGTTCGGCGGCAGGCTGGCGAAATAAAGCGCGATGTCGCGCATGTCGCCATCGCTGAGATCGGCGACCAGCGGGGTCATCGTGCTTTGCGGCAGGTAGCCGCGCTTGTATTCGACGAGTTGCCAGTACATGTATTCGGCGCGCTGGCCGGCCAGGTTGGGGAAGATCGGCACGATCGAGATGCCTTCCGCACCGTGGCAGGCGGAGCAGACTTCGGCCTTGGCCTTGCCGGCGCTTGCATCGCCCTGCAAGGGCGTGATGCGGCGAAGGTCCAGCAGCGGCATCTTCGCCTGTTTTTCCGCGCCTTCACTCTCGTGGGCGGGCGCCGCGGTTGCGGCTTCCTGGGCATCGGTGCCGGCGGGCGCGGATTGCGGCGCATCCTGGGCCATGCCCTGGGTGATGGCCAAGGCGCCGACCAGAGTGCCGGCGGCGAGCAGGGAGAAGGTGCGGGCCGGGTTCACAGCTTGATCTCCATCATCACGCCGATCATGTTGACCGAATAGTTTTCGGGGCCGCCGTCGGTATAGACCATGGTGCCGACGACCTGGCCGTTGCCGAAGCCGCTGTAGTGCCAGTCGGACAGGCTGCCTTTCTGCCATGTGTCGAACAGATGCACGTTGAGGCGATCGTTGATCGGGAAGTTGACGCCGACGGTCAGCGTGTCGGTCCGCCAGCGCATCGTCGGGAAGGCACCGGCCAGGCCGGGGACGGCGTTGGCCGGGACGCTGAGCGCGGTGGGCGATGCGTAGCGGTAGCGGGTGTCGCCGCGCGAGGAAACGTGGTTCCAGTCGGCGGTCAGGATGGCGCGGCCGATGCGCTGGCTCAGGTTGGCGCCGGCGTATTGGTTGCGTTGCTTGTCGCTCATCCACCAGCGGTTGGCGTTCGGGTAGCTTGGGCCGCCGAGATTCGCATCGGACGTCATCGCCGCATCGTTGACGTTGGCGATGTCGAGGTCGGCACGATCGTAGCCGTACCAGGCGCTGGCGACGGTGGCGGCGCTGGGCTGCCAGTCCCATTGCACGCTGGTGCCGTAGGTGTCCCAGCCGGTGCGGCCCAGTTCGGCGTCGTAGTCGTTGCGTTCGCCTCGGATCTGGGTGCTGATCGTCATGTCGTGCGGCAGGGTGAACATCGCCTGCAGGTGCAGCTTGTTGCGGGTCAGCCCGCCGACATCGTACTTGCGCAATTGCGCGACCGTATGCGCGGGCGTGCCCGTCGCCGGCGCGACGTAACCGGGCAGATCGCTGGAGAAGGTGAATTCGTAGGGATCCTCGTTGTACTCGCTGCCGCTGCGGCGGGTCCAGGTGTAGTTGGCGCGGAAAGTCACCCAGTCCAGGGCGCGGTTGCTCCAGGTCAGCTTGACGCTGTTGTCGCGGCTGGTCGCCACCTCGCGATGCGTGCGTTCGACGCGGTCGTAGGTGTAGCTCGCGCCCAGGCTGTTCTTCTTGCCCAGCTGCCAGTCGCCGCCGATCACCACTTGCTGCGTCTGCTTGTCCAGCGGCAGGTTGCGCACGCGGGTCAGCACATGGTTGTTCATGCCGCCGTCCCAGATGCCCATCTCGCCGGGAATGGCGCTGCCTTGCGCGCCGTTCTCGGCGATGTAGCCCCATTGCCCGGTCAGCGGGTTGTAGCTGTTGTAGGTGCCGGAGTAA
>DAIRVA010000103.1:0-2917 GCA_036803045.1 Lysobacter sp. | reverse complement strand
GATCGACGAGGTCCGCGACCGCGACGGCAACCTCGTATTCAAGGAAAACCCGCCGGCCGCCTGCCGCGGATGCAGTGCCGCGGCCGCGCAAGCGGCCCCGGCCTCCGCGCCGGCCAAGCCGCAGATCGTGGACGGCTTCAACCTGGGCGCAGCCGCGCCCACCGCGCCCACCGCACCCGCCAGGGCGAAAGCCGCGCCCCCCGCCACCGAAGCCGCGTCGAAGTCGCCGGCGGCCGGCAGCGTACTGGCGCCGCGCGCGATCGACGAACGCGTGGCCTGGCAGATCCGGTCGATGATGGCCGATGTGATCAAGCGCGGCACCGCGACCGATGCCCGCGTACTGGCCCGCGAGGACATCGGCGGCAAGACCGGCTCCACCAACGACCATCGCGACGCGTGGTTCGCCGGCTACGGCGGCGACCTCGTCACCGTGGTCTGGGTGGGGCGAGACGACTACAAATCGCTCGGCTACCGCGAATACGGCGGCAAGGCGGCGCTGCCGATCTGGATCCAGTACATGCGGGTGGCGCTCAAGGACCAGCCTGAAGTGACCATCGAACCGCCACAAGGCATGGTGAAGGTGGGCGTCAGCGCCGGCGGGCAGCTCATCCCGGGTGGTGGCGGCATCAGCGAATGGGTCAAGGCGGAGGACCTCGAGCGGATGGAGTCGTACATCGACTACGGCCCGGAGCCCGAACAGGAGGCCGTGCCGGCCGAAGAGGCCTACGACATCTTCTGACGCGGGTCGCGGATGCGCTACATTCACGATGACCGGAAGGGATGGCTGCCATGCATCGCGCCCGCCAACACGCAGAAACCCGTATCCGCGAGCGCCGCTCGCGGCTCGCCCACGAGGCCGCACGGCTGATGGCCGAAGACGGCATCCGCGACTTCCGCCAGGCCAAGCTGAAGGCCGCGGAACGGCTCGGCATCCTCGAGGACGCTTCGCTGCCGCGCAACCGCGAGATCGAGGACGCGCTGCGCGAATACCACCGGCTGTTCGGCGACGAGGGGGCCCAGGCGGACCGGGTCCGGCTGCAGCGCGAAGCGGCGCTGCGCGCGCTGGAATTCTTCGATGCCTTCCACCCGCGCCTGGCCGGCGCGGCGATGGAAGGCCAGCCCGACGTCCATTCCCCGGTCTCGCTGCATCTGCACTGCGACGACCCGCAACAGGTGGCCGCATTCCTCCTGGAGGCGGGAGTTCCCGCGGAATCGCGAATGCGCCGGTTCCGGCTCGACCGCGAACGCGACATCGACGTCGATGTCTGGTTGTTCGCTGCCGACGATCAGAGTTTCGACATCAGCGTGCTGCCGATGCGCGCGCTGCGGCAGCCGCCGCTCTCCGCGCTCACCGAAAAGCCCATGGCACGGGCTTCGGCCCCGCAGCTGCGCCTGCTGCTCGCGCAGGATGAAATCCGCGGGCACGAGGACGGGCTGCCCTCGCTAGGCGATTGAAGCCCCGCCCGACACCGGGAAATCGATCCGCACCCGCAGCCCCGGTGCGTTGTCGTGCAGAGAAACCTGGCCGCCGTGCCGCAGCACGATGGCGCGCGCCAGTGGCAGACCGAGGCCGTTGCCCTCGCTGCCGCGATGCGCATCCAGCCGATGGAAACGGTCGAACACGCGCTGCCGCTCGGCCTCCGGGATGCCATCGCCGCGATCGGCGATCTCGAGTCGTACGGCCTCCCCTTCCTGCCGCAGCAGCAACCGGACGGCATCGCCGTCCTGTCCGTACTTGAGCGCGTTGTCGATCAGGTTGACCAGCATCTGGAACAGTTGGTCGGCATCGCCAGGCAGTCTCGCCGGCTCGAGGTCCACGTCGATGCGCATGCCGCGCTCGGCGGCGATGGGCGCGTAGAGATCCACCGCATCCCTTGCAAGCGCATCCAGCCTGACCGGCGGCAGGTCGCTGGCCTGCGCCTGCGCCTCGATGCGGGAGAGCCGCAGGATCGCCGAGAATATCTGCAGGAGCTGATCGGTGTCGGCGAGGGCGGCATCGAGTCCGGCCGCGGCTTCCGAGCCCTCCGGCAAGCCCGCGCGGGCGGAGGCCAGGCGATTGCGCAGGCGCGTGAGGGGCGTCCGCAGGTCGTGGGCGATGTGATCGCTGACTTGGCGCACGCTGTCCACCAACTCGCCGATCCGGTCGAGCATTTCATTGAAGCTGTGACCGATTCGGTCGAAAGCGTCACCGCTGCCGTCCACCGGCACCCGTCGATGCAGCCGCCCTGCGGATACGTCTTCGACCGCGCGGTCGAGCACCGACAGCCGGTGGCCGATCCAACCCGAAATCGCCCATCCCATCGCCAGCGCCAGCACAGGCGCGATCAGCAGCGCGAGGCCGGCCGCGCGCGCCATGGTGTCGAGAAACCATTCCCCGGCCCGCATCTCCAGCCCGACCAGCAGGTATTCCCCACCCGCAAGCCGGATCACCTGCGCCTCGATCCGCGGCCCGCCGCGGATCCTGAATCGCTGCCAGCCCGGGCCTGCCGCCGCCACGCTGGCCGGCAATACCCTGCCCGCCAGCGTCCGGCCTTGGCCGTCGAACATGCTGTAGACCATGAAGGTGCGGTCGGTATCGCGGCTGCCGTCGACCACGTATTCGAGCAGCGCCTGCCTGCCCAACGCGCGGTACAGGCTATGCAATTCCTCGGCGCTGGCATCCACGAACGCGCGGGTGTCGATCCGCATCCGCGCCGACACCGTCGCATAGATGCCCGCAGCCAGCAGCAGGAAGGCCAAAAGATAGGCGCCGCAGACCAGCATCATCAACTGCCGGCTGGTGGAAACGCGCCGCCACATGCTCAATCGCCGAGCCGGTAACCGACGCCGCGCAAGGTATGCAGCAACGGCTTGGGCAAACCGTGGTCGATCTTCTGCCGCAACCTGCTGATGTGCACCTCGATGACGTTGGTCTGCG
>DAIRVA010000102.1:0-3101 GCA_036803045.1 Lysobacter sp. | reverse complement strand
TGCCGGGCATGGAGTGCCTTCGGACGGCGGTTCGATTCCGCCCACCTCCACCATATTCGATGGGACTGACGCGACAAGGCGGGGCCGGGATGCCGGAAAAGCATCCCGGCCCCGCCCGCTTTGAGAGGAATGCTCACCCTCCTGCCCGCCACCCCGGCACGCATGGATGCGGCCAAAAAAACACCCGGAGGCTTGCGCGCTCCGGGTGGGATAAAGTGGCGTCCCCACGGGGATTCGAACCCCGGTCGCATCCGTGAAAGGGATGTGTCCTAGGCCTCTAGACGATGGGGACGTCGAACTTGCCGGCGATCCGGAGAGACATCCGTGATCGCCCGAAATTTGGTGGAGCCAAGCGGGATCGAACCGCTGACCTCCTGCATGCCATGCAGGCGCTCTCCCAGCTGAGCTATGGCCCCACATCGTGGAGCGCGGAATATTAGAGGCCGATCGGCGCAGCGTCAATACCCTGCGGCAGGACGCGTCGTGCGGCCGGCGGGTGAGCACGCAACGTCGCCACACCGTGCCCCTGCCCGGCCAGGTAGTCCAGCCATTTGCCGAGAAACGTATTCATCCGCAGGCGGTGGCCGACCAGCTCGGCGGGCGGCGGATACATGCCGATCGCATCCTGCCAGCGCCGCCCGACGTAGCAATGCGTGGCCTCGGCCTGCCGCGCATCGCGGTACAGGCGGACGTGTGCGGAAGGGTCGGGCTCGCCGGTGACCGGGTCGCGCACGTCGTAGGTCAGTCGAAGCTCGGTCGTGAACTTGTGCTGTTCGACCACTTCCAGCCAGAGCGGCAGGCCGATGGCCGCCGACGAAACGTACAGGCCGGCCTGCAGGCGTCCCGGCGCAAACAGGCGATCCAGCTTGCGATGGTTTTCCGCGTACAGCCCCATCAGCCACCCGAAGCGGCTCAATTGGGGCAGACGGGTCAACGGCAGCAAGGCGGAACTCATGACCCCGATCGTACAGCCTGTGCCGCCGTCCGGTCACCCGCCTCAGTACATCTCCCGGTTGATCCCCAATGTTTCCAGCACGCGGCTGGAGATTTCCTCGATCGAAGCGTGCGTCGTCGACAGCACCGGGATGCTTTCGGAACGGAAGATCGACTCGGCGGCCGCCACTTCGCGCTTGCACGTCTCCAGGTCGGCATAGCGCGAATTGGGGCGTCGCTCCTGGCGAATCTGCCGCAGCCGCATCGGATCGATGGTCAGCCCGAATATCTTGTGCTTGTAGGGACGCAGCTTGGCCGGCAGCCGATCGCTTTCCAGATCCTCTTCGGTCAGCGGGTAGTTCGCCGCGCGGACGCCATGATGGAGGGCCAGATAGACACAGGTCGGGGTCTTGCCCGCGCGCGACACACCGACCAGGATCAGGTCCGCATCGCTGTAGTCGATCCGCATCCCGTCGTCGTGGGTCAACGCGTAGTTCATCGCGTTGATGCGTTGGTGATAGCTGTCGAAATCCACGATGCCGTGGGCCTGGCCGACACGCGACTGTCGGGTCTGCCCCAGCGCCTCCTCGAGCGGCGCAATGAACGGCGCGAACACGTCGAGCATGAGCGCCCCGCTCCCGGTCAGGATGGCCGTCAGCTCGCCGTCGACGCAGGTGTTCACCACGAGCGGCTGCATGCCGCTGCGCTCGCCGGCCCTGCGGATCGTCTCGGCGGCAAGCCGCGCCTTTTCCGGACTGTCGACGAACGGCAGGCGGTCCTTCTGGAAATCGATGCCTTGGAACTGGGTCAGCAGGCTGTGGCCGATGGTCTCGGCGGTAATGCCGGTGCCATCTGAGACGTAGAAGACCGGGCGGGAATCGGGCATGGCGGACACCGAGTGAGCTGGGGAGGCTAAAATAGCGCGACGAGCCCCCTGCTGCCGTCCCCTCGCCTTCCGGAGTCTGCCTTGAGCGCCAATATCCTGTGGCTGAAAGACCTTCGCCTGACCGATCTCGCCCAGGTGGGCGGCAAGAATTCCTCGCTGGGCGAGATGATCGGCCAGCTGTCCGAACTGGGCGTCTCGGTGCCCGGCGGCTTCGCCACCACCGCGGATGCCTTCAAGGTCTTCATCGCCCACAACGACTTGCACGCACGCATCTACGACAAGCTGGGCAAGGTGGATGTGGAGGACGTCGCCGTCCTTACCCAGGCCGGCGCCGAGATCCGCGGCTGGGTGATGGACGCCCCGTTGCAACCGGACCTGGATGCCGACATCCGCACCGCCTACAAGCAGATGTGCGATGACAACGGCGTGCCGGACATGGCCGTGGCCGTGCGCTCCTCCGCCACCGCCGAAGACCTGCCCGACGCCTCTTTCGCCGGCCAGCAGGAGACCTTCCTCAACGTCACCGGCGCGGACGACGTGGTGCGCAAGGTGAAGGAAGTCTTCGCTTCGCTCTACAACGATCGCGCGATCGCCTACCGCGTGCATCACGGCTTCGCGCATGAAGACGTGTTCCTGTCCGCCGGCGTGCAGCAGATGGTGCGCTCGGACGTGGGTGCGTCGGGCGTGCTGTTCACGCTGGACACCGAATCCGGTTTCCGCGATGTCGTCTTCGTGACCTCCAGCCTCGGGCTGGGCGAAATGGTCGTGCAGGGCGCGGTGAACCCGGACGAGTTCTACGTCTACAAACCCACGATGAAAGCCGGCAAGCCGGCGATCCTGCGCCGTGCTTTGGGCAGCAAGCAGCTGCGCATGGTGTATTCGGATGTGCCGGGCGAACGCGTGCGCACGGAGGACACGCCGGCCGAGCTGCGCAACCAGTTCTCCATATCCGACGCCGACGTGCAGGAACTCGCCAAGCAAGCGCTGGTGATCGAGCAGCATTACGGCCGCCCGATGGACATCGAATGGGCGAAGGACGGCATCAGCGGCAAACTCTTCATCGTGCAGGCGCGCCCGGAAACGGTGAAGTCGCGCGCCAAGGCGACGCAGATCGAGCGCTATGCGCTGCAGCAGCGCGGCGAAGTGATCGCCGAGGGTCGCGCCATCGGCCAGAAGATCGGCAGCGGCGTGGCCCGCGTGGTGCGCTCGCTGGCCGACATGGAACGCGTGCAGCCCGGCGACGTGCTGGTCGCCGACATGACCGATCCCGACTGGGAGCCGG
>DAIRVA010000101.1:0-3140 GCA_036803045.1 Lysobacter sp. | reverse complement strand
TCGCGCGCGCCGGCGATCGGGATCGCGTTCGCGGTGCGGAAGATCCACGACATCACCGGGATGCGGAAGATCTTGTAGTACATGACGAAACGCACCGGCCGCGGGATCACCCCGGCCAGGATCAACGCATCCATGTAGCTGACGTGGTTGCAGACGATCAGCGCAGGGCCTTCGTCCGGGACGAAGCGCTCCACGCCGTGCACGCGCAGCCGGTACAGCATCCGCACCAGCAGCCAGCTGACGAAGCGCATCGCGAACTCGGGCACGATGCCGAAGATCCACAACGACACCAGCACGCCGGCGATGGCCAGCGCCAGGAAGAGCTGCGGGATCGTCCATCCGGCATAGGCCTGCAGCGCGATGCCGCCGACCGCCGCCAGCACGATGAAGGCCGCGTTCTGGATGTTCATCCCGGCGATCACCCGCGAGAGCTCCTCACGCGGCGTGCGGCTCTGGATCAGCGCGAACAGCGGCACCGCGAAGAAACCGGAGAACAGGCCGATGCCGGCCAGGTCCATCACGATGCGCCAACTGCCCGGCTGCGCGAGGAAGCCCGCGACATCCAGCGCGCTTGCGGTCGCCGCCACCGGTCGCGCGAAATACAGGTCGAGCAGGAAGCCGCTCATGCCCAGCGCGCCCAGCGGCACCAGGCCGATTTCCACCGTGCGCCCGGAAAGCTTTTCGCACAGCAGCGAACCCACGCCTACGCCGATCGAGAACACCGCCAGCGCGAACACGTACAGCGTTTGAGAGCCGCCCAGGTACGCCTCCGCGTACACCGGCAGGTTCCCGGTCAGCACCGTACCGGTGAACCAGAACCAGCTCACCCCCAGGACCGAATTGCGCACCGCCAGCTGCTTGCGGGTGAGGCGCCACACGGCGAGCGATTCACGCCACAGGTTCCAGTCGATCTTGAGATCGGGCACGGTCGAGGGCACCGACGGGATCATCCGGCTCACCCAGTTGCCGAGCAGCGC
This sequence comes from Lysobacter sp., assembly GCA_036803045.1. Lineage (GTDB taxonomy): Bacteria > Pseudomonadota > Gammaproteobacteria > Xanthomonadales > Xanthomonadaceae > Solilutibacter. The sequence continues at coordinate 2,163 of DAIRVA010000101.1, read as the reverse complement.
CAGCGCGATCACCAGCCCGCCGGCGACCATTGGCGCGGCATCGCCCGCCACCGCGAACACGAGCCCGCCGACCAGCATGCCGACCAGGATCGAGATCGACGTGCCCATCTCCACCAGGCCGTTGCCGCCGGTGAGCTCCTCCGGCTTGAGCACCGAGGGCAGGATCGAATACTTCACCGGGCCGAAGAGCGTGCTTTGCAGGCCGGTGGCGAACAGTGCCGCCAGCAATACCGGCATCGACTGCAGCCAGAAGCCGAGCGCGGCGACCGACATGATGGCGATCTCCATCGCCGTGGTGATGCGGATCAGCCGCGCCTTGTCGCTGCGCTCGGCGAACTGCCCGGCCAGTGCGGAAAACAGGAAATACGGCAGGATGAAGACCGCCGGCGCCAGCTGCGTGTAGGTGCCGCGCAGGCCGGGATCGATGCCGCCTGCAAGCGCCATCGCGCCCAGCAGGCCGATGATCGCCTGGCGGAACACGTTGTCGTTGAAGGCACCGAGCGCCTGCACGAAGAAGTAGGGCAGGAAACGGCGCTGGCGGAGAAGATCGAACTGCGAGTGGGCCATGGGTCCCCCGGGGTTGGGCGGAGGATAGCGGATGTCGCTTGATTTCAGGCCAGGTCGCTGTCCCTGGGTTCGACAAACCGCATCGCTACATCACATCGCTCGTACCGTGCACCGTACTTCGTCATGATGTCGACGTCGTGTTCAAAGCCCAGCTTCTCATACAGATGGATGGCCGCGGCGCACTTGGCATTGGTCAACAGGTAAAGTGGGTCGGTGCCCAGTTGCTTGGCGCGCTCGATGACCGCCGCCAGCAGAAACTCACCCGCCTTAAGACCGCGCACGGTTTCGCGCACGCCCATCTTGGTCAGCTCAAAGCTGGTGTCGCCGGTCTTTTGCAGGGCGCAGGTGCCGATGATGCCGAGCCCTTCGGCTTCCACGAACAGGATCTGCCCGCCCGGCTCGATGATGCGCTCGCGCGGGTTTTCAAGCACCTCGCGGTCGGTGGCTTCCAGGCGGAACATCGCGTTGATCCACTCCGCATTGATGTCGTGGAAGTGGCGGGCAAGCTCGTCGCTGAACTCGCGTATGACGAGGGCATGGGACATGTTGCGGTCCATGTGGCTGGTTTGGCGAATGCAAATGATGAGGCAATCGCAGGTGATGCGGGATCGGGTGGATCAATGCCCGGCGGCAGGCTTTGCATCGATGTTGGCGCGCATGGTTTCGCTCGCCGTGATCAGTTCCGGAAAGAAGACGTTGAACGCATCTTCCACTTCGTGCTCATGCGCGCGCAGTACCGGCAGGCAGGACCGCAATTTGTCGCCGTTGCGCGACAGGCGGGTGCTGATTCCGCGAATGGCGCCGTCCACGCTGTCGCGCTGGCGATAGCTGCCGAGCCAGTCATCGGCGGCCATGTGGGGCGCGATGCGTTGCAGGCGCGGCGGCAACTGGTCGTGGCGCGCGTCCAGTACGCGATACACGCGCGACGTGAATGCATCGAGCGGCATGTCGTTCCAGCGCGACCAATCGCGCGCCAGCAAATGATCGAAATGGACATCCAGCACGATGCCGGCATAACGCCGCAGTTCGCCAAAATCCGCACGCGCCGCCGTCACCGCTGGATGCGTGTCGGTGAAACGGTCGATGTGCCGGTGCAGGATGATCTCGGCCCGCACTTCAGGCGGCCAATCCTGCAACGCCGCCTGCCCATGCACGAAGTCGCCAAGCAGCCCGCCCAGCAATGCATCGTCGCTGCGCCGCGCAAGCCAGGTATGGGCGAGGTAGTTCATGGGTTCGCACTCGGGATATGCGTGCGACACATGACCATCAACTCGCTGTGCGCCCGATCGCCCGCCAGCCGATATCCGTCCGGTGGAACTCGCCGTCCCAGCCGATTCCGTCCACCGCCGCATACGCCGCCCGCTGCGCATCGGCCACGGTGTCGCCCAGCGCGCACGCGCACAGCACGCGACCGCCGCTGGTGACCACGTTGCCATCGCCATCGAAGCGGGTGCCGGCGTGGAAGACCTTGCTGCCGGCAGGCAGCGCTGCGTCCAGCCCGTGGATGACATCGCCGGCACGCGGGGTGCCGGGGTAGTTGTAAGCGGCCATCACGACGCCGAGTGAGCACTGCGGGGTCCAGTGCGCCTGCACTTG
>DAIRVA010000100.1:0-3414 GCA_036803045.1 Lysobacter sp. | reverse complement strand
GGAAGTTCGCCGGCTCGCCGCCGTTGAGCTTGATCACGTCCATCGTCGCCATCGCCAGGCCCGCGCCGTTGACCATGCAGCCGATGTTGCCGTCCATGGTCACGTAGTTGAGGTCGTACTTGGAGGCGAGCACTTCGGTCTCGTCTTCCTGGCGCACGTCGCGCATCGCCACCAGGTCCGGATGGCGGAAGTTGGCGTTGTCGTCGGAATTGATCTTGCCGTCGAGCACGGCCAGGTCGCCGTTGTCGAGGATCGCCAGCGGGTTCAGCTCGACCAGCGCCAGGTCCTTGTCGTTGAACAGCTTGTACAGGCCCAGCATGATCTTGGACAGCTGGCCCACCTGCTTGGCGTTGAGGCCCAGCGCGAAGCCGAGGTCGCGCGTCTGGTAGGGCTGCAGGCCCTGCACGTAATTGACGTGCAGCGTCTTGATCGCCTCCGGCTTCTCGGCGGCGACCTGCTCGATGTCCATGCCGCCTTCGGCCGAGGCGATGAAGGTCACGGTCTGGGTGGCGCGATCGACCAGCACCGACAGGTACAGCTCCTTGTCGATGTTGGTGGCCTGGGTGACCAGCACGCTGTCCACCGGCAGCTCGACGCCCGCCGTCTGGTAGGTCGCCATCTTCGTGCCCAGCATATCCTTGGCGTACTGCTTCACTTCATCCAGCGTCTTGGCCAGCTTGACGCCGCCGGCCTTGCCGCGCCCACCGGCGTGGATCTGGGCCTTGACCACCCAGAAATCGCCGCCAATGTCTTTCGCCGCCGCGACGGCCTCGTCAGGGGAATGGGCCACCTTGCCCTTGGGGACGGCGATGCCGTAGTCGCCGAACAGCTGCTTGGCCTGGTACTCGTGGAAATTCATGGATCACCCGAATGTGGAGGAACGCCGCCCGCGACCCGCCTGGGCCGCAGCGCGCCGGATATTGTCGCCGATGCGGCCCGGCCGGGCAAAACGGCGTTCGGGCGGCCGCAGGGCCGGGTATCCGCGCGTGTTGCCGAACGGCAGGCAATGCCCGAACGGAGGTCAGGCTTCCATAGCGCAAGAAGCGCGCCGCCATCCTGATCGCGATCAGTTCCGATGCAAGTCAGGCACACACGGAAAGCGGCCGCCGACCGCGATTTGCGTGGCGCACGCGCGTCTTGCCGGAAATGTGCGGTACTCCTCATAAAAACCGCACGTGAACCTCCGTTTCACATGCAAAGCGTGATTGGCAACACTTCCACTTCCACTCCGGCTTGTGCATAGTGCGTTTGCATGTGCCGCCCAAGCACGGCTGCCCACGGACCGGAAAGGCCGGCCTCGGGGCACATGATCGACACACCGAAACCCATGGGGAACAACATGAAAAAGCAACAGGGCTTCACCCTCATCGAACTGATGATCGTGGTGGCTATCATCGCCATCCTGGCGGCCATCGCGCTGCCGGCCTATCGCGACTACACCATCCGTGCCGCCAACAACGCCTGCCTGGGCGAGGCCAAGGCCTACATGAATGCCTGGCTGGTGTCGGTGTCGGCGGGCGAGGCGACGCAGCCTAGCCACACGGCCGGTCGCTGCGCGGCCATCACAACCCCGCTCACTACGGCTACCGCCGATTTCAACGTCACTGCGGTTGCGCCCGGCCAAACCGACGCCGTGATCTGCAACCCCAGTACCGGTAACTGCAGGAAATCGACCGCGACCGGTATCAAGTAGTCCTCAGTATCGCCGTACTTGATAAGGAAAAAGGGGCTCCGGCCCCTTTTTCTTGGCGCCGTTTTCGCTTTACAGGGAAGTGAGGCGTTGGCATGCTGCAAACGCACGTGCAACCACGCACCGAGGGGAACGGCCATGTCGACGCACCGCCAGCAAGGTTTCACCCTGATCGAGCTGATGATCGTGGTGGCGATCATCGCCATCCTGGCCGCCATCGCACTGCCGGCCTACCGCGATTACATCATCCGCGCAGCCGAAAATGCCTGCCAGTACGAAGCCAAGGGCTACGCACAAAGGGTGCTGACCGACCTGCACAACAGCATCACGCCAGTCGCGCCGCCCACCGACGGTGCCTGCGACACGATCGATTCCGCAGCCGGCTGGACCTTCGATGACCTCGCCGACATCAAGGCCGTGCCGAAAAGCCCGGGCATCAAGTACACCATCTGCGCCATGCCCAACGGCATTCCCTGCACCCTGCACGATCCTTGATCCACGCATGAGCCTCGCCACGCAACCGAACCTGGTCGGCATCACCGGCATCACCCGCCGCTTGGCGATGGACGGCGTGCTGGAGGCGGACGCCGCGCGCGCCGCGCAGGAAGGCGCGGCCAAGGCGCGCAAGCCGATCGGCGCATGGCTGCTGGAACAGAAACTGGTCACCGCGGCGCAACTGACCGCCGCCAACGCAGTCGAATTCGGCCTGCCGGTCTTCGATGCGGCGGCGATGCCGCCGAACCCCGAGATCCTGCGCCTGGTCTCGGAGGAGCTGCTGCAGAAGCACCGGGTGCTGCCGCTGTTCCGCCGCGGCAATCGCCTGTTCGTGGCGACCTCGGACCCGGCCAACGTGCAGGGCATGGACGAAATCCAGTTCCAGTCCAGCCTGACGGTGGAGCCGGTGCTGGTGGCCATTGACGTCCTGCAGCGGACGCTGGAAACCTGGCAGGCCAGCGGCAACGCACTGGGCGACATGCTCGGCGACGGCGACGGCGAACTGGGCACCCTGGACGTGGTCGATGGCGAATCCGAAAGCAGCGACGCCGGCATCGACGCGAAAGGCGACGACGACGCGCCCATCGTCAAGTTCATCAACAAGATCCTGGTGGATGCGATCCGCCGCGGCGCTTCCGACATCCACTTCGAGCCCTACGAGGAGACGTATCGCATCCGTTTCCGCGTGGACGGCGTGTTGCGCACCATCACCCAGATCGCCAACAAGATGAACGCGCGCATCGCGGCGCGCCTGAAGGTGATGTCGCAGCTGGACATCGCCGAAAAGCGCGTGCCGCAGGACGGCCGCATCAAGCTCAACCTGTCCAAGACCAAGCAGATCGACTTCCGCGTCAGCACGCTGCCGACGCTGTTCGGCGAGAAGATCGTGCTGCGCATCCTGGACGGCGGCGCCGCCAAGCTCGGCATCGACAAGCTCGGCTACGAGCCGGACCAGCAGCAACTGTTCCTGGATGCCATCCACAAGCCCTACGGCATGGTGCTGGTGACCGGCCCGACCGGCTCGGGCAAGACCGTGTCGCTGTACACGGCGCTGGGCATCCTCAACGACGAGACGCGCAACATCTCCACGGTCGAGGACCCGGTGGAAATCCGCCTGCCCGGCGTCAACCAGGTGCAGCAGAACGCCAAGCGCGGCATGACCTTCGCCGCCGCGCTGCGCAGCTTCCTGCGCCAGGACCCGGACATCATCATGGTCGGCGAAATCCGCG
>DAIRVA010000099.1:0-3421 GCA_036803045.1 Lysobacter sp. | reverse complement strand
CGCTGCGACGCAGGCGCTCGGCCATCCACAGCGGCGTCCTGGCCGTGCCGTCCACACCCTCGATCACGCGACCCAGATAGCGCGGCGCATCGGCACCAGCGTTCAATTCAACCGCGAGTTGGCTATCGATGACTGAAGCAATCGGCGCGACGTCGAACGCGGCAACCTCACTGCCCGTCGCCGCGGCCACGTCATACGCGATGCCGCGGATGCCGAAGCAATCGGCACGATTGGGCGTCAACTTCAATTCGATGCTGCTGTCCGGCAGCCCCAGGTATTCGGCCAGCGGCGCACCGACCGGCGCATCGGCGGGCAATTCCAACAAACCGGAAGCATCGACATCCAGCCCCAGTTCCTTCGCCGAGCACAACATGCCGTTGGACTCGACGCCGCGCAGCTTCGCGGTCTTGATGGTGATCTCGCCGATCTTCGCGCCCACCATGGCGAGCGGCGCCTTCAAGCCCACGCGCGCGTTGGGCGCGCCGCAGACGATCTGCAGGCGGCCATGCGTGCCGGCATCGACCTCGCACACCTGCAGGCGGTCGGCTTCGGGGTGTTTTGCAGCCGCCACGATCTCGGCGACCACAACCTTGTCGAGGCCATCGCCCAGCGGGGTCAGCTCTTCCACTTCCAGCCCGATCGCGGTCAACGCGGCGGCGAGTGCGTCGCGGTCGACGCTGGTCTGGATGTGTTCGCGAAGCCAGTTTTCGGAGAATTTCATCGGTGTCTCTTGGTGTTTCGATGCAGTCGCCGCAGCGACATCGATCAAGCCGGAATGCGATCAGGCGAAGCGGCGCAAAAAGCGCACGTCGTTCTCGAAGAAGCTGCGCAGGTCGTCCACGCCTTCGCGCAGCATCGCGAAGCGCTCGACGCCGAGGCCGAACGCGAAGCCGGTATAGCGCTCGGGATCGATGCCGACGTTGCGCAACACGTTCGGATGCACCATCCCGCAGCCCAGCACTTCCAGCCAACGCTGGCTGCCGTCCGGCTGGGTCCAGGCGATGTCGACTTCGGCCGATGGCTCGGTGAAGGGGAAGTAGCTCGGGCGAAAGCGCATGTCGAAATCGCGGCCGAAGAACGCGCGCACGAACTCGCCCAGCGTGCCCTTGAGGTCGGCGAAGCTGGCGTGCTCGTCCACCAGCAGGCCTTCGACCTGATGGAACATCGGCGTGTGGGTCTGGTCCGAATCGCTGCGATAGACCTTGCCGGCGGCGATCATGCGCAGCGGCGGCTCCTGCCCGGAGCGCACGTGGTCCAGCATGTAGCGGATCTGCACGCCCGAGGTGTGCGTGCGCAAGAGGCGCCCGTCGGGGAAGTAGAACGTGTCGTGCATGGCACGCGCCGGATGGTGCGGCGGAAAGTTCAGCGCCTCGAAGTTGTGCCAGTCGTCCTCGATCTCCGGTCCCTGCGCCTGCGCGTAGCCGAGGCCGGCGAAGATCTCCGCGATGCGCTCCAGCGTGCGGCCCACCGGATGCAAGGTACCGATGTCCGCATCGCGGCCCGGCAGGGTGATGTCGATGGTCTCAAGCGCCAGACGCGCGTCGAGCGCTGCGGCATCCAGTACGGCCTTGCGTGCGGCCAACGCGTCGGTGATCGCATCGCGCGCACGGTTGATCGCCTCGCCCGCCGGCTTGCGTGCTTCCGGTGGCAACGCGCCCAGCGATTTCAGCTGCGCGGTCAGGCGACCGGACTTGCCCAGCAGCGACACGCGCAGCGCTTCGAGCGCGTCGGGCGTCGATGCCTCGGCGATGGCGGCCAGCGCCTCGGTTTGCAGGGATTCGATATCGCTCATGGTCAGAGGTTAACCCGGTGGCGATGCGGCACGGGCGGGCACATCGCAAAGATCACAAATGAAAACGGGGAAGGACTCTCGCCCTTCCCCGTTCAATGGAGTTCCGCAGGGACGGGCGTGTGCCCGTGCCGGGGATTACTCGACCTCGCGGCCGCCCTGCAGTTCATCCTGGAGCGCTTTCAGCTCATCCATCTTGCCCAGCGCGGCCAGCTCGGCCTGCTGCGGCCAGGTGGTCGGGTCGTGCGAAGCGAACTGGCTACCGGCGGCGTCGAGGATCTCGCGCAGCTTGGCGGCGTCGGCGTTGGCCAGGTCCTGGAAGCTGGCGATGCCGGCCTCGGTCAGGACCTCGGCGATCTTCGGGCCCACGCCTTCGATCAGCTTCAGGTCGTCGCCCTTGGCGGCCTTCTTGGGGGCGGGCGCCTTCTCGGCCTTGGCCGGAGCCGCGGCCTTGGCACCCTTCTTCGTCTTCGGCTTCTCGGCCGGAACGAAGTTCGGCAGGTTGGCCGGACGGGTGATCTCGATGTTCAGCGCCTTGCCGGCAGCCTCGGCCAGATCGCCGAAGCCCTTGATGTCATGGGCGGCGATGTCGGCCAGCACCTTGCGGTCAAGGGTGATGCCGGCCTTCAGCAGGCCGTTCATGAAGCGGCTGTAGGACAGTCCGTACATGCGCGAAGCAGCGTTGATGCGCGCGATCCACAGGCTGCGGAACTGGCGCTTCTTGAGCTTGCGACCGATGTAGGCGTACTGATGCGCCTTGGTGACCGCCTGCTTGGCGACGCGGAAGACCTTGCGGCGGGCGTTGTAATAGCCCTTCGCCTGGCCCAGGATTTTCTTGTGACGGCGACGTGCGGTGACGCCGCGCTTGACTCGTGCCATTTCTCGTTCTCCTCAGGGTTCAGGCGTAGGGCAACTGCCGCGCGATGCGGCCGGCGTCGCCGGAATGCACGTAATGCGGCTGGCGCAGGTTGCGCTTCCGCTTCGTGGCCTTCTTGGTGAGGATGTGGCTGCGGTTGGCGCTGCCACGCTTGAACTTGCCGGTCGCGGTCTTCTTGAACCGCTTGCCGGCAGCACGATGCGACTTGATCTTCGGCATGGTGATGTCCTGTCAGGTTGTCTATTTATTCGACTGGTCAAGGCGGCACCCGGCGCGGCCGAAGCCATCGCGATGCACTTTCCGTCCTGCCCTGACCCGCTTGTAAGTCACTGATCCTGAAAGGAAAAGCAACGGGTCCAATCAAAAAAACGCAAGTTCCGGAAAACCGGAGCCGGCTAGTATGCGGGGTTTTGCGGCAGCGCGCAATCGCCGCTGCCGCGATGCGGCCTACTTCTTCTTCGGCGCGATCATCATCACCATCTGGCGGCCTTCCAGGCGCGGGCGCGATTCGATCACGATATCCTCGCCCAAGTCGCCCTCGATGCGGGTGGCCATCTCGCGGCCCAGCTCCTGGTGGCTCATCTCGCGGCCGCGGAAGCGGATGTTGACCTTGATCTTGTCGCCTTCCGCCAGGAACTCGCGCATCTTGCGCAGCTTGATCTGGTAGTCGCCCTCGTCCGTCACCGGGCGGAACTTCACTTCCTTGATCTCGACCTGCTTGGTCTTCTTCTTGGCCTCGTTGGCCTTCTTCTGCA
>DAIRVA010000098.1:0-3545 GCA_036803045.1 Lysobacter sp. | reverse complement strand
CATCCGCAAGGCCTTGCAGCAGGCGCTGCGCTAGAGGCGTACCATGCGCGCCTTGGTCTCCTGGGGTCACGTATGAATTCGGATTCGGATCGCGGGCAGCCGGCCACCCGTCACCCGGATGGCCATGGCAAGGTCGGCCTGACCGGCCTGATCGTCGGCGCCATCGGCGTGGTGTTCGGCGACATCGGCACCAGCCCGCTCTACACGATCAAGGAAGCCTTCATCCCCCACTACGGGTTGAATGCCAGCGATCCGGCCGAAGTGCTCGGATTGCTGTCGCTGATCTTCTGGGCCCTGATGATCATGGTCACGGTGAAGTACGTGATGATCATCATGCGCGCGGACAACGATGGCGAAGGCGGCATCATGGCATTGATGTCGCTGGCCCAGCGAACGCTGCCCAAGGGCGGGCGCGGTGCCTATGCGGTCGGGATCCTTGGCATCTTCGGCGCCTCGCTGTTCTTCGGCGACAGCGTGATCACGCCGCCGGTGTCGGTGCTCGGCGCGTTGGAGGGCATCGAGGTGGCCGCCCCGCAGTTCCACGACTGGATCGTGCCGATCGCAGTGCTGATCATGCTGGTGCTGTTCTCCACCCAACGCTTCGGCACCGCGAAGGTCGGCAAGGTGTTCGGTCCGATCACCATGGTCTGGTTCGTGGCGATCGCCGTGCTCGGCGTCATCAACATCCGGCACAACCCGGAGGTCGTGCAGGCGCTCAATCCGTGGTGGGGCGTGAAATTCTTTATGGCCCACGGCTGGCACGGCATCTTCATCCTCGGCGCCGTGGTGCTGGCGGTGACCGGCGGCGAGGCGCTGTACGCGGACATGGGCCATTTCGGCAAGCGCCCGATCCAGTACGCCTGGTATTTCGTGGTGTTGCCGGCGCTGATGCTGAACTATCTCGGGCAGGGCGCGCTGGTGCTGGAGAATCCGGAGGCGGTCAAGAATCCGTTCTACGTCGGCGTGCCGGACTGGGCGCAATGGCCAATGATCGCGTTGGCGACGATGGCCGCGATCATCGCTTCACAGGCAGTGATCACCGGCGCGTTCTCGGTGTCGCGACAGGCCATGCAGCTGGGTTACATCCCGCGCATGCAGGTGCAGCACACCTCGAGCGACACCATCGGACAGATCTACGTGCCAGGCATCAACTGGCTGATGATGGTGATCGTGATCGCGCTGGTGCTGGTGTTCCGCAGTTCGACCAACCTGGCCTCCGCCTATGGCGTGTCAGTGTCCGGCACGATGCTGATCGACACGCTGCTGCTGGGGTTGCTGGCGAAGTCGGCATGGCCGCGTGCGCGGTGGTGGGTGCTGCCGATTTGCGCGGTCGTGCTGGTGATCGACATCGGCTTCCTGATCGCCAACGGCGCCAAGTTCTTCCATGGCGCCTGGTTCCCGATCGCGCTGGGCCTGGTGGTATTCCTGTTCATGCGCACCTGGCGGCGGGGCCGCGAGTTGCTGCATGCCGAGGTGCGCAAGGAAGGCATCCAGCTCGGCAGCTTCCTGCCGGGTCTGATGCTGGCGCCGCCGGCCCGAGTGCCGGGCACGGCGGTGTTCCTGACCGCCGACAAGGGCGTGGTGCCGCACGCGCTGCTGCACAATCTCAAGCACAACAAGGTCCTGCATGAACGCAATGTCATCCTGACCGTGGAGACCTTGAACGTTCCCTACGCGCCGAAAGACCAGCGCCTGAAGATCGATTCGATCGCCGGCAACGACTTCTATCGCGTGCTGATCCGCTTCGGCTTCATGGAGACGCCGGATGTGCCGCAAGCCCTGATGCGCAGTTGCGACCAGTGCGAGCTGACTTTCGACCCGATGGATACGACCTATTTCGCCAGCCGCGAAACCATCGTCGCCAGCGCCCATCGCGGCATGCCGGTCTGGCGCGACAAGCTGTTCGCGATCATGCACCGCAATGCGGCGCCGGCGACCGGGTTCTTCCGGATCCCCGGCAACCGGCTGGTCGAATTGGGCACGCAAGTGCAGATATAGGCCTGAAACCGCATGACGGCGCGGTCGGTGCTTGAATCCGGTCGTGTCCGCCGTCATCTGGAAGGGATGGACACGATTCCGTTTTCCCTGCTGGACCTGGCCCCGGTCACCGAGGGCAGTACGCCGGCGCAGGCCTTCGCCAACACTCTGGACCTGGCCCGCCACGCCGAATCGCTCGGTTACACGCGCTACTGGCTGGCGGAGCACCACAACATGCCCGGCATCGCGAGCGCGGCTACGTCCGTGCTGATCGGGCACGTGGCCGGCGGCACCTCGCGCATCCGCGTCGGTGCCGGCGGGGTGATGCTGCCCAACTCCGCGCCACTGCAGGTGGCCGAACAGTTCGGCACGCTGGCCTCGCTGTATCCGGGTCGCATCGATCTCGGGCTGGGCCGCGCGCCCGGCACCGACCAAGCCACCGCACGAGCACTGCGCCGCTACCACGACAGCGCTGATGCGTTCCCGCAGGACGTGCAGGAGCTGCTGCATTACTTCGAGCCGGTCGAGCCCGGCCAGCCGGTGCAGGCCGTGCCCGGCGCCGGGCTGGACGTGCCGGTGTGGATCCTCGGTTCCAGCCTGTTCGGCGCGCGGCTCGCGGCGGCCCTGGGCTTGCCGTATGCCTTCGCTTCCCACTTCGCGCCGGCGGCGCTGGACGAGGCGATGGCCCTGTACCACCGCGACTTCAAGCCGTCTGCGCGGCTGCGGCAGCCGTACGCGATGCTTGCGCTGAACGTGATCGGCGCCGAGTCCCGCGCGGAAGCCGAGCGCCTGTTCACGACGCAGCAGCAGGCCTTCGTGCGCCTGCGCCGCGGCCAGCCGGGCCTGGTGCCACCGCCGATCGACGACATCGAATCGTTCTGGACTCCGGCGGAGAAGGCGATGGTCGGCCAGGCCCTGACCTGCAGCGTGGTCGGCGACCAGACCGACCTGCGCGAGGGCATCGCCGCCTTCATCGACCGCCATCGCCCGGACGAGGTGATGCTGACCGGCAATATCTTTGATCACGAGGCGCGCAAGCACTCGTTCGCGCTGGCAAGCGAGGCGATGCGGGGCAGGAAGCCGGACTGATCGCCAGAGGGCGTCTCGTGCCCGTGTGATCGGGCGCGAGGGCATGCGAACATAGCCGGATGAGCGAAGACCGCCTGATCGCGCCCGACGCCACCCGCGAGGACGATGCCGTCGATGCCAGCCTGCGCCCGAAGCGGCTGGCCGATTATCTTGGCCAGCAGCCGGTCAAGGAGCAGATGCAGATCTACATCGATGCGGCGAAAGGCCGCAGCGAGGCCTTGGACCACGTGCTGATTTTCGGTCCGCCGGGTCTCGGCAAGACCACGCTCTCGCACGTCATCGCCAACGAGCTCGGCGTCAGCCTGCGCGTGACCAGCGGCCCGGTGATCGAGCGAGCAGGCGACCTTGCCGCTTTGCTGACCAACCTGCAGCCGCATGACGTGCTGTTCATCGACGAAATCCATCGCCTCTCGCCGGTGGTCGAAGAAGTGCTGTACCCGGCGATGGAGGATTTCCAGATCGACATCATGATCGGCGAG
>DAIRVA010000097.1:0-3696 GCA_036803045.1 Lysobacter sp. | reverse complement strand
TTTTCCTCCTTGGCGAGGCGGAAGGGATGGTCGAGCTGGATGCCGGTGACGGCGAGCGACTTCGGGTCGATCTCGGTGCCGGGCGCGGGATCGATGTGCGCGCAGGCGGTTTCGCCGAGGATGATCTTGCCGTCCTCGTCCATGTCCAACGGGATGGCCGCGATCTCGAGCAGCGCGTGGCGATTCCAGTCGAAGCCGCCGGTCTCCACGTCCACGACCACCGGCAGGAAGCCGCGGAAACGGGTGGCCATCGTGGGGCGGGCGGGTGTCGGGTCGGAATCGGGCATGCGGGCAGTTTAGCCGCTGCGGGTGCCGATCACGGTGCCCTCGCTGTGCAGCCGTGCCAGCATGGCCCGTGCATCGCGCATGAAACTTTCGTCGCCGGGCAGGCCGGCTTCGGCCGCGATCATTCCGAGCAGCTCGTCGCCGCTGGCCGTCTCGTTGGCCCCGATCACCTGCAGCAGGCGGAATGAGAGCGGCGACAGCGCGGCGAAATGCACCTGCAAGGCGGCATCGCGGCGCACCAGCAAAAGGATGGACGATGCAGGCGGAACGGCAGGGCGGTGCGTCGGCCCGATACGGTCCACCGGCCATGCATAGGCCAACGGCCAGGCCTGCGGCGAGAGTTGCGGGATGCCCTGCAGCAAATCGCCGGCGGGATCGTGCGGCGGTGCGGGCGTGTCGTCGATCTGCGCGTGCAGCTCCATCCACTCGTAATGCGCCAGTTCGGGCAGCCACGGGGCGTGGCGCGCTTCATTCGCGGCCAGCCAGCCGATGAATTCCTCGGCGACCTCGGTGAACAGCGGCGTACTGCATCGGTGTTCGCGGTGGAACGCATCGACCAGTGAGGCCCATGCGCCATCGCCCAGCGTCTTGCGGATGACCGGGAAGTTGGATTCGAGCAGGGATTCGATGGTGTTGCGGAAGAGCTCGCGGTACACCGCGAGTCTGCGTGGCTCGATGCCGGGCGGCGCAGGCTTCGACGCATCGCGCAGGTGGGCGGCGAAGGCGAACTGGCGGTCGTGCAGAGAATCGGCCGGGGCGGTCATGCATGGCGCTCCTGTGCGGTGCGGATGCGATCCAGCTCCCGTGCAAGCTCGTCCCAGGCCGGATAGTTGAAGTCGCGCTCCAGCAGCGTCGGCTTGACGCCGTGGCGCGCATAGGCCGCATCCAGCAGCGCCCATACGTCGTCCTTCACCGGCGCGCCGTGGGTGTCGATCCTGAGATCGTCGGCCTCGTCGTAGTGGCCTGCGATGTGATAGCCGGCCACGCGTGCGGAGGGCATCGCCTCGAGGAAACCGCGCGCATCGTAGCCGTGGTTGATCGCATTGACGTAGACGTTGTTGACGTCCAGCAACAGGCCGCAGTCGCCGGCATCGAGCACGGCGTTGATGAAGTCCGCTTCGGGCATGGCCTGCCAGGGGGCGGCGTAGTAACTGACGTTCTCGATGGCGATGCGCCGCCCGAGCTTCTGCTGTACCTGGTCGATGCGCGCCGCGACATGCGCCACCGTGGCCTCGTCGAAGGCCAGTGGCATCAGGTCGTAGAGGTGGCCGTCGTCCGCGCTGTAGCTGAGGTGTTCGCTGTAGTGGGTGATGCGATGCGCCTGCATGAAGCCGGCGATGTCGTCGAGCAGGGCATCGTCCAGAGGCATCGCGCCGCCGAGCGACAGCGACAAGCCATGCAGCGTGACCGGATGGCGCGCGGACAACGCCGAGAAGCGCGCCCCCAACTGGCCGCCGACGCGGATCCAGTTCTCCGGCGCGCATTCGAGGAAATTGAACGCGCCGGCCGGCGCGGCCTCGATGTCGTCGAGCAGGCCGCGCCGCAGGCCCAGGCCCACGCTGGCGTCAGGCAGGGTGCCGGGCATTCCTGGCCTCCATCAAGACAAAGGCGCCCCGCGGGGCGCCTGTGCGTTGCAGCATCGGTTGCGGGTTCAGCGGCTGCCGCATTTGCCCTCGCCGCCGCACTTGCCTTCACCGGCCTTGGCATCGGCCTTGGGCTTGCTGCCGCCGCACTTGCCTTCACCACACTTGCCTTCACCGCATTTGCCTTCGGCCGACTTGGCCTTGTCCTTCTTCATCGCCGCATGGGCCTTGTCCATCTCGGCCTGGGTGATGAATCCGTCCTTGTCGAGGTCATGGGCGGAGAACTTGTCGGTCTTGCCATCATGCGCGGCGGCGAATTCCGCGCTGGACAGCTTGCCGTCGCCGTTCTTGTCCATCGATTTCATGCCGCACTTGCCTTCCGCATGCTGCTTGGCATCCTGCATGTAGCCGCTGGCCAGCGGGGTGACGGCGAAGGCGGCGCCGGACAGGGCCAGCGTGCCGGCGAGGGTGCCGAGAGTCAGGGCGGTCTTGCGCTTGGCGGTCATGGCGGTCTTTCCGGGTTGAAGGAGGAATCCCCGGATATTAGCCCGGGGGGCGCCGTGAAAGGTAAACAAATCGCTACGCGGTGGATGCGCCGACCGGCGCGCTTCAGGTGCGGCTGATCGCGCTGCTGTCGTCGCGCTTCTCGCGCGGGGGCAGCGGACGCTGGTCGCCATGCACGCGGAACCAGAGGTTTTCGGCGATGTTGGTGGCGTGGTCGCCGATGCGCTCCAGGTTCTTGGCCATGAACAGCAAGTGCGTGCAGGGCGTGATGTTGCGCGGGTCTTCCATCATGTAGGTCAGCAGTTCGCGGAAGAGCGCGGTGTACTGCAGGTCCAGCTCGGCATCGCGCTCGCGCACGTGCTGGGCCGCGTCCGCGTCCAGGTCCCGGTAGGCCTCGAGCACGTCGCGCATCTGCTGCGCCGCCAGTTGGCCCAACGCATGCAGCCCGCGCACGTGCGGCATCGGCGGCGCGGCGTTGAGCGCCATCGACCGCTTGGCGAGGTTGGCCGCGTAATCGCCAACGCGCTCGATGTCCGAGGAAATCCGCAGCGCGGCCAGGATGATGCGCAGATCGGTCGCCATCGGGCCGCGCAGGGCGAGCTTCATCACGTCCTGGCTGATTTCGTGTTCCAGCGCGTCGATGGCCTCGTCGTTGGCGATGATGCGCCCGGCGGCGTTGTCGTCGCGGCGCTCCACCACGTCCAGCGCGGCCTCGAGTTGAGCCACGGCCATCGCGCCCATGCGCTGGATCTCGTGACCGAGGCGTTGCTGCTCGTCGTCGTAGCTCTTGACGATGTGGTCGTGTTCGTTGTGCATGTCGTGCTTCCTTCGCAGGGCGTCCGTATCGGAGGGATCAGCCGAAACGGCCGGTGATGTAGTCCTCGGTCTGCTGCCTGGACGGATTGGAGAAGATGGTCGATGTCGCGTCGTGCTCGATCAAATCGCCCAGGTACATGAAGGCGGTGTAGTCGGACACGCGCGCCGCCTGCTGCATGTTGTGGGTGACGATGACGATGGTGTAGTCGCGCTTGAGCTCTTCGACCAGTTGCTCGATGCGGCTGGTGGAGATCGGGTCCAGCGCGGAGGTCGGCTCGTCCAGCAACAGCACGTCGGGGCGAAGCGCCACGGCGCGGGCGATGCACAGGCGCTGCTGCTGCCCGCCGGACAGGCCCAATGCGCTCTGGCCCAGCTTGTCCTTGACCTCGTCCCAGAGCGCGCCCTGGCGCAGCGCATGCTCGACGCGATCGTTCATTTCCGGCTTCGACAGCTTCTCGTGGTGGCGGATGCCGTAGGCGACGTTCTCGAAGATCGTCATCGGGAACGG
>DAIRVA010000096.1:0-3699 GCA_036803045.1 Lysobacter sp. | reverse complement strand
CCGCCAACGACGTGCTGCAGGGCGCGGTGCAGGGCATCGCCGACCTGATCGTGCGCCCGGGCCTGATCAACGTCGACTTCGCCGACGTGCGCACCGTGATGAACGAGATGGGCCTGGCGATGATGGGCACCGGTGCTGCACGCGGCGATGATCGTGCCCAGGCTGCCGCCGAAGCCGCCATCCAGAACCCGTTGCTGGACGACGTGAACCTGGCCGGTGCCAATGGCATCCTGGTCAACATCACCGCCGGTCCGGACCTGACGATGGCCGAGTTCGACGAAATCGGTCGGGTGGTCGGCGAATTCGCCGCCGAGGACGCGACGGTCGTCATCGGCACCGCGCTCGACCCGGACATGCAGGACGAGGTGAAGGTGACCGTGGTCGCCACCGGGCTCAACCGCAACGCGATGCGTCAACCGGTGCGCAGCGACTTCGGCTACGAGCCGGTGCGCAAGCCGCGCCCGCAGATGGAGATCGTGCCGAACGTGCAGGCGGCCAAGCGCGACGGCACCACGGGACTGCCGATCGACGACGTGCCTGCAGCCGCGTTCAACCCGGCCCAGGGCCTGGTCTCCGGGCTGCGTCGTGGTTCCAGCGCGCCGGCCGGCGATCCGGCCGCCCCGAAGGCGGCGGATTTCGGTGGCGCCGATTACCTGGACATCCCCGCGTTCCTCCGCCGCCAGGCGGATTGATCCTTCCGGACCGCGCTCAAGACGCGGCCCGGGGTCGGGACCGGCGGGCATCGCTCCCGCCGCGTCCTGGTGTTTTCGCGTCCACGTCCCTTGCGCCGGACCACGCGTTCGGCGCCTTTCTGCCCCCGGGCGTGCAGGGACCATGAAGTCTCGCCGGTCGACCTCCGTGGTACCCTGCGCCGTCGTATAGCCCTGTTCACGTCGACTCCCCCTTAATAAGCCGATGCTGCGCCAGCGCACCCTCAAGAACGTGATCCGTGCGACCGGCGTCGGCCTGCACAGCGGGGAAAAGGTCTTCCTGACGTTGAGGCCGGCCCCGACTGACACCGGCATCGTGTTCCGCCGGGTAGACCTCGATCCGGTGGCGGAAATCCCCGCGCGCGGCGAGCTCGTCAGCGAAACGACGCTGTGCACCGGTCTGTCCTACGGTCCGGCCAAGGTCCAGACCGTGGAGCACCTGCTCTCGGCAATGGCGGGACTCGGTATCGACAACGCCTGGATCGAGCTGTCCGCGCCCGAGGTGCCGATCATGGATGGATCGGCCGGACCGTTCGTGTTCCTGCTGCAATCGGCGGGCATCGCCGAGCAGGACGCGCCGAAGCGCTTCATCCGCATCCTGCGCGACATTCAGGTGCGCGATGGCGACAAATCGGCGGGATTCCGCCCGTACAACGGCTTCCGCCTGGATTTCACCGTCGAGTTCAACCATCCGGCCATTCCCGAATCGCGCTCCCGCGCGTCGCTGGAGTTCTCCACCGCGACCTACGTGCGCGAGGTGAGCCGGGCGCGGACCTTCGGCTTCATGCGCGACCTCGAATACATGCGTGAGCGCAATCTCGGCCTGGGCGGCTCGATGGACAACGCCATCGTGCTGGACGAGTTCCGGGTGCTGAACGACGACGGCCTGCGCTACGCCGACGAATTCGTCCGCCACAAGATCCTCGATGCCGTCGGCGACTTGTACCTGGCCGGCCATCCGGTCATCGGCGCCTATGAGGGGCACAAGTCGGGCCACGCGCTGAACAACCAGCTCGTCCGTGCCTTGCTCGCCGACACGGCGGCGTGGGAAGAGGTGACGTTTGCACAAGACGATGCCGAGGCTGCGCCGATGTTTGCCGGGCTGGAGCCGTCGCTGGCCTGAGGCCGCATCCGCCCGGATAACCGGCGTGTTCCGTTTTGTGAAACGTTTGTTTAACAAATACAAGGGCTTGGGTCGCTATCCTGCGCACCCAAGGCGATGTGCAGGTCGCGTGAAGGCCGTCAGGGCTTCTTGAGCAAGGCCAGCGCCTCTGCCAGTGCGGCACGCGAATCCTCGCTCGCCGGATGGGCGGCAGGCTCGGGGGAAGGGAGCGGGGTGGAATCCGCGACCCGTATGTGGACCGTCTCGACATCGAGCCCGACCGAACGGGCGGCCTCGATGATGTCGCCCTGTTGCAGCCTTGCCCGGCTGTGCCAGATCGCGCTGTCCACGCGCAACGACAAACGCCCCTGCGCCAGATTCGCCACGCGAACGCGACCGGCCAGGGAAATGGGAAGCGCGGAACGCAACTGCCGGTCCACCGCTTCCAGCCACATCGCGCGGCGCAGGATGTCGCCCGCGGGTTCCCGCAGCACGGCGTCGAGCGCCGGCTGCGCGCAAGGTTGCGCGGCGGGGGAACGAGAAGACGAAGAGGATCGGGATTTGGCCATGCAGCAACGGTTCCAGTCGCTATCGCAGCATACGCGCGATGCGGTCGACGCGATGCGACGCATCATCCGCCGGCGTCCATGGCTGGCTTCGGCTTGCCTGCTCGTCGTCGGCATGGCCGGCGGCGTCGGCGCAGCGCAGCTCGCACCGAGCGGCTCGGCGCAGCGCGCGTCCATCGGGCCGGATGCCGCCCAGCGGGAAATCAACGCGATGGCGGCGCGCCTGGCCGAATTGCAGGCCGAGACCACGCGGCTCAACGCGCTTGGCCAGCGCCTGACCCGGGATGCCGACCTGCCGGAAGGCGAATTCGATTTCGGCAAGCCGGTCGGGCAGGGCGGTGGCGGCCCGGTGCGCGACATCGCGCCGTCCGAATTGGATGGAGGCATCCGCCAGCTCGACCATGCGCTGCGCGATGCCGGCACCCGGCTCTCGGCGCTCGATGCCCTGTTGTTCAACCGCGCCCGCGACCGCGCGGCGCTGCCGTCCGGAACCCCGGTCGCGGACAGCTACATGACTTCGGGCTTCGGCTTGCGCGCCGACCCGTTCGGCGCCGGCGGTCAGTTCCACAAGGGAATCGACTACGCCGCCAATCGGGGCGATCCGGTCCTGGCGGTGGCCGATGGCGTGGTCACCTTCGCCGGCGATCGCGCCGGTTACGGGCATACCATCGAGGTCGACCACGGCAACGGTTACGTCACCCGCTACGCGCACAATTCGCGGCTGACGCGCCGGGTCGGCGACCTGGTGCGGGCGGGCGGCGAGATCGCGAAAGCCGGTTCTACAGGCCGGTCGACCGGCGTCCATGTGCACCTGGAAGTCTGGCGCGACGGCGCCTATGTCGATCCTGCCCGCTTCATGCGCGGCGGCAAGCCCGGGACAACGCGCGGTTGAGGCCTTGATACGCGGCCAGACCGCCTCCACTACAATATCGTGTTGCCGAGGGGCGCTGCAGCGCCCTTCCTATTTTCCAGCGCTTGCGCGTCCGCGCGCGGCCCCCAGCCCCGGCCTGCCCATGCTCAACAGCTTGCTCACCCGCGTTTTCGGCAGTCGCAACGACCGCCTCCTCCGTCAACTTGATCGCATCGTCGCCAAGGCCAATGCGCTCGAGCCACACATGAAGGCGCTGGGGGATGCCGAGTTGCAGGCCAAGACCGGCGAATTCAAGCGCCGTCACGTCGAAGGCGAGTCGCTCGACAAGCTGCTGCCGGAAGCCTTCGCCGTTTGCCGCGAGGCCTCGATCCGCGTGCTGGGCATGCGTCCCTACGACGTGCAGCTGGTCGGCGGCATGGTGCTGCACATGGGCAAGATCGCCGAAATGCG
>DAIRVA010000095.1:0-3858 GCA_036803045.1 Lysobacter sp. | reverse complement strand
TCAACTACCAGTCGATCGGCTCGGGCGGCGGCATCGCCCAGATCAAGGCCGGCACGGTCGACTTCGGTTCGTCCGATGCACCGCTCAAGCCCGAAGAACTGGCCAAGTTCGGCCTGGCGCAGTTCCCGTCGGTGATCGGCGGCGTGGTGCCGGTGATCAACGTGGCCGGCGTGGCCTCGGGTGCGATGAAGCTGGACGGCGATCTCCTCGCCGACATCTTCATGGGCAAGGTCGCGATGTGGAACGACCCGCGCATCGTCGCGCTCAACGGCGGCATCAAGCTGCCGGCGCAGAAGATCACCGTCGTGCACCGCTCGGATGCCTCGGGCACCACCTTCAACTTCGTCAACTACCTCTCGAAGGTCAACGGCGACTGGAAGAGCGATGTCGGCGAAGGCACTTCGGTCAAGTGGCCGACGGGCATCGGCGGCAAGGGCAACGAGGGCGTCGCCGCCTACGTCAAGCAGATCAAGGGCGCGATCGGCTACGTGGAGCTGTCCTACGCGCTGCAGAACAAGCTGAGCTACAGCCGCCTGAAGAACGCCGATGGCATCTACATCGTGCCGAGCGACGACAGCTTCCAGGCCGCCGCCGCCAACGCGCGCTGGGGCGATGCCAAGGACTTTTATCTCGTCATGACCAACGCGCCCGGCGAGAAGAGCTGGCCGATCACCGCGACCAACTTCATCCTGATGTACAAGCAGCCGAAGAAGAACCCGCAGGGTGCCGCCAACGCCAAGGAGTTCTTCCGCTGGGTATATGCCAACGGCGATGCGCAGGCCAAGTCGCTCGATTACGTGCCGCTGCCCGATTCGCTGGTCAAGCAGATCGAGGCCTACTGGGCGCAGAACATGGGTTATTGAGCCCCCGTCCGGACAGAACATTGCGCGGGCTTCGGCCCGTGCTTTTTTTGTCCGCAAGCCTGAAAACACGATTTGTGACGCTTCGTAACCTGGTTGTCACATTGCAAGGTTCCCATAGACACAACGCCCGACACGGGCCGTCCATGTCCCCCGCAGGAGCCAACATGAACCCCTCCCCGCTGCGCATCGCCGCACTCGCCCTGGCCGCCGCCGCCTTCGTCGCCGGCTGCAAGCCCTCCGATTCCGGCACCGCCGCCCCGAACGCGGCATCCTCGCAGGCCGAAGGTGCCACTGCAGGCGACAAGGTCGCCGCCGAGATCACCGGCGCCGGCGCCAGCTTCATTTATCCGCTGATCTCCAAGTGGTCGGCCGATTACCACAAGGCGACGAGCAACAAGATCAACTACCAGTCGATCGGCTCGGGCGGCGGGATCGCCCAGATCAAGGCTGGCACGGTGGATTTCGGCTCCTCCGACAAGCCGCTGTCCTCCGCGGACCTGGCGCAGGCGGGCCTGGCCCAGTTCCCGTCGGCCATCGGCGGCGTGGTGCCGGTGGTCAACCTGCCGGGCATGGAGGCAGGCAAGCTGCGCTTCTCCGGCGCGGTGCTGGCCGACATCTACCTCGGCAAGATCGCCAACTGGAACGATCCGCGCATCGCCGGCGAGAACCCGGGCGTGGCGCTGCCGGCCGAGAAGATCCAGGTCGTGCGTCGTTCGGACGGCTCCGGCACCACCTTCAACTTCACCAACTACCTGTCCAAGGTCAGCGCGGACTTCAAGGGCAAGGTGGGCGAAGGCACCACGGTCAACTGGCCGGTCGGCATGGGCGGCAAGGGCAACGAGGGCGTCGCCGCCTACGTCAAGCAGATCAGGCACTCCATCGGCTACGTGGAACTCTCCTACGCGCTGCAGAACAAGATGCCCTACGCGGCCATGCAGAACGCCGCCGGCAACTGGGTGCAGCCTTCCGCGACAAGCTTCGCCGCAGCCGCCGCCAGCGCCGACTGGGCGAGTGCGCAGGACTTCAACCTGGTCATCACCAACGCGCCGGGCAATGAGGCGTGGCCGATCACCGCCACCAACTTCATCCTGGTCTACAAGCAGCCCAAGGACGCGGCCAAGCAGCAGGCCACGCTCGACTTCTTCAAGTGGGCGTTCGAGCAAGGCCAGGCGCAGGCGCAGGCACTGGATTACGTGCCGCTGCCGGCCGAGCTGGTGACGCAGGTCGAAGCCTACTGGGCATCGCTGAAGTAATCCCGCCGACCACCGCGCACGGGGGCGGAAAACCGCTTCCGTGCGTTCCACTGCGCGGGCACGCCCCGCCCATTCGATCCGAGCCCTGTCGATGAATGCAGCCGCACTGCCCGCACCGGATGCCCGCAACGCGCGCGACACGCGCCACGACCGCATCTTTCGCTGGCTACTGACCGCGACCGCGGTCTTCGTGCTGTTCACCCTGGCGGCCGCCGCGCTGTCGATGCTCTGGGGCGGCCGCAGCGTGCTGCAAAGCGAAGGGCTGTCGTTCTTCACCTCCAGCGACTGGAACCCGGTCGAGGACAAGTACGGCGCGCTGGTGCCGATCTACGGCACCATCGTCACCGCGGTCATCGCCATGCTGATCGCGGTGCCGGTGAGCTTCGGCATCGCCTTCTTCCTGACCGAGGTCGCGCCGCGCTGGATGCGCGGCCCGGTCGGCACCGCGATCGAGCTGCTGGCCGGCATCCCCTCGATCATCTACGGCATGTGGGGCTTCTTCGTCCTGATGCCGGTCATGCGCGAAACCATCATCCCGTGGATGGACGCGCACCTCGGCACGCTGCCGCTGGTCGGCCGCCTGTTCCAGGGCCCGCCGATCGGCGCCGGCATGCTGACCTCGGGCATCGTGCTGTCGATCATGGTGATCCCGTTCATATCATCGGTGATGCGCGAGGTGTTCCTGACCGTGCCGACCCGCCTCAAGGAATCGGCCTATGCGCTCGGCTCCACCAAGTGGGAAGTGAGCTGGGACATCGTGCTGCCCTACACGCGTTCGGCGGTGATCGGCGGCATCTTCCTCGGCCTGGGCCGCGCGCTGGGCGAGACGATGGCGGTGGCCTTCGTGATCGGCAACAGCGTGCAGTTCACCGCGTCCCTGCTGGAGCCTTCGACCACGATCGCCGCGCTCATCGCCAATGACTTCGGCGAGGCGACCGAAACCTATCGCTCCGCCCTGCTCCTGCTCGGCTTCGTCCTCTTCATCGTCACCTTCATCGTGCTGGCGCTGGCCCGCCTGATGCTGATGCGCTTGTCGCGGAAGGAGGGCAACTGATGTCCGCCCTCCAACTCCCCGCCAAGGACTTCAAGCGCGCGGATGCGCTCTATCGCCGACGCAGGGTCGCCAACCTCGTCGCCATCGCGCTCGCCAACCTTGCCGCGCTGTTCGGCCTGCTGTTCCTCGGCTGGATCCTGTGGACGCTGGTCTCGAAAGGCATGGCCAGCCTCAACCTGCAGTTGTTCACGATGGACCAGCCGCCGCCGATGGAAGAAGGCGGCATGCGCAACGCCATCGTCGGTAGCCTGCTGATGTGCGGCATGGGCGTGGCCATCGGCGCGCCGCTCGGCATCGCCGCCGGCACCTGGCTTGCCGAATACGGCAACCGCAGCAAGCTGGGCACCACGGTGCGCTTCGTCAACGACATCCTGCTGTCGGCGCCGTCCATCGTGCTGGGCCTGTTCGTCTACGCGATGTTCGTGATGCAGACCGGCGGCCGGTTCTCGGCGATCGCCGGCGCGTTGGCGCTGGCCTTCATCGTGCTGCCGGTGGTCGTGCGCACCACCGACGAAATGCTGCGGCTGGTGCCGGTCACGATGCGCGAAGCCGCGCTGTCCTTGGGCGTGCCGCAGTGGAAGGTGACGATGCAGGTGCTCTACCGCTCCGCCCTGCCCGGCATCGTCACCGGCATCCTGCTGGCGCTGGCGCGCATCTCGGGCGAGACCGCGCCGCTGCTGTTCACCGC
>DAIRVA010000094.1:0-4304 GCA_036803045.1 Lysobacter sp. | reverse complement strand
GAGATCGTCAACCCGGTGGTCGCCGGCTCGGTGCGCTCGCGCCAGCTGCGCCGCGGCGACAAGGAGCGCAAGCAGGTCGTGCCGGTGCTGCTGCACGGCGACGCCGCCTTCGCCGGCCAGGGCGTGGGCATGGAACTGCTGCAAATGTCGCAGGCACGCGGCTTCGCGGTCGGCGGCACGCTGCACATCGTCATCAACAACCAGGTCGGCTTCACCACCAGCGAACGCCAGGACGCGCGTTCGACGCTTTACAGCACCGACGTGGCCAAGATGGTCGATGCGCCGATCCTGCACGTGAACGGCGACGATCCCGAGGCCGTGGTGTTCTGCACCGAACTGGCCTTCGATTTCCGGCAGCGCTTCGGCCGCGACGTGGTGATCGACCTGGTCTGCTACCGTCGCAACGGACACAACGAGGCCGACGAGCCGGCGGCGACCCAGCCGTTGATGTACCAGAAGATCCGCGCGATGAAGACCACGCGCGAAAAGTACGGCGACGCGCTGGTGGCCGAAGGCGTGATCGGTGCCGATGCGGTCAAGGCCGCCGCCGACGCCTACCGCGACAAGCTCGACGCCGGCCAGGTCACCGCCGAGGTGGTGAAGGTCGAGCCCGATCCGCTCATGCCGAACTGGACGAAGCTCCTGCAAGGCAAGCTGGGCGACAAGGTCGACACCACCTTCGCGCGCGACAAGCTCGACGCATTGGCCAAGCAGATCAACACCATCCCGGCCGAGATCACCCTGCATCCGCGCGTTGCCAAGATCTACGATGACCGCCTCAAGATGGCGGCTGGCGAGCAGCCGGGCGACTGGGGCTTCGCCGAGAACCTGGCCTACGCCACGCTGCTGACGCAGGACTACCGGCTGCGCCTGGTCGGGCAGGATTCGGGCCGCGGCACCTTCTTCCATCGCCACGGCGTGCTGCACGACCAGAAGACCGACCAGTACTACCTGCCCTTGCGGCAACTGGTGAAGAACCCGGAATACGCCACCATCATCGATTCGCTGCTCAGCGAAGAGGCGGTCATGGCGTTCGAGTACGGTTATTCCACCACCGATCCGGACACGCTCGACATCTGGGAAGCCCAGTTCGGCGATTTCGCCAACGGCGCCCAGGTCGTCATCGACCAGTTCATCGCCTCGGGCGAGGCCAAATGGGGCCGCCTGTGTGGCCTGGCGCTGTTCCTCCCTCACGGTTACGAGGGCCAGGGCCCGGAGCACAGTTCCGCGCGCCTCGAGCGCTTCCTGCAGCTGTGCGCGCTGGACAACATGATCGTCTGCGTGCCGACCACGCCGGCACAGGCATTCCACATGATCCGCCGGCAGATGCGCATGGATACCCGCAAGCCGCTGGTGGTGATGACGCCGAAGTCGCTGCTGCGGCACAAGCTGGCCGTCTCCTCGCTGGAGGATCTCGCCGACGGCGGGTTCCAGACGCTGATCCCCGATGCGAAGGCGGACCCGAACGTCGTGCGCCGCATCGTGCTGTGCTCGGGCAAGGTCTACTACGACCTGCTGGAGGAGGCCGAGAAGCGCAACCTCGCCGACGTGGCGATCGTCCGCGTCGAGCAGCTCTATCCGTTCCCGCGCGACCGGCTGGCCGAGGAACTCGCACGCCACCCCTGGGCGGACGACGTCATCTGGTGCCAGGAGGAGCCGCAGAACCAGGGCGCCTGGTTCCAGATCCAGCACCATCTCCGCGCCTGCCTGCTCCCCCGCCAGAAGCTGTCCTATGCCGGGCGCGCCCGCTCGCCTTCGCCGGCGGTCGGTCATTTCAACGACCATGTCGCCGAGCAGCAGAAACTGATCGCCGATGCGCTGGTCAATCCGCCCGGCATGGAACCGGGCGTGGAATGACCCGACGCGCTTTTCCCCATCGACTTCCACCGGACCCCCGACATGACCACTGAAATCAAAGTCCCGGTTCTTCCCGAATCCGTCTCCGACGCCACCATCGCCGGCTGGCACAAGAAGGTCGGCGACGCCGTCAGGCGCGACGAGAACCTGGTCGACCTCGAAACCGACAAGGTGGTGCTGGAAGTGCCCTCGCCCGCCGACGGCGTGCTGAAGGAGATCAAGTTCGATACCGGCGCCACCGTCACCAGCCAGCAGGTCATCGCGGTGATCGAGGAAGGCGCCGTGGCCGTGGCCGAAGCCGCGCCGGCCCAGCCTGCGGCGGCGGCTGCACCTGCGCCCGCCGCGGCACCGGCCGCTCCTGCCCCCGCGGCGCCGGCAGCCGCTTCCGCACCGGCTGCCAGCGGCAATACCTCGCAGCTGCCGCCGGGCGCCGCCTTCACCGCGAAGAAGGAAGGCATCGACCCGGCGCAGGTCGAAGGTACCGGTCGTCGCGGCGCGGTGACCAAGGAAGACCTGGTCAACTACGCCAGCGGCAAGACCGCGGGCGTGGCCGGCGGCGCGCGCCCGGAAGAGCGCGTGCCGATGACGCGCATCCGCAAGACCATCGCCAAGCGCCTGATGGAGTCGAAGGAATCCATCGCCATGCTCACCTCCTTCAACGAGGTGAACCTGGGCAAGGTGATGGCGATGCGCTCGGAGTTGCAGGACGACTTCGTCAAGGCCAACGGCATCAAGCTCGGCTTCATGAGCTTCTTCGCCAAGGCCGCCGCCAACGCGCTGCAGAAGTACCCGGTGGTCAATGCCTCGGTCGATGGCGACGACATCATCTATCACGGCTATGCCGACATCTCGATCGCCGTGTCCACCGACAAGGGCCTGGTCACGCCGGTGCTTCGCAATGTCGAGCGCATGGACTTCGCCGAAGTCGAGAAGAGCATCGCCGGCTACGCCAAGGCGGCGCGCGAGGGCGGCCTGAAGCTGGAAGACCTGCAGGGCGGCACCTTCACCATCACCAATGGCGGCACCTTCGGCTCGCTGTTCTCCACGCCGATCGTCAACCCGCCGCAGTCGGCCATCCTCGGCATGCACGCCATCAAGGAGCGCGCCATCGTCGAGGACGGCCAGGTCGTCGCCGCGCCGATGATGTACATCGCGCTCAGCTACGACCACCGCATCATCGACGGCAAGGACGCGGTCCTGTTCCTGGTCGACATCAAGAACCAGCTCGAGAATCCGCACCGCATGCTGCTCGGCATGTAATCGGCCCTCGCAACGCGCCCCGCCCGTGCGGGGCGTGTCGTTTCAAGACTCGGCAAAGTTCGAAAAGGAAACAACCTCATGTCCGAACAACAGCAATTCGATGTCGTCGTAATCGGCGGCGGCCCCGCCGGCTACCACGCCGCGATCCGCGCCGCGCAACTGGGCCTGAAGACCGCCTGCGTGGATGCCGCGCTGGGCAAGGACGGCCAGCCGGCCCTCGGTGGCACCTGCCTGCGCGTGGGTTGCGTGCCGTCCAAGGCACTGCTCGATTCCAGCCGCCAGTTCTGGAACATGGGCCACCTCTTCGACCAGCACGGCATCAGCTTCTCGGACGCCAGGATGGACGTCGCCACGATGGTCGCCCGCAAGGACAAGATCGTGAAGCAGTTCACCGGCGGCATCGCGATGCTGTTCAAGGCCAACAAGGTCACCGCCTTCTACGGCTATGGCCAACTGCAGCCGGGCAACGTGGTGAAGGTGAAGCAGCACGATGGTTCCGAAGTCGAAATCAAGGGCACCAACGTGATCCTCGCCGTGGGCTCGGATTCGATCGAGCTGCCGTTCGCCAAGTTCGACGGCAAGCACATCGTCGACAACGTCGGCGGCCTGGACTTCACCGAAGTACCCAAGCGCCTGGGCGTGATCGGCGCCGGCGTGATCGGCCTGGAGCTCGGCAGCGTGTGGAACCGCCTGGGTTCCGAGGTCACCATCCTCGAGGCGATGCCGGACTTCCTCGCCGCCGCCGACAAGGAAGTGGCCAAGGTCGCCGCGAGAGAGTTCAAGAAGCAGGGCCTCGACATCAAGCTGGGCGCCAAGCTGCTGAATGCCGAGGTCAAGGGCGACGAAGTCGTCATGACCTACAACGACGGCAAGGAAGACCAGACCCTCACCGTCGACAAGCTGCTGGTGGCCGTGGGCCGCCGCCCCGCGACCAAGGGCGTGCTGGCCGAAGGCACCGGCGTCAAGCTCAACGAGCGCGGCCAGATCGAGGTGGACGCGCATTGCCACACCGGCGCCGACGGCGTGTGGGCGATCGGCGACTGCGTGCGCGGCCCGATGCTCGCCCACAAGGGCTTCGAGGAAGGCATTGCGGTGGCGGAGCTGATCGCCGGCCTGCCCGGCCACGTCAACTACGACACCATCCCGTGGGTGATCTACACCGAGCCGGAAATCGCCTGGGTCGGCAA
>DAIRVA010000093.1:0-4880 GCA_036803045.1 Lysobacter sp. | reverse complement strand
TCGCGGACCGCGGCCTGTTCGGCGGGCCGCGCGACGTCGTGGCGCTGTCGGTCGGTGCCCGCGACGGCGTCGACAACGGCACCGTCTTCTCCGTCTGGCGCGTCGGGCACAACGTCGTCGACCGCGTGCAGGTGCCCACGCGCGATCCGGACCTGGTCTCGGATGCCGACAAGGTCCGCCTCCCGGACGAGTTCTCCGGCCACGTGATGGTGTTCCGCACCTTCGACAAGGTCAGCTACGGGCTGGTCATGGACGGGATCAAGCCGACCCGGGTCGGCTACGAACTCAAGCATCCCGACGCCGCCTACTGAGTCGGAATTCCCCGATGGCATGCAGGGGTCGCGCCCGAGGGCGCGGCACTCGCCGGCGCCCCACCATGGGCCATGCCTCCTTCGATCGCGCTGATCCGCCTGATCCTCGCTGGCGGCCGACTGGCTCCCCGGCGGCGCCTGCTTGACGCGCATTCGGGCGATGCCGCCGCCGCGCTGGAGGCAGGAATCTCCGCCTGGCGAGCTTCTGGCCTGTCCGAAGCCCAGTGCGCCGCCTTGCGCAAACCCGACGCTGGCACGCTGTCGATGGCGGCGTCCGCCGCGGCCTGGCTGGACGCCCCGGCCCACCACCTGATCACCTGGGGCGACGTGGACTACCCGGTCTTGCTGTCGCGGATCGCCAGCCCACCGCTGGCGCTGTTCGTGGATGGCGAACCCGGCCACTTGTGGCACCCGCAGGTGGCGGTGGTCGGCAGCCGCGATGCCAGCCCCAACGGTCGCGACACCGCGCACCAGTTTGCCCACGCGCTGGCAGTTGCGGGACTTGCGATCACCAGCGGCCTGGCCGCCGGGATCGATGCCGCAGCCCACGCGGCCGCGCTGGACCACCCCGGTGGCTTGACGGTCGCGGTGCTGGGGTGCGGACCGGACGTGGCCTACCCCGCGGCGCATCGCGAACTGCGCGACCGGATCGCCGCCCGTGGCGCCGTCGTCAGCGAATACCTGCCAGGGACACCGCCGCTACGGGTTCATTTCCCGGCCCGCAACCGCCTGATCGCCGGCCTTGCCGCTGGCATGCTGGTGGTCGAGGCGGCCGAGCGCTCGGGCGCGTTGATCAGCGCCCGGATCGCCGCCGAATCGGGCCGCGAGGTCTTCGCGGTGCCGGGGTCGATCCACCACCCGCTGGCACGGGGCTGCCATGCCCTGATCCGGGATGGCGCCGCGCTCGCCACCCATCCGGACGACATCATCGCCAGCCTGGCGCCGGCATTGGCTGATACCGCCTCCGCCTTGCGCAACCGGCTGGACGGCGCCTTGCCGGCCCTCCCCGACACGCCGACGGAGATGCCGGACGACCCCTACGGCTTGTGGAAGGCGATGGGCCACGACCCAACCAGTATGGAGCAGCTCGTCGACCGGACGGGATTGACGGTGGCCCGGCTGTCCCCCATCCTGCTGACGTTGGAACTGGAAGGCCGTGTGTCGGTCCAACATGGTCGCTACACCCGCAAGTCCCCTGTACTCCGCTGAACCACGCGCGCCTGGCGCAGGGCGAGGACGATGAAAGAAACCATCCTGGACGTGCTGCTGTACCTGTTCGAGCATTATCTGACCAACGACGACCTCGATCCTTCCGCCAGCGACCGCGCTTCCCTGCAGAAGGAGCTGACCCAGGCCGGTTTCAGCACGGCCGAGATCAAGCGAGCCTTCACCTGGCTGGACGAACTGGACGAACGTCGCCCCCCGGCGCCGGCCGCCGGTGCCCGCCGGCCGATCCGTGTTTTCCATGGCCCTGAACTCGAGAAACTGGACGTGGAGGCCCGCGGCTTCCTGCTCTACCTCGTCCAGCACGGCATCCTCGATGCCGAGCAGCGCGAGTTGGCGCTGGACCGCGCGATGGCGCTCGACCAGGACCACATCGACCTGGACGACCTGAAATGGGTCGTGCTGATGGTGCTGTTCAACCAGCCCGGATCCGAGGCCGCCTATGCCTGGATGGAAACGCAGATGTTCGGCGACGAACCCGAACCGATCCACTGAAGCGCTTGACAGCACGGCCATCGCCGTGATTTCACTATAAATAGAAGCACGACGCCCGGGACCACCCGGGCGTCGGTGTCTGCACCCCACCCGAAGCGGCCGCCGCAGGGAACCCTTTCATGTCCAAGCACCTGCTCATCGTCGAATCGCCCGCCAAGGCCAAGACGATCAACAAATACCTCGGCAAGGACTTCCACGTCCTCGCCAGCTACGGCCACGTCCGCGACCTGGTCCCCAAGGAGGGCGCGGTCGATCCGGACGACGGCTTCCGCATGCGCTACGACCTGATCGAGAAGAACGAGAAGCACGTCGCCGCCATCGCCAAGGCCGCCAAGGTGGCCGAGGACATCTACCTGGCCACCGACCCGGATCGCGAGGGCGAGGCGATCAGCTGGCACATCGCGGAGATCCTGAAGGAAAAGAACCTCCTCAAGGACAAACCGCTGCATCGCGTGGTGTTCACCGAGATCACCCCGCGCGCGATCAAGGAAGCCATCGCCGATCCGCGCAGCATCTCCATCGACATGGTCGATGCGCAGCAGGCGCGGCGCGCGCTGGACTACCTGGTCGGCTTCAACCTGTCGCCGGTGTTGTGGCGCAAGGTGCAGCGCGGCCTGTCCGCCGGCCGTGTGCAGTCGCCGGCGCTGCGCATGATCGTGGAGCGCGAGGAAGAAATCGAAGCGTTCATCGCACGCGAATACTGGTCGATCGAGGCCGAGTGCGCGCATCCCTCGCAGGCCTTCAGCGCCAAGCTGGTCAAGTTCGACGGCAAGAAGTTCGAGCAGTTCACGATTACCGATGGCGAAACCGCGGAGGACGCGCGCAAGCGCATCGCCGCCGCCGCCAACGGTCGCCTGCACGTCACCGATGTCACCAGCAAGGAGCGCAAGCGCCGGCCCTCGCCGCCGTTCACCACCTCCACGCTGCAGCAGGAGGCCGCGCGCAAGCTGGGCTTCACCACCCGCCGCACCATGCAGGTCGCGCAGAAGCTGTACGAAGGCGTGGCGATCGGCGAGGAAGGCACCGTCGGCCTGATCAGCTACATGCGTACCGACTCGGTCAGCCTGTCGCAGGACGCGCTGGGCGAGATCCGCGATGTCATCGCTCGCGATTTCGGCACCAGCTCCTTGCCGGACAAGCCGAACTTCTACCAGACCAAGTCGAAGAATGCACAAGAGGCTCACGAAGCGGTGCGCCCGACCTCGGCGCTGCGCACGCCCTCGCAGATCGCACGCTTCCTCACCGATGACGAGCGCAAGCTCTACGACCTGGTCTGGAAACGCGCGGTCGCCAGCCAGATGATTCCGGCCACGCTCAACACCGTCTCGGTGGAACTGGCTGCCGGCACCGAACATGCATTCCGCGCCAGCGGCACCACGGTGGTCGTGCCCGGCTTCCTCGCCGTGTACGAGGAAGGCAAGGACAGCAAGTCGGCCGATGACGATGACGAAGGCCGCAAGCTGCCGCCGATGAAGCCCGGCGACAGCGTGCCGCTGGACCGCATCCACGCCGACCAGCACTTCACCCAGCCACCGCCGCGCTTTACCGAGGCCTCGCTGGTGAAGGCGCTGGAGGAATACGGCATCGGCCGGCCTTCGACCTATGCCTCGATCATCCAGACCCTGTTGTTCCGCAAGTACGCGGAGCTCGAAGGCCGGGCATTCAAACCGACCGACGTCGGCCGCGCGGTGTCGAAATTCCTGTCATCGCATTTCACCCAGTACGTGGATTACGACTTCACCGCGAAGATGGAGGACGAGCTTGATGCCGTCAGCCGCGGCGAAGAGGACTGGATCCCGCTGATGGAAAAATTCTGGGGCCCATTCAAGGAGCTGGTCGACGACAAGACCCAGAGCGTGGACCGCACCGACGCCGGCAGCGCACGCGTGCTGGGCATCGACCCGACCAGCGGCAAGGAAATCAGCGCGCGCATCGGCCGGTTCGGCCCGATGGTGCAGATCGGCACCGTGGACGACGAGGAAAAACCGAAGTTCGCCTCGCTGCAGCCCGGTCAGAGCATCTATTCGATCACCCTGGAGCAGGCGCTCAAGCTGTTCGACATGCCGCGCAAGCTGGGCGAGTCCAACGGCGAGGAAGTGAGCGTCGGCGTCGGCCGCTTCGGTCCGTTCGCCAAGCGCGGATCGACTTACGCTTCGCTCAAGAAGGAAGACGATCCCTACACCATCGATTTCGATCGCGCGGTCGCCCTCATCGAGGAAAAGGAAGAGATCGCCCGCAACCGCATCATCAGCCAGTGGGAAGGCAGCGACGTGCAGGTGCTCAACGGCCGCTTCGGCCCGTACATCTCCGACGGCGCGATGAACGGCAAGATCCCGAAGGAACGCGATCCGAAATCGCTGACGCTGGAGGAAGCCACGCAACTGCTCGCCGAGACCGGCAAGCCGATGCGCAAGGGCTGGGGCCGCAAGGCCGCGAGCAAAACCGTGGCGAAGAAGGCCCCGGCCAAGAAGGCTGCCAAGAAAGCGACGAAGAAAACCACCGCGAAAAAAACCACCAAGAAGGCCGCCAGGAAAACCGTGACCAAGAAGACGGTGAAGAAGGCGCCCGCGAAGCAGGCCGCCGCACCCAACGACGACGCGCCCTTCTGACCAGCTTAACGCGCGGCAAGGCATGCTGGGGCTCGGCCATGGTCGGGCCCTTTGCTTTCACAGCCTGCCGCCTTCCCCCACCCGGAGTCCCCATGAAAACCCTCGACAAAGTCCTGTACACCGCCCGCGTCCACACCACCGGCGGCGGCCGCGATGGCGGCGTCTCCAAGAGCGACGACGGCCACCTGGAAGTCACCCACACCCCGCCCGGCAAGGGCAGCGGCACCAATCCGGAGCAACT
>DAIRVA010000092.1:0-4882 GCA_036803045.1 Lysobacter sp. | reverse complement strand
GGTAGCCCGGGTCGTCGGCCATGTAGCCGATGGTGTAGACGTGCACCAGCAGCGACACGAAGGTCACCACGACCATCATCATCGCGGTCAGCTTGTCGACCATGAAGCCGACATGCGCCTGATAGCTGCCGATCTCGAACCAGGTGTAGATGTTCTGGTTATAGGGCGATGCGCCCTGCCCCACCAGTTGCCACAGCACGTACACGGACAACGCGCAGGCAACCGCCACGCCCGCGATGGTGACGCTGTGCGCGCCTTTGCGCCCGATCTGGCGGCCGAACAGCCCGGCCAGGATCGATCCCAGCAGCGGCGCCAGCACGATGATCAGCAGATGGGGGGTGGAAAGCATCATGGAATGGGTTCGCCGTTGGTGGCCGTGTTTGCCGGGTGGCTGGATGCGGTACGACAGGTGCGCACGCGTCCGTTCACCCCTTCAAGGAATCCAGTTTCACCACCTCGACGGTGCCGCGGCTGCGGAACAGCGCGACCAGGATGGCCAGCCCGATCGCCGCTTCCGCCGCCGCCACCGTGAGGATGAAAAACACGAAGATCTGCCCGGATGCGTCGTTGAACTGGCGCGAGAAGGCCACGAAGTTCACGTTCACCGCGAGCAGCATCAGCTCGAGCGACATCAGCAGGATGATGACGTTCTTGCGGTTGAGGAAAATGCCGGCCACGCTGATGCAGAAAAGCACCGCGCCCAGCGCGAGGTAATGTCCAAGGCCCAGCATCATGGCGTCTCCTCCTCCCCTGTCCCGCCAACGGGACGCTCCGCCTGCATCGCGACCAGACGGATCCGGTCTGCCGGGCGCACCGCGGACTGTTTCGACGGGTTCTGCGTCTTCACGCCGGAGCGCCGCCGCAGCGTCAGCATCACCGCCGCGATCACGGCCACCGTCAGGATGATCGCGGCCAGCTCGAACGGCAGCAGATAGGTGGTGAACAAGGTCTGCGCCAGCCACTTGGTGTTCCAGAGCCCCGCTTCGGCGACGGCATCGGGGCCGAAACCGGTCGCCAGGCGCGACTGGATGCCCAGCAAGGCGAGGATCTCGACCAGCATGACCGCCGCGACCAGCAGCCCGACCGGCAGGTAGCGTACGAAGCCCTCGCGCATCGGCGTGGTGTCGATGTCCAGCATCATCACCACGAACAGGAAGAGCACCATCACCGCACCGACATAGACGAGGATCAATGCCACGCCGAGGAACTCCGCGCCGGCGATGATCCAGGTGCAGGCGATGGTGAAGAACGTCAGCACCAGCAGCAAGGCGGCATGGACGGGGTTCTTCACGCTGATTACCCCCACCGCGGACATGACGGCGGTGGCGGCGAACGCATAGAAGGCGAGCAGGGTCAGGTCCATGTCGTCCTCAACGATAGGGCGCGTCGGCGGCGCGTCGCTCGGCGATCTCCGGCTCGAGCCGATCGCCGATCGCAAGCAGGGTCGGCTTGGTCAGGATGTTCTGGCCGCGCCGGTCGAAGTGGTACTCGTAGACGTGCGTTTCCACGATGGAGTCGACCGGGCAGGATTCCTCGCAGAAGCCGCAGAAGATGCACTTGAACAGGTCGATGTCGTAGCGGGTGGTGCGGCGCGTGCCGTCGGTGCGCCTCTCCGAATCGATGGTGATGGCCAGCGCCGGGCACACCGCCTCGCACAGCTTGCAGGCGATGCAGCGTTCCTCGCCATTCGGGTAGCGGCGCAGTGCGTGGATGCCCCGGAAACGCGGCGACTGCGGCGTCTTTTCCATCGGGTACATCAGCGTGTACTTGGGGCGAAACAGGTACTTCAGCGTCAGCCAAAGGCCTTGGAACAGCTCCAGCAGCATCAGGCTCTTGAAGTAATGGACGATGCGGTTCATTCGGTCAAGCCCCCGCCTTCACGATGCCGTAGAACGCCATCAGCGCGGCGACCGCGATCCAGGCGATGGTGATCGGAATGAAGACCTTCCAGCCCAACCGCATGATCTGGTCGTAGCGGTAGCGCGGGAACGAGGCGCGGAACCAGATGAAACAGCTCATGAAGAACCCGACTTTGGCGAACAGCCACCACCAGCCGTCGCCCAGGATGGTCGACAGCACCGGGATGTCGCCGATCCACGCCGCCGGGATCGGCGAGAGCCAGCCGCCGGCGAAGAAAATCGGGGTGAGGAAGCTCACCAGGATCATGTTCGCGTACTCGGCCAGGAAGAAGATCGCGAACTGCGAACCCGAGTATTCGACCATGTGGCCGGCGACGATCTCGGATTCGCCTTCGACCACGTCGAACGGCGCGCGGTTGGTTTCGGCCACGCCCGAGATGAAATACACGCCGAACAGCGGCAGCAGCGGCAGCCAGAACCACTCGAACAGGCCCGCGTCGCCTTTCTGCGCCATCACGATGTCGGTGAGGTTGAGGCTGCCCGACAGGATCAGCACGCCGACCAGCGCGAAGCCCATCGCGATCTCGTAACTGACCACCTGCGAAGCCGAACGGATCGCGCCGAGGAAGGCGTACTTGGAGTTGGATGCCCAGCCCGCGAGGATGATGCCGTACACGCCGAGCGAGGTCATCGCCAACAGATACAGCAGGCCGGCGTTGGCGTTCGACAGCACCACCTGGTAATCGAACGGCACCACCGCCCACGCCGCGAACGACGGCGCCAGCACGATCAGCGGCGCCAGGATGTACAGGAACCTGCTGGCCTGGCTCGGCTGCACCACTTCCTTGAACAGCAACTTGAACACGTCGGCGAAGGCCTGGAACACGCCGAATCCGACGTACATCGGCCCGTGGCGGGCATGCATCCAGCCGATCAGCTTGCGTTCCCACACCACGTAGAACGCCACCGCGATTATCACCGGCACGGCGATGAGAAGGATCTTCAGCACGATCCACAGCACGATGCCGATGTTGCCGAACTGCAGGAACCAGTCATGCAGCATGTCGATGTATTCGCTCATGCCGATTTCGCCTCCACGCGGCTTGCGGCCAGCGGTGCCGTCGCGCCATAGCCCGACTCCACCCAGACCACGCCCGGCGAGACCTTGTCGCTCAGTGCGACCGGCAAGGTCGCGGTGCCGGCGGCGGTCGAGAACTTGCCCATCGCACCTTCGGCCAAACCGACCGACTGCGCCGTCTGCGCATTCAACACGGCGCGTGCGCCGACGGTGAGCGGATGCGCCTGCAATGCCGCGGCGCGACGCACGGTGCCATCGGTGCGGTAGATCGCCTGCGAGACGGCCAGTTCGATGCCCGGCGCACCCGGCTGTGCGACATTCCCGCCGCGCACTTCGACCATGCGCGGCACAATCGATGCGCGCAATCCGGCGAGATCGGTGAAGTCGAAGCCGTCGGCGAACAACGCGGCACCCAGCGCACGCAACACGCGCCAGCCTTCGCGCACATCGCCGCGCATCTTGCCGGCGGCCTGCGTGCGCTGCTCGAAACCATCCATGTTGGTCAGGCTGGCTTCGAGTTCGGGCAGCAGCGCGATCGGCAAAATCACGTCGGCCACGCTGCGGGTCGAGCGACAGGCGTAATGGCTGAAGGCGATCGTCTTGGCACCGGCCAGCGCGCGCATCGCGACACCTTGGTCGGCGAAGTCCAGCCCCGGCTCGATGCCGTAGATGACATAGGCCTGGCGCGCTTCGCGCAGCATGTCCTGCGTCGGGCGCTGGCTCGGCAGCACGCCCAGTATCGACAGGCCCACGGCATTCGCGCCTTGCGGAATGCGGCACAGGCGCGCGCCGGACTTTGCGGCGAAGTCGCGCACGGCCTGGCGGATCGCGGCCGCGTGCTGGCCGTTCTCCGCCACGCCACCGACGATGACGACGGCACGTTCGGCTTGGCCGATGTCCAGCGATGCCAGCGCATCGGCGATCTGCGACGGCGGCACGATCACGCTACCCGCAAGATCAAACGCGACGTCGAACTCCACCGGATTGACCGAATAAACCTTCGCACCCTGCTTCCACGCCTGCCGCACGCGGTGGTGCAGCAGCGGCACTTCATGGCGCAGGTGGCTACCGACGATCACCACGACATCGGCGTGGGCGATGTCTTCCACCGGCACGCCCGACACCTCGGCGATCGCGGCATCGGAGACATCATGCTGCGACAGGCGATGGTCGAGGTTGCCGGTTTCCAACGACGCGGCGAGACGGGCAAGCAACGCGCCTTCCTCGTTGGAGGTGGCCGGATGCACCAGCATGCCCAGCGAATCACCGGCGTGGTCGCGCAGGATCTGCGCGGCAAGGCCGAGCGCCTCGTCCCAGCCGGCTTCGCGGAAGTCGGATTTCTCGTTGCCCTCGCCCACGCGGATCATCGGCTTGAGCGCACGATCATCGGCATACATGCCCTGGTGCGCGAAGCGATCGCGATCCGAGAGCCAGCATTCGTTGACCGATTCGTTGTCACGCGGCACGGCGCGCATCACGTCGCCACGGCGTGCATGCAGGAACAGGTTGCTGCCGAGCGCGTCCTGGAAGCCCAGCGAATCCTTCGCGGTGAGCTCCCAAGGGCGGGCCTTGAACTGGAACACCTTGTTGGTGAGCGCGCCGACCGGACAGACGTCGATGACGTTGCCGGAGAGTTCCGTCGTGAGCGGCCTGCCATCGAAAGTGCCGATCTGCAGGTTTTCGCCACGCTGCATGCCACCCAGCTCGTATGTGCCCGCGATGTCTGCGGTGAAACGGACGCAGCGCGTGCACTGGATGCATCGCGTCATCTCGGTCGCGACCAGTGGCCCCATGTCCTCGTCGGCAACGACGCGCTTCTTCTCGGAGTAGCGGCTGATGCCGCGGCCGTAGCCCATCGACACGTCCTGCAACTCGCACTCGCCGCCCTGATCGCAGATCGGGCAGTCCAGCGGATGGTTGATCAGCAGGAATTCCATCACGTTGC
>DAIRVA010000091.1:0-4894 GCA_036803045.1 Lysobacter sp. | reverse complement strand
AGGTCGCGCGCCACGCAGGCGGCGATGGCCGCGCCGCGCGCCTGGCCCAGCTTCAGCGCGCTCATCGCGTTGTTGGACAGGAACACTTGTTCGATGGCGACTTCGTCGGGTTTGTGTTCTTCGATCAGCGCCCACAGGCCATCCAGCAGCAGGCGCAGGCGCTGCGGGAAATCTTCCGCCTTCATCAGCAGCAGCGGCGCGTGGTGGACATGCGCCATGCGGCCGTCCGCGGCCACATCGATCACGCCCACGCCGGTGCGCTGCGAGCCGGGATCGATGCCCAGAATGCGGACTGTCGCCACGCCTTGCTCAGGCCGGCAGCTCGACGTTGCTGTAGACCGCCTGCACGTCGTCGAGCTCGTTGAGGCGGTCGAGCAGCTTCTGCACCTGCTCCGCGGTCTCGCCCTCCACCGCGACGTCGTTGTCGGCGCGCATCGTCACCTCGGCGAAACCGGGCGCGAGATCCGCTACCTCCATCGCCGCCTTCACTTCGCCGAAAGCCTCGGGCGCGGTGATCACGTCGATCGCGCCATCGTCATACACCACCACATCCTCCGCGCCGGCCTCGATGGCGGCTTCGGTGATCGCGTACTCATCGGCGCCGGCGTCGTAGCTCAGCACGCCGAGCTTCCTGAACATGAAGGCGACGGAACCCTCTGCGCCCATGTTGCCGCCGTGCTTGCCGAACGCGTGGCGCACTTCGGCCACGGTGCGCACCTTGTTGTCGGTCAGCGATTCGACGATCACCGCGACGCCGCCGGGCGCATAGCCCTCGTAGCGGATTTCCTCGTATTCGACGCCTTCCAGCTCGCCGGTCGCCTTCTTGATCGCGCGTTCGATCACGTCCTTCGACATGTTGACCGACAGGCCCTTGTCGATGGCGCTGCGCAGGCGCGGATTGCCGGCCGGATCGCCGCCGCCGGCGCGGGCGGCCACGCCGATCTCGCGGATCACCTTGGTGAATATCCTGCCGCGCTGCGCGTCGACCGCGTTCTTGCGGGCTTCGATGGAAGGGCCTCTACCCATGGGCTAGCGTGCCGACTGTATTGAAGATGGCGATTTTACTTGATTGCCGGCCCGGTAGACGGCCACGATTGGCCGTATCCTCCGGGATCGCGGCAATGTTTCCGATGATGCACCGCCTTGTACGGACTAGAGAGGGCCGGCAATGACGACGGATTACGACCTGATCGCAGCCGAGTACAAGCGCGCCAAGCAACAACCCTGGCGCATGCATCTGGAGTACCACACCCTGTTCGGGCTGCTGGGCGACCTGGACGGCAAGTCGGTGCTGGACCTGGCCTGCGGCGAAGGCTTCTACACCCGCTTCTTCAAGCGCAACGGCGCCCGGCGCGCACTGGGCGTGGACCTGTCGCGGGGCATGATCGATCTCGCCCTGGAGGAAGAACGGCGTGCGCCGCTGGGGGTCGAATACCTGCAGCACGACGCCCTGACCCTGGACCTGGGCGCGAGTTTCGACCTGGTTGCGGCCGCCTATCTGCTCAACTACGCCAACGACTACGATGCGCTGCTAGGGATGAGCCGCGCGATCGCGCGCCATCTCGTGCCCGGCGGGCGCTTCGTCACCGTCAACAACAACCCGCTGCATCCCCGCGAGCGCTTTGCCGACAGCCGGAAGTACGGCTTCACCAAGCGCGCCGACGAACCCTTGGCGGAAGGCACTCCGGTCGCCTACCTGTTCCATCTGGATGACGGGCAGACCTTCGAGATCACCAACTACCACCTCGACATCGCCACCCATGAGCGCGCGCTGCGCGAAGCCGGGTTCCGCGACATCGCCTGGCATGTGCCCGTGCTGGCCCCCGGCGCCGCGGACGGCCACCCACCCGGCTACTGGGAGACCTTCCTGCAGCACCCACCGGTCATATGCCTGGAATGCACCCTCTGACGGCGCGCGATTCCTTCAGCGCCTGAAACGCCCTTCGCGCAGGAAAACCAGCGTCTGCGCCACTACATCGCGCGAGAACACCAGCCCGGTATGGCTGCAGTGGACGATGCAATGATCGGCAATGCCGGGCAGGCAGGTCTCCTCCACGCCGACCGTGCCGTCCGATGTACCCTCGAAGCGCGAAAACAGCCGCCCCAGCCCGCGCGGCACGTCCCCGGCGATCACCCCGACCTCGGCTTCGCCATCCCAGTCCCGCAATCCGGCCTGCAGCATCGGCGCGCTGCGCCCCAGCAATGGGCGCGACCAGGCACGTGAGGCGATCGTGCGGGCAGTCGCGCTACCGCGCAACGGTGAACCCAGGCAGACCACTCGCCGAATGCCGGCGTCCGGCGCGGCGCGCAGCGCCTCCAGCGCAATCAAGCCGCCCAGGCTGTGGCCGACGATGGCCGCGACACCGCCCACGCGCAGGCGTTCGGCGAGGCGCGGGATCGCTTGCGCCGGGCCACCCAGCACGCTGGGATAGCCGAACAGCCGCGGCTCGTAGCCCTCGCGACGCAGTGCGGCTGCCAGCGGGCGCAACCACCAGTCGGCGTTCAGCAGGCCGTGGACCAGCAGAATCCGCGGCGATGGGTTTTGCGACGCTGAAACGGACAGGCTGATTCCTCGATTTCCCGGAGCGTGGTGCACCTCGAATCGGGAATGTAGCGGCTCCGGCGCATGCGCGCATGCCGGCCTCAGCGGGAAAGGAGATCGCTACACTGGGGCATGGACAATGCCCGCC
Source organism: Lysobacter sp. (assembly GCA_036803045.1). Lineage (GTDB taxonomy): Bacteria > Pseudomonadota > Gammaproteobacteria > Xanthomonadales > Xanthomonadaceae > Solilutibacter. The sequence continues at coordinate 2,204 of DAIRVA010000091.1, read as the reverse complement.
CCCATCGCGCGAACCCGACCCGGCGCCTGGCCCGCCTGTTGCTCGGGCTGCTGGCGATCCAGGCATTCGTCGCACTGGCCGCGGAAGGCCCGACAGTTCCGCTCGACGATGGCCCCCATGTCTTCCACGCCAATGGCGGCATGCGCGCATTCTGGGTCTGCAATGGCCTGGTGCTGAGCGAAGGCGTGCCGCCCGAAGGCATCGTGACGCCACGTTGCGGCTACCCGCATCCATTGGCGATGCCACCGCGCACGACAATCGATGACGCCACGCCGTATCGCGACGGGCGCATCGTCGCGGTCTCCGACATCCACGGCCAGTACGGACTGCTGCTGCGCCTGCTCCGCGCGAACGGCATCATCGATGCCGGCGACGGCTGGGCGGCCGGCAGCACGCACATGGTCGTGGCCGGCGACGTGATGGACCGCGGCGACCGCGTCACCGAAGCGCTCTGGCTGCTGCTGGACCTGCAACGGCAGGCACGCCGGGCCGGCGGCGACGTGCATTTCCTGCTCGGCAACCACGAAACCATGGTGCTGGGCGGCGACCTGCGCTACGTCAACCCGAAGTACGCCGTCGTCGCCCGCCTGCTGGGCCGCAGCGTGCCGGGCCTGTACGCGCGCGACAGCGTGCTGGGCGAATGGATTTACGCGCGGCCGGTGCTGCTCAAGCTGGGCGACACGTTGTTCCTGCATGGCGGGATCGCGCCGGACGAGCTCGAACTGGCGCTGCGCATCGACGAGACCAACGCCGCCTATCGCGCTTCATTGGGGAAACCCAAGAACGAAGTGCGCGCCGATCCCGCCACTGCCCGCCTCTACGACGGCAAGCAGAGCCCGATCTGGTATCGCGGCTATTTCGACGGCCGGATGACGCCGGAGGACGTGCGCGCGCTGACCGGGCGCCTGGGCGTGGCGCGGATCGTGGTCGGGCACACCACCCAGAAGCACGTCAGCAGCCTGCATGGCGGGCGCGTCATCGCCATCGACGGCGGCATCAAGAACGGCGAGTCCGGCGAACTGCTGTTCATCGAGGACGGCAAGTTGAGCCGGGGCCTGCTCGATGGCAGCCGCACGTCGCTGCCGGAGTTCCCAGCCGCCTCCGGTTACGAGGACTGACGCGCCTCAGTCGGCGGTCAACGATTTCCTGTAGATGAATTCCAGGTCGCGGGCCTCGCCGACCGGGTACAGGTATTCACCGACTTTTCCATAGCCGTGGCGCGCATAGAAACGCTGCGCGCCGTGGTTCTCGCTCCACACGCCGATCCAGATCGCGGCCGGGCCGTTGCGGCGCATCCAGTCCTCGGCCTCCAGGAACAGCTTCGCGCCCCAGCCGCCGTTCTGTGCGGATTGGCGCAGATACAGGCGTTTCAGTTCCAGGTCCCCGGGCTGCACCCCGTCGTGCGGCAAACCGCACGGACCTGCGAATGCGTAGCCCTGCACGTCGCCGCCATCGTCTTTCAGCAGCCAGGCCACCGCGCCCTGCTCGTCCAGCGCATCGCGGTATTTCCCCGGCGCATAGGCGAAATCGAGATGCCAGGTCAGGTCTTCCGGCGTGTAGAGGTGGCCGAAGGTCTCGATGAAGGTCTCACGCGAGACCGCCGCCAGCGCCTCGGCATCGGCGGCACTCGCACGACGGATCCGCCGGCTCATCGGTGGGTCAGCATCAGAAGATGCCCATCCGGATCGCGGAGGCCGAACTCGCCATCAGGACAATAGGGCGGATGCCGCATCTCGCCGGCCTCAAGGCCCGCTGCCGCGAGTTCCGCATGCTTGGCGGCGATGTCCGGGTAGTACAGGTACAACAGCACCTGAGATGCCTTCGCGCCGGCCTCCCCGACGGACAGGGTCACCATCAGGTCGGCGAAACCGGACTGCAGGTAGGCCCAGCAGAGCCGCCCTTCGGGCGCATAGTCCTGCGCCAGCGTGAAACCGAGCTGTGCATAGAAATCGATCGAGCGCCGGACATCCGACACGGGCAGCATCGCGGTGCACCGCACCGGCCCGGAGGCGGTCATGCCGGCTTGGCCTCGCGCACCTGCACGTGCACCTCCGCCAGCTGCGCGTCCGGGATCGGCGACGGCGCGCCGGTCATCAGGCATTGCGCGCCGGTGGTCTTGGGGAAGGCGATCACGTCGCGGATCGACTCGCTGCCGGCCATCAGCGCGGCGATGCGGTCGATGCCGAAGGCGATGCCGCCGTGCG
>DAIRVA010000090.1:0-5435 GCA_036803045.1 Lysobacter sp. | reverse complement strand
TCATCGAGTCCCCGCTGGTCACCAAGCAGATCGCCAACGCCCAGCGCAAGGTCGAAGCGCACAACTTCGACATCCGCAAGAACCTGCTCGACTTCGACGACGTCAACAACGACCAGCGCAAGGTGATCTACCGCCAGCGCGACGAACTGCTCGACGCCGACAGCGTGAAGGAGAACGTCGACGGCATCCGCGGCGACGTGGTGGCCGAACTGGTCGACCGCTTCGTGCCGCCGGATTCGATCGACGAACAGTGGGACCTCAAGGGCCTGGAGTCCGAACTGGCGGCCGAATTCGCGCTGCAGTTGCCGGTCGCCGAGCACGTCCAGGCGCAGAAGGAAATCGACGCCGCCGGCATCGCCGGTTACGTCCAGGACGCGGTCGCCAGGATCTTCGACGACAAGGAAGCCGCGGTCGGCAGCGACACCATGCGCATGCTCGAGAAGCACATCATGCTCACCGTGCTCGACCAGAGCTGGAAGGAGCACCTCGGCCGCATGGACTACCTGCGCCAAGGCATCCACCTGCGCGGCTACGCGCAGAAGCAGCCGAAGCAGGAGTACAAGAAGGAAGCGTTCGAGTTGTTTGGCGAGATGCTGGAGAAGGTCAAGCGCGAGGTGGTCACGCTGCTTGCGCGCGTGCGCATCCGCAGCCAGGAGGAGATCGACGCGATCGAGGCCGAGGAGCGCCGGATGGCCGAGGCGATGCAGGGCCGGATGCAGTTCCAGCATGCCGGTACCGGCGGCTACGGCGCCGACGAGGAAGGCGCCGATCGCCTCGGCGCGACCGATTTCGCCGATGGCCCGGCGGCGTTGCCGAAGGTCGGCCGCAACGATCCGTGTCCCTGCGGTTCCGGCAAGAAGTACAAGCACTGCCACGGCCAGCTGGACTGACCCGGCGGCCGATCGATCCCCATAAACGGCGTCGGCGGAATCCGGCGCCGTTTGCGTTTCGGCGCGGCCGTGGGATGCTGTAGCACCCGGCCGATCGTCGCCCTTGTCTTCCGCACCGGACCCGCCTCCCGTCCACGTCGTGGCCGGCGTCATCACCGACGTCCGCGGCCGCGTGCTGCTGGCGCGGCGCACCGTCGGGCGGGATCTGGCCGGATCGTGGGAGTTCCCGGGCGGCAAGGTCGAGCCGGGCGAAGCGCCCGCCGCGGCGCTGGCCCGCGAGCTGGGCGAGGAGCTCGGCATCGAGGCCGAGGTGGGGGCGCCGCTGATCCGTGTCCCGCAACGGATGCCGCACAAGCGGATCGTGCTGGACGTGCGCCGGGTGCCGACCCACCGTGGTCGGGCCCGCGGGCTCGACGGACAGGCGCTGGCCTGGGTTCCGATGGAGAAACTGTCCGGATACCCGATGCCACCGGCCGATCGGCCGGTCGTCGCGGCCCTGCGCGAACCCGACCGCGTACTGGTGACGCCGTCGCCGGGCGAAGACGATGCGGCCTGGCTGGCCGCGCTGGACTCGGCGCTGAGGGCCGGCATCCGCCGCGTGCAGCTGCGCGCGCCCGATTGCGAACCGACGCGCTGGCGCCTCCTGGCCGAGGCCGCCGTCGGGCATTGCCGGCGCCAAGACGCCGATGTCTGGATCAACGGCAACGCCAGCCTGGCGGCTGCGCTCGGGGTCGGGTTGCACCTGCAGGCGCGGCAACTGCACGACGAGGCCCTGCGCGGCCTGCCGCCCGGGCTCGCGCTCGCCGCCTCCTGCCATTCAGCGGATGATCTGGTGCGCGCCGAGGCCATCGGCTGCCGCCACGCCTTCGTGGGCGCGATCCGCGAGACGCCCAGCCATCCCGGCCAGGCCGGCATCGGATGGACGGCCTTCGAGGCGCTGCGCGAGCGCTGCGCATTGCCGATCTACGCCATCGGCGGCATGGCCGGCGACGATGTCGCCGAAGCGAGGCGGCATGGCGCGCAAGGCATCGCCGGCATCCGCAGCCTATGGCCGGGCTGAAGGGTCAGGATCTCAGGCGACGGCGCGGGCGAGCCGTCGATAGAAGGCATCCAGATCGCCGACGCGCGCCTGCAGCGCCTGCAGCGAGCCTTCGTTGACGAGAATGTCGTCGGCGATCGCCAGACGCGCATCGCGTGAGGCCTGGGCGGCGATCATCCGCCCGGCAAGCGCATCGTCGATGCCGTCGCGCGCGAGCAGGCGTGCGCGCTGCGTTGTTTCATCGGCATCCACCACCAGGATTCGGTCCAGCCACGGATAGGCCTGGCGCCCGCCCGATTCGGCCAGCAGCGGGATCGATACGATGACGTAGTCGCCCGTGCTGCTGGCGGCATCCTCCGCCAGCCGTTCGCGGATGCGTGGATGCAGGATCGCCTCGAGCGCGCGCCGGGCATCCTCGTTGGCGAAGATGCGTTCGCGCAGCAAGCGTCTGTCGAGCGTGCCGCCGGCCTGCAGGATGCCGGTACCGAAGCGCCGCACGATCGCGGCCAGCGCCGGTTGGCCGGGTGCGACAAGCGCCCGGGCCACGATGTCGGCATCCAGGACCTCCGCGCCCAAGGCCGAGAAGGCGGCATCGGCCGCGCTCTTGCCCGATGCGATGCCGCCTGTCAGCCCGATGCGCAGGCCCGGCATGGGTCAGCCGCCGTCCAGCCCGGACACGCGCAGGTAGGCACCTACCAGCGTCTCGCCCCACATGAACACGATCCAGCCCGCCAGCGCCAGATATGGCCCGAACGGCAGCGGCGTCTGCCTGTCCTGCCGGCTCAGTTTGAGCCAGAGCGTCCCGATCAGCGCGCCCGCGAATGAGGACAGCAGGATCGTCGGCAGGATGCCCTGCAAGCCGCACCAGGCGCCGATCGCCGCCAGCAGCTTGAAATCGCCGGGGGCAATGCCGTCCTGCGGGCGCGCCTCGCGCCGTACCACCACCTGGTACTGCCGATAGAACCAGTTGACGCTCCACAGGCTGGCGTAGCCGACCATCGCACCGGCCAGCGCCGTCTTGGGCGAAACGAACAGTCTTTCGTGCGCGGCAAGCAGGCCCAGCCAGAGCAGCGACAAGGTGATCGAATCGGGCAGCAGCCGGGTGCGCAGGTCGATCCCCGAGGCGGCGACGAGGAACCAACTGAACAATGCCGCGCCGAAGCCATGCCAGCCAAACCCGAACCGCCAGACGCAGGCCAGCGTGAGCAGCATCGTCAGCAGTTCGACCAGCGGGTACTGGATCGAGATCGGGGCGCCGCAATGCCGGCAGCGCCCGCGCAGGGCAAGCCAGCTCAGCAGCGGAATGTTCTCGAACCAGCGCAGGCGGGCCTTGCAGACCGGGCAGTGCGACGGCTCGACGGCGATGCCGGGCGGTGGCGGATCGTAGATCTCCGGAATCTCCAGCACGTCGCGCGCTTCCTGCTTCCAGCGCCATTCCAGGCGCGGCGGCAGCCGCAGGATGACCACGTTGAGGAAACTGCCGACCACCAGCCCTACGGCGGCCGCCACCGGGTAGCCAAGTTCAAGGTTTTGATCGAGGTATGCCATTCAATCCAGTCGGATGATGCGGCGCAAAGCCTGCGCCCGGATGTTCGACCGCCGTCACGCGCGGTGGCACGGTGGGGTCTTCGGGTTTGCGGGTGGGGCGGCAGTGCAGTCGGGGAAAGCCATGCATCAGCCGCCGACCACCGAGGCCAGCTTGAAGATCGGCAGGTACATGCCGATCACCATGCTGCCGACGAGCACGCCGATGACCACCATGACCAGCGGCTCGATCAGGCTCGCGAGCGCGTCGACCGCATTGTTCACTTCCTGCTCGAAGAACTCGGCGACCTTGAACAGCATCGCATCCAGCGCGCCGGCCTCCTCGCCGATGGCGGTCATCTGCACCACCATGTGCGGGAAGAGATTGACCTGTTTCATCGCCATGTTGACCTGGTAGCCGACCGCAACATCGTCGCGAATGCGCAGCACGGCCTTCTCGTACACGCTGTTGCCGGTCGCGCCCGCGACCGTGCCCAGCGCTTCCACCAGCGGGACGCCGGCCGCGAAGGTGACGGCCAACGTGCGCGCGAAGCGAGCCACCGACGAATCGTTCATGATCTTGCCCAAGATCGGCAGTCGCAGCACGAGGCGGTCGAGCATCTGCCGCATCTTCCGCGAGCGCTTGTAGAAGTAGATGAAGGCGAAGATCGCCCCGCCGATCGCCATCAGGAACAGCCACCACCAGCCGACCATGAACCGGCTCAGTTCCACGATCATCTGGGTGAACGCGGGCAGCTCGGCGCCGAAGCTCTTGAAGACCTCCTCGAATTGCGGCACCACGAACACCAGCAGCACGCCACTCACCACCAGCGCCAGCGCGATCACCGTGGCCGGGTAGAACAGCGCCTTCTTGATCTTGCCCTTCAGCGCCTCGAGGTTCTCCTTGTAGGTGGCGATGGTCTCGAGCACGGTCTCCAGCACGCCGGCGCTCTCGCCGGCGCGGACCAGGTTGCGGAACAGATCGTCGAACTGCACCGGGAACTTTGACAGCGCCTCGTAGATGGAGGAGCCGCCGGCGATCTCCGCGCGCAGATCGTTGACCATGTCGGCCATCCTCGGGTTCTTCTGCCCGCTGCCGATGATCTCGAGCGCCTGAACGATCGGCACGCCCGATTTCATCATCGTCGCCAGCTGGCGGCTGAAGACGGAGATCTCCTTGGCCGATATCTTGCGGCCCTTGCCGCCGAACAGCGGCTTGGACTTGGGCTTCACCGTGGTCGGCGTGATGCCCTGTCGGCGCAGGTCCGCGCGCAGCAGCGCCTCGGATTTGGCGGACTGCTCGCCCTTCATCTCGATGCCCCGCCGATCCTTGCCCTTCCAGACGAAGACCGGCAACGGGGCCGCCTGCACGCCGCGCGTGCGGGGGGCGTTGGCGGCGGGGCGGGTGACCGACATGTTCAATCCTTGGTGACGCGGTTGATTTCGGCCAAGCTGGTGACGCCGTGCCTGGCCTTGAGCAGGGCGGACTGGCGCAGATCGCGGACCCGCGAGCGCTGCGCCGCGTCGGCGATCTGCAGTGCGTTGCCGCCTTCCAGCACGATGGTCTGGATCTCCTCGGTCATCGGCATGACCTGGTAGATGCCCGTGCGTCCTTTATACCCCTCGGTGCATTCCCCGCAACCGACCGCTTCGAAAAGCTTGATGCCTTGTGCAATTTCCTCCTGCGTGAAGCCTTCCGCCAGCAGCGCGTGCTCGGGCAACTGGGCCTCGCGCTTGCAGATCGGGCACAGGCGGCGGGCCAGGCGCTGGGCGATTACCAGCGTGACCGAGCTGGTGATGTTGTAGGGGGCGATGCCCATGTTCATCAGTCGCGCGATGGTCTGCGGCGCGTCGTTGGTGTGCAGGGTGGAAAGCACCATGTGGCCGGTCTGCGCCGCCTTGACCGCGATCTCGGCGGTTTCCAGGTCGCGGATTTCGCCGACCATGATGATGTCCGGGTCCTGGCGCAGGAAGCTGCGCAG
>DAIRVA010000089.1:0-5548 GCA_036803045.1 Lysobacter sp. | reverse complement strand
AAGCGGCCATCACGACGCCGAGTGAGCACTGCGGGGTCCAGTGCGCCTGCACTTGGTCCAAACGCCCCTCAATGGCGGCTTCGACCAGATCCAGCAGGTCGCTGTCGAGGCGCAGCATCACCGGCTGGGTTTCCGGATCGCCGAAGCGCACGTTGAACTCGATCACCTTGGGCGCGCCGCTCTTGTCGATCATCAAGCCCGCGTAGAGGAAGCCGGTGAACGGCACGCCGTCCTTGATCATGCCGGCGACGGTCGGCTCCACCACTTCGCGCATCACGCGTGCGTGCACTTCGGGCGTGACCACGGGGGCGGGCGAGTACGCGCCCATGCCGCCGGTGTTGGGGCCGGTGTCGCCATCGCCGACGCGCTTGTGGTCCTGCGATGTCGCCATCGGCAGTGCGGTCTTGCCATCCACCATGGAGATGAAGCTGGCTTCTTCGCCATCCAAAAACTCTTCAATCACCACGCGGCTGCCGGCGTCGCCGAAGGCGTTGCCCGCCAGCATGTCGCGCACGGCGGCTTCGGCCTCGGCCAGCGTCATCGCGACGATCACGCCCTTGCCCGCGGCCAGGCCATCGGCCTTGATGACGATGGGCGCGCCTTTCACGCGCACATCGGCCAGCGCGGTATCGGCATCGTCATGCACGGCGTAATGCGCGGTGGGGATGCCGTGACGGGCGAGGAAATCCTTCGCGTAGGCCTTGCTGCCTTCCAGCTGCGCGGCGGCAGCGGTGGGGCCGAAGATCTTCAGGCCCTCTTCGCGGAAACGATCCACCACGCCGGCGACCAGCGGCGCTTCCGGACCGACGACGGTGATATCGATGCCTGCCTCGCGCACCAGGTTGACCAGGCCATCGATGTCGGTGGCACTGACGGCGACGTTGCTGCACTTCGGCTCGCGCGCGGTGCCGGCATTGCCGGGCGCGACGATCACCTCATCCACCCGCGCGGACTGGGCGAGCTTCCATGCCAGTGCGTGTTCGCGACCGCCGGAACCGATGACCAGGAGTTTCATCGCGTTGCCCTCAGTGGCGGAAGTGGCGGATGCCGGTGAACACCATGGCGAGGCCGTGTTCGTCGGCGGCGGCAATGACTTCGGCATCGCGCATCGAACCGCCCGGCTGGATCACCGCCTTGATGCCGGCGGCGGCCGCGGCATCGATGCCGTCGCGGAACGGGAAGAAGGCATCGCTCGCCATCACCGAGCCTTCGACCTCAAGCCCGGCGTCGGCGGCCTTGATGCCGGCGATGCGCGCCGAATACACGCGGCTCATCTGCCCGGCGCCGACGCCGATGGTATGCAGGTCGCGGGCATAGACGATGGCGTTGGACTTGACGAACTTGGCGACCTTCCAGGCAAACAACAGGTCGGCGAACTGGGCCTCGGTCGGGGCCAGCTTGCTCACCACCTTCAGTTCGCCGCGGGTGACTTCGCGGTCGTCGGCGGTCTGCATCAACAGGCCCGAGCCGACGCGCTTGACGTCGATGAAGCCGGCGCTGCGCGGCGCCATGGAGATGCGCAGCACGCGCACATTGGCCTTCTTCCTGGCGTAGTCGAGCGCGGCTTCCTCGTAATCGGGCGCGATCAGCACTTCGACGAACTGGCGGTCCAGGATGGTCCTGGCCGTCGCGGCATCGAGCGTGGTGTTGAAGGCGATGATGCCGCCGAACGCGGAGGTCGGGTCGGTCGCGTAGGCGCGCTCGTACACGTCGCCGGGTGCGCTGCCCACCGCGACACCGCAGGGATTGGCGTGTTTGACGATGACGCAGGCGGGCGCGTCGAACTGGCGTACGCATTCCCACGCGGCATCGGCATCGGCCAGGTTGTTGAAGCTGAGCTCCTTGCCCTGCAGCTGGGCGAAGGTCGCCAGCGAGCCTGGCGCCGGCCACAGGTCGCGGTAGAACGCGCCCTGCTGGTGCGGGTTCTCGCCGTAGCGCAGGTCCATCACCTTGATGAAGCTGCCGTTGGCCTGCGCGGGAAACGCGGTGACATCGCCTTCCTCGCCCAGCGAGGACAGCAGGTCGCTGATGCGCGCGTCGTACTGCGCGACGTTGTTGAACGCGGCGACGGACATCTGCCAGCGCGTCCGGCCGGACAGCGCGCCGTCGTTCGCCTTCATCTCTGCGATCAGCGCTTCGTACTGCGCAGGATCGGTGGCGACGGCGACGCGGGCGAAGTTCTTGGCGGCCGAGCGCAACATCGCCGGGCCGCCGATGTCGATGTTCTCGATCAGTTCGTCGAAGTTCACGCCGGGCTTCTTCGAGACCGCCTCGAACGGATAGAGGTTCAGCACCAGGAGGTCGATCGCCTCGATGCCGTGCTCGGCCATCACCGCATCATCCAGGCCGGCGCGGCCCAGCAGGCCACCGTGGACCTTCGGGTGCAGGGTCTTGACCCGGCCGTCCATCATTTCCGGGAAGCCGGTGACATCGCTCACGTCCTGCACGGCCAGGCCGGCCTCGCGCAGTGCCTTGGCGGTGCCGCCGGTGGAGACGAGCATCACGCCCTGCGCGACCAGCGCCTGCGCCAGCGGAACCAACCCGGTCTTGTCGGAAACGGACAGCAGGGCGCGGCGGATGCGGCGGGATTCGCCGAAGACAGGCTTGAGGGACATGGCGAAATGGCGTCGTGAAAGCCCGATATTGTAGCGGCTCGGGCTTCGACGCCCGCCTGCGCCGCATCAGCCGGGACGCGGGCCGCGGCGCAGGTCGCGCAGGATTTCGCGGGCGGCGTTGCGGCCGGGCAGGCCCGTCACGCCGCCGCCCGGATGGCTGCCGGAGCCGCACAGGTACAGGCCTTTCACCGCGCCGCGGTAGTTCGCCTGGCCCAGCAGCGGGCGCGTGGAGAACAACTGGTCCAGGCCCAGTGCGCCATGGAAGATGTCGCCGCCGACCAGGCCGAAGCGGCGCTCCAGATCCAGCGGCGAGAGCGCCTCGAAGCCCAGCACGCTGCGCGCGAAATTGGGGGCGTGCGCATCGACAGCGCCGATCATCAACCGGGCCACGGTCTCGCGGTGCGCATCCCAGCCGCCATCAACCTCCGGGTTCACCTGCTGGCAGAACAGGCTGGCGACATGTTGGCCGGGCGGCGCAAGGGTGCCGTCAAGCGTGGATGAAATCACCATCTCCACCACCGGCGCGCGCGCCCAACCGGCGTTGTGCGATTTGGATTTCGCATCGAAATAGGCCTGCTCGAAATAGCCGAGCGACGGGCCGATGAGGATGCCGGTCTGGTGATGCGGCTGCAGCGTGGTGCCGGGCGCCGCGCTGAAATCCGGAAGTTCGGACAGGGCCACGTTCATGCGGAAGGTGCCGGAGCCGCAGCGGTAATTGGCGATGCGCTGGCGGGTGTCGTCGTCGAGATGTTCCGGAGCGACGATGCGCCGGTACAGCAGCTTGGGGTTGAGGTTGGAGGCGACGCGGTGCGCGCGAAATTCGCGGCCATCCTCGGTGACGGCGCCCGCCGCGCGACCGTTCTCGACGATGAGCCGCGCGACCGGCGCATCGGTGTGGATGGTGACGCCGCGCGCCTCGCATTCTTTCCGCATCGCCGTGGTGATCGCGCCCATGCCGCCGATCGCATGGCCCCACGCGCCCGGCTTGCCGTTCACCCCGCCGAACAAATGATGCAGCAGGACGTAGGCACTGCCCGACGTGTACGGCGAGGCGAAGTTGCCGACGATGCTGTCCCAGCCCAGTACCGCCTTCAGCGGCTCGCCTTCGAAATAGCCGTCCAGCACCTCGCCGGCGGACTTGGTCATCAGGTCCAGCAAGTCGCGGCGGCCGCGCAGGTCGAGGTGCTTGAGGCGCCTGGCGACCGCATACGAGCCCAACCAGTCAGAAAAGCCGATGCGCTCGCCGATGTTGGGCGGGGTGAGGTGGACCAGCTCGCGCAGCACGCCGACCACGCGTTCGAGCTTGGCGTTGTAGTCCGACCAGCGCGGCAGGTCGCGCGGCGAAAAGCGCGTGATCTCGCCTTCGGTGTGCACGCCGCCGAAACGGAATGCATTGCCGCCGGGCAACGGCAGGAAATTGGCATACGGCCGTTCGACGATGCGCAGGCCATGCTCGCGCAGGCGCAGGTCGCGGATCACGCCATCATCGAGCAGGCTGACGGTGTAGCTGGCGACGGAATTGCGGAACCCGGGGTGGAACTCCTCGGTCACCGCCGCGCCGCCGGCGATGGCGCGGCGCTCGAGCATCCGCACCTTGAGACCGGCGGCGGCGAGATAGGCCGCGCAGACCAGGCCGTTGTGGCCCGCGCCGAGGATCAGCACATCGCTGTCGCGCACTTCGGTCATGTGTTTCCGGCTGCTGACACGGACCGACGATCCTCGCATGAAAAAGGAAAGGCCCGCATGCGCGGGCCTCGCCATCCCTTCCCTACGATGTCAGCGCAACTGCGCGACGATCTGCGCGTTGAACGCCTTGCCGGCCTCAAGTGCCGCGGCTTCCAATACCGGCCAGTCGGGCTCGAAGCTATATCCGGACTTGTCGATCGTCTTCATTCCGGACAAGGCGCGGATCACATTCCCCGCGGTGCTTGCCTTCGAACCCTCGATCAACGACAGCGTACCCACGCCATCGGCGACCTTCATCGGCTCCTTCATCCAACTGCGCTTCTCCCCGCGCGCATGGGCGGCGACGAAGCCGCCTTCAAACATCAGCGCCGCGTTGGCTGCGGTGGAAAGCTGGCGGCTTGCGGTCTCGCCGATCTCGGCGGTACCGAATGCGTAATCGACGTTGAGATTGACTCCCGGACGGCTCTGCATGTAACGCCCGTTCGCCATGCCCATGCTGATGCCGGCCATGCTGCTGCGGACCCCGGGCATCGCCGGGTGGCCACTGGCGGGCACCACCGCCCAATCGATGTCGTACACGCCGTTGTCCATGTGCTCCACGGTGACGCCCGCCTTGGCATCCACCGCCATCGGCTTGTAGGCGGGAAGATCAGTCCCGAGTTCTTCGCGCGTCCGCACGTCCCATCCAGCCGCCTCAAGCTGCGTCACCAAATCCTGCCGCAGTGCATCGGCAATCTTTTGAACCCGCGGCGCGTCGAGTTCAGTGAATACCTCCTTGGAGGACGAGTGGCTGCGGGTAAAGAGTCCACCTTTGCCGGTCTTGAACTTGGCACGCATCGTCCACTTCACCTGCAGCGACGGCAGGTAGGCGATTTTTTCGTCGATGCGAACGCTGCCGTAACCATCGAATGCCTTGGCCGGCAGACTGCGGATCGGATTGTCCTGCGCGAAGGCGGCACCGGCCGCGGCCATCCCTGCCGCCGTCGCCAATGCCGTCGCCAGCAGAATGTCGTGAATGTATGTGCGCTTGTTCATGGCAGCCCCCTGAGTTCATCCTGTCCCGCACGCGTACCGTGCGGGTGCAACCGATGCTGGGAGGGCGAGCGCCGCCGGACAAGCCGGGTGACAGGGACTGTCACGGTGCCTGTCGGCGATTGTCACCGTGCTGAACCGCCCCCCCCCTCGGCGTCGCCTGCGGACTTGCGGAACAGCGCCGCGGACAGCAGCCAGAGCGCGGCGAACACGCC
>DAIRVA010000088.1:0-5607 GCA_036803045.1 Lysobacter sp. | reverse complement strand
TGGTCTATCGCCATCCGTTCCCGGGCCCGGGCCTGGGCGTGCGCATCCTGGGCGAGGTGAAGCGCGAATACGCCGAACTGCTGGCCAAGGCCGATGCGATCTACATCGACGAACTGCGCAAGGCCGACCTGTACGACAAGACCAGCCAGGCGTTCGCGGTGTTCCTTCCGGTGAAGTCGGTGGGCGTGGTCGGCGACGCGCGCGCCTACGAATGGGTGATTGCGCTGCGTGCGGTGGAGACCATCGACTTCATGACCGCGCACTGGGCGCACCTGCCGTATGACTTCCTGGGCACGGTCAGCAACCGCATCATCAACGAGCTGCGTGGCGTGTCGCGGGTGGTGTACGACATTTCCGGCAAACCGCCGGCCACGATCGAGTGGGAGTAGGCGGCCTGACCGCGAGCCATTAGCGGCTGTGGATGACCGGGCCGGGCGATCCGGTAGCGATATCGTTGCGCCATGGATGGCTGCATGAACGTCGAACGAAGCGAGGCTCTTGTGTGACAGGTCCCGATTCAATGGATGCAATCGATCAGCGCTGGATGCGCCACGCCCTCGCGCTCGCCGAACGCGCGCAGCGCGAGGACGACGAGATCCCGGTCGGCGGGTTGGTCGTTTCCGCCGAAGGCGAAGTCATCGGCGAGGGCTGGAACCGCAACATCGCCGAATCCGACCCGTCGGCGCACGCCGAGATCGTCGCGATGCGCCGCGCCGGTGCGGCCATCGGCAACCATCGGCTGGTCGGCTGCACGCTGTACGCGACGCTTGAGCCCTGCGCGATGTGCGCGATGGCGGTCGTGCATGCGCGCATCGCGCGGGTGGTGTTCGGTGCCTTCGATCCCAAGACCGGCGCCGCCGGCAGCGTGTTCGACCTGCTGGCCGATCCGCGTCACAACCACCGCGTGGAGGTGGTCGGCGGGGTGCTGGGTGATGAGGCCGGCGCGATGCTGACGAATTATTTCCGCGCCAAGCGCGGCAAGCCGGCCCCTTAGCTGCGGCGCCGGCACAGCTCCTGGTCGAGCTCAAGGTCGAAGTTTTTCACCGCAAGGCTGACCTCGCGCCACAGCGAGAAGCTCGCGGCCAGAAGGAACATTACGCCGACCACCGCCAGCACGGTCGGCAGCGCGCCAAGGCGGAAACCGAGGAAGGCATCCATCGCCAGCGCCAGGCTGGTGCCGACGAACCCGGCAAGGGCGGCATACAGCATGCGACAGGCACGCAATACCAGGTGGGCCCGCTCACGGTGACGACGGATCTGCTCGTCGCGTTCGGCGCGGTCAGGTGCATCCTGATCCCAGGCCACGATCAAGGCGCGCAGGCGGTCCACCACGCGTGCCAGCCGCGTGTTCGCGGAGGCCAGCAATGCGGCGGTGGCGGTCAGGAAGAACGCCGGTGCGAGCATCGCGGTCAGGATGGCGTAATGGCTCAACGCATTCGATGCGGTCTGCAGCATGTCGGTTCCTCGATGTCAGCCGTTATCATGCCTCCACCCTGCCGGCATTGCAGCGCATGAGCCACGACTCCCCGAATGACCGACTGATCTGGATCGACCTGGAGATGACCGGGCTGGACACTGACCGCGATGGCATCCTCGAGATCGCCACCGTCGTCACCGACGCACAGCTCAACGTGCTCGCCGAAGGTCCGGACCTGGCCATTGCACACCCCTTGCCGGTGCTGGAGGCGATGGACGACTGGAATCGCAACCAGCACGGCAAGTCCGGGCTGTGGAGGCGCGTGCTGGAGGAAGGCGTGGCGCTGGCCGAGGCCGAGGCGCGCACGCTCGAGTTCCTGCGCCAATGGGTGCCGGCCAGGGCCTCGCCGATGTGCGGCAATTCGATCTGCCAGGACCGGCGCTTCATGCATCGGCTGATGCCGGCGCTGGAGGCCCATTTCCACTATCGCAACCTGGACGTGAGCACGATCAAGGAACTGGCGCGGCGCTGGTCACCGCAGGTGCTGGCGGGCGTCGACAAGGAGTCGGCCCACACCGCGCTGAGCGACGTGCGCGACTCGATCGACGAATTGCGGCACTACCGGCGCTACATGGGCGTGCTCTCCGGCGCGGAACGCTGACATTCCGCCCCGGCCTAGGGCTTGGTCTTCGCCAGGTCGCCGTCGTCGGCGACGCCGCGCAGCAGCAGCTCGCCGATCGGCCGTCCATCGGCATCGCGGTGGTAGACGTGCAGGTCGCGCTGTGGATAGGGGATGTTCAAGCCCTGCTCGATCAACTGGTTGCGTACCGCCTCGATCACCCGGCTGCGTGCTTCGAGAAAATCATCGTTACGCGCGAAGGCCTGCAGCACCAGGTCCACGCTGCTTTCGCCCAGGCCGACCACGCGCACCACGGGTTCGGGATCGTCCAGCACCAGAGGTTCGTCGCGAGCGATCCGCAGCAGCACTTCGCGTGCACGCTGCAGGTCGTCGTCGTAGCCCACGCCCACCGAGATGTCCATGCGTCGTTCCGGCAGCGTCGAATAGTTCACGATCGGCGCAGTGGTGATCTCGCTGTTCGGCAGGATCACCACCCGGTGGTCGAAGGCCCGCAGCCGGGTCTGGAATACCCGGATCTCGAGCACGGTGCCTTCCTGTCCGGCGGCGACCACGTGGTCGCCGGCGCGGAACGGGCGCAACACGATCAGCATCACGCCGGAGGCGATATTGGACAGCGAGTCCTTCAGGGCGAGGCCCACGGCAAGGCCTGCGGCACCGAGGATGGCGAACATCGAGGTGGTGGGCACCCCCAGCGCGGTCAGCGCGGTCATGATCACCAGCACCAGCATCACCGCGTAGGCGATGTTGCGCAGGAAGCCTCCCAGGGTGACGTCCATCCCGGCGCGTCCCATCACGCGGTCAAGACCAATGGAGAGCCGCTTGGACAGCCAGCGGCCGATGATGAAGATCGCCAGCGCCGCGAGAATTTTCAGGCCCCAGGTCTCGAGCAGATCAAGCCAGTCGATTCCCCGGAACTGGCCGAGCAGCCAGGCGGCATCCGCGTGGGCGGTGGCTCCGGCCGTGTCGGTGGCGAAGACGAACGAGGATGCGAAGGGCGGAAACATCGGGACTCCTGAAAGCGCGAACGCCCCGTGCGGGGCGTGGTCGATGGACACGCCCGCCATGGTAAACGGGACTGCGTAAAGGAAATGCTACCCGCCGGGGTCACAGTACCGGCGACATCATCCCTACCGCGTTCTGGATGAGCCGGACCGCGAAAGGCCACGCCTCGACTTCGTCCTGCAGGACCCGGCGCGATACCGACCGGTAGCCGAGCTGGCGCCCGCGGATCGCCTGCACGGTCGCTGCATCCGCGATCAGCAGGTTGTTCTCGAAATTGAGTTCCAGGCTGCGCCGGTCCATGTTGGCCGAGCCAACCAGCGCGATCTCGCCGTCGATGGTCATCGATTTGGTGTGCAGCAGCCCCAGCGGGTATTCCATGACTTTCACCCCGGCGGCCAGCAGATCGGGCCACGCGCTGCGGCAGCAGTTGCCGACCAGCCAGGAGTCGTTGCGGGCGGGGAAGACGATGGTCGTGTTGACTCCGCGTCGCGGCGCCGCGCACAGCGCACGCATCAGCGCCTCGTCGGGCACGAAGTAGGGCGAAGTGATCAGCAGCTCGCGATGCGCCGCGTACATCGCCGCCACGAACATGTCGGACATGCCGTTGTGCGGCGGCACCGGCCCGGTATCGAACAGCTGCGCCATGCCGCCGGATCCGATGCGCTCCGGCAGCGGCGTGGCTGTCGGCAAAGCGTCCAGCCCGGTTTCGCCGGTTTCCGGGATCCAGCCGGCCAGGAACAGGAACTGCTGCTGGCGCACAAGCGGCCCCTCGAAACGCAGCAGGATGTCGATCCATGGCGCGAATTTCGGCTTGACCCGGAAGTGCGGCGAGGCGCAGTTCTGGCTGCCGCAATAACCGATGCGGTTGTCGATGACGACAATCTTGCGGTGGTCGCGCAGGTCGACGCGGCTGAAGATCATGTGCTTGAAGCGCGAGATATCGTCCAGCGTCGCCAGCTGCCGCACCCCGGCGTCGCCGAGCTGCCGCCACAGCGGGCTGCCCAGCAGCGCGCGCGACCCCAGCGCGTCCACCATCACCCGGCATTGCACGCCGCGCCGTGCCGCGGCGCACACGGCATCGGCGACGCGCTGGCCGATGTCGTCGTCCAGCCAGATGTAGAACGCGATATGCACGCTCTCCCGGGCCTGTTCGATGTCGGCGATCAGGGTGGCGATGGCGGCTTCGGAGTTGCGCATCGGCGCGTCTGCGGGGGCTTCGGGATCGCCGAGCAGCACGATGCGGTTGCCGTCGACCGGACGCAGGCCGCCGATCGTGTGGCACAGGTCGAACAGCATCGCCGCCCGGGGTGCGATGTCCGCTGCAGGCGTGGCATTAGTGCCGGGCACGGACAGGCGCTTTTCGACTTCGCGCATGCGCGCATAGCGGCCGTTGCCGATGCTGGTTTCGCCGAGCAGCAGGTAGGCGATCACGCCGGCCAGCGGCAACATTGCGATCACCGCGACCCAGGCGACGCGCGAGGCAGGGATGCGATTGGGGCGGGTGATTGCGCGTGCGATGACCAGCAAATGCACGATGAACAGCAACCAGCCGAACACCGGTCCCGCGATGCCTTGCACCCATGCCAGCCATGCGCCCATGCGTGTCTCGTGCCGTTGTGGAAGGCCCGTCAGTCTAACTATTCGACAAGGAAAAGCCCCGGATGTGCCGGGGCTTCGTTGGGTCGTGTTGCCGCCGGGGCTCAGCCCGCCTTGGCTTTGGCCAGCTGCAGCCAGGTATCGACCACGGTGTCGGGATTCAGCGAGACCGACTCGATCCCCTGTTCCATCAGCCACAGCGCCAGGTCCGGATGATCGCTAGGCCCCTGGCCGCAGATGCCGACGTACTTGCCCTTCTTCTTGGCCGCCGCGATCGCCATCGCCAACATCTTCTTCACCGCCGGATCCCGCTCGTCGAACAGGTTGGCGACGATGGACGAATCGCGGTCCAGGCCCAGGGTGAGCTGGGTCATGTCGTTGGAGCCGATGGAGAAGCCGTCGAAGATGTCGAGGAACTCGTCGGCCATCAGCGCATTGGACGGCACTTCGCACATCATGATGACCTTCAGGCCATTCTCGCCCTGCTTGAGGCCGTTCCTGGCCAGCACGTCGATGACCTTGCGGCCTTCGTCCAGCGTGCGCACGAATGGAATCATCACCCAAAGGTTGTCCAGCCCCATCTGCTCGCGCACGCGCTTGACTGCGTGGCATTCCAGTGCGAAGGCCTCGCTGAAGGACGGGTCGATGTAGCGGCTGGCGCCACGGAAGCCGATCATCGGGTTTTCTTCGTGTGGCTCGTAACGCGCACCGCCGATGAGATTGGCGTACTCGTTTGACTTGAAGTCGGACAGGCGCACGATCACCGGATTCGGCGCCACCGACGCGGTGATGGTGGCGATGCCTTCGGCCAGGCGATCCACGTAGAAATCCACCGGCGAGGCATAACCGGCGATCTTGGCGTCGATCTTGGCCTTCGTCGCGGCATCCTGCCTGTCGTATTCCAGCAGCGCCTTCGGATGCACGCCGATGTGGCTGGCGATGATCATCTCCA
>DAIRVA010000087.1:0-5649 GCA_036803045.1 Lysobacter sp. | reverse complement strand
CGTCGCTGACCACCTGCACGCGCGCGCCGTCCAGTCCGCGGATCACCGGACGGCCAACACCCGGGCCGAACGAGGTGCTCTGGATGCCCGGAGTGCGCTCGAGCGTCTGCCCCAGCGTATTGGACTTGGCCTCGTCCAGCCTCTCGCCCGCGAGCACCTCGACGGGCTTGACCAGTTCGGCGGCGGTCTGGTGCAACGGCGAGGCAGTGACCACCACGGTGTCGAGCCGATGGGGATCTTTGCGATGCGGGTCTTCGGTCGATTGTTGCGCGAGCGCCGCTGCGGGCAGAAGGGCCAGGCAGATCGCGAGGCCAAGCGGCTTGCGGGAAATGTTGGAGAGGTGAACGTCAGGCGCCATGGGTAGGGTAAAGTGGGCATCGAACATTTCTTTACGTTATATTATTTCAACTCAGCACACCACATGCCCGACGATTCCATGGCCCGTCCTGCCTCCCGCCTGCAACAAGCCGACCGCGTCGGGTTCGCGGCGTCGATGCTGTGCGCGATCCACTGCGCGGCCATGCCTCTGTTGCTGGCGATCCTCCCTACCCTCGGGTTGGGTGTGGGCGGCTGGATCGACATCGACCAGGCCGTGGTGGTGTTCGCCACGCTGCTGGCCGGGGTGACCCTGAGCATCGGCTGGCGCCGACACCGAGCCTACCGGGCCTGGGGCCTGCTGTTGCCGGCGCTGGGCCTGCTGTGGTTCACCACCTTCGGCCCGATTCATTCGCATGGCGACGGGGTGGAGGCTTGGCTGCATGCCGGGATGATGGTTGCGGGCGGGCTGCTGCTGGCTGCGGCGCACTTGACCAACATGCGACTGATCCATCTCTCGGCTACGGCGCAGGGTTGATTTCTGTTAAAATGGGGGTTTAACCCGCATGCCGTGGCCATCCGCCGCGGCCGGCACGAGACCAGGAGCACGACATGGGCAAGGGCGACCGCAGGACCGCCAAGGGCAAGCGTTACAACAGCAGCTACGGCAATGCCCGTTCGAAGGCCGTGAGCAAGGCCGCCGGCAGCGCCGCCGCGCCGGTCGCGAAGAAAGCCGCCAAGGCGGCCAAGAAAGTCGTGGCCAAGAAGGCGACCAAGGCCGCCTGATCCGGTCCGTCCGGGCTTCGATCAAGACCCCGCCGGTTGGCGGGGTTTTTCGTGGGCGACTTTCGGCATGCACTTGGTGTTATGCATACATAAAACACTAGTCATCGATTCCCATCCAGCCAAGAGCCAGGCATGTCGAACCGCATTGCAGGCGTACTCACCATTGGCGTTTGCGCCAGCCTCCTGATGGGGGGTGGCCAGCAACCGGAATGCCAGCTTCGACATCATTGATGTCAAGCGCATCAACGTGCGGGAGCCGGATGGAACGCTGCGGATGGCGATTTCCAGCAAGGCGCTGTTTCCCGACGCCATCGTCGCGGGCCAGGAGCACCTCCACCCCCGACCGATGGCCGGGATGCTCTTCTACAACGACGAGGGCACCGAATGTTCCTG
Organism: Lysobacter sp.; assembly: GCA_036803045.1. Taxonomy (GTDB): domain Bacteria; phylum Pseudomonadota; class Gammaproteobacteria; order Xanthomonadales; family Xanthomonadaceae; genus Solilutibacter. Next base: position 4,155 of record DAIRVA010000087.1, on the reverse strand, counting down.
GACGATCAGGGCAAGCCGCAGCGGATCCTGACGGCGGCGGATTTCGCGCCCGCCGAGCCCTGATGCCGTCGCACCCCAACAATGAAAACACCGCCAACCGGCGGTGTTTTCATTGGCCGATGAGGATGCGCTCTCAGCGCGAAGCGCCGGCTTCGATCGCCGTCCACGTCCGCAGCAGGTTGCCGCCCAGGATCTTGCGGATGTCGGCATCGGCATAGCCGCGCGCCTGCAGGCCGGCGACCAGGTTCGGGAAATCCGCCACCGTCTTCAGCTCGCCCGGGAGTTCGCCGCCCACGCCGTCGAAATCCGAGCCGATCCCGATGTGGTCCACGCCGATCAACTTCACCCCGTAATCGATCTGGTCGAGCACCTGCGCCAGCGTGCTCTCGCGGGTCGGGTGCGCGTCCGCCCAGGCCTTGTCGAAGGCCTTGCGGTCCTGCTCCGGCTGGCCCTGCGCCTTCAGTTCCGCGTTGCGCTTGTTGAAGTCGTTGCGCGCGCGGAAATGCGCCTGGGTGTCGGCGGCACTGGCCGGGTCGATGAAGGCGGTGCCGAACGGCACCTGCACCACGCCGCCGCTGGCCGCCACGGCCTTGGCGAGTTCGTCGCTGATGTTGCGCTCGAAGCCGGGGGTGAAGTGGCGGAATGCCGAGTGGCTGGCGATCACCGGCACGCGGCTCAGCGCGATCACTTCCTCGGCCGAGGCGTCGCCCAGGTGCGAGACATCGACCATGATCCCGAGCCGGTTCATCTCCCGCACCACGTCGCGGCCGAACGGGCTGAGTCCGTTCCACTTCTTTTCCAGCGCGTACGATGAATCGGCGATGCGGTTGGCCGCGCTGTGCGCCAGGGTGATGTAGCGCACGCCGCGATCGAAGAAGAACTCCACGTTGGCGAGTTTGTCGCCCAGCGGCGCGGCGTTTTCCATGCCCAGCGGCAGCAGCACGCGGCCACCCTGCAGCAGGCGCTGCGTATCGGTGGGCGAGGTGAGGACGGCGAACTTGTCCGGGTGCCGCTGCACCAGCGCCTCCATGCCGTCGATCATCGCGTTGGCGATCTGCCAGGCACTGCCGTCGGCGTCCTGCCCGGGCGAGGTGTAGATCGACATGAAGGCCACGTCCAGGCCGCCGGCGCGCGCCCTCGGGTAGTCGAACTCGCGGTCCTTGGCCTCGGACGCAAGATCGGCCCACGTGTCCATCAGGATGCCGGGCGCATCGATATGGGTATCGACGATCACCGCGTCCTGCGCCAACCGCTGCGCGGCCTCCTGCGACTGCGCGCTTGCAACGGCCGGGGTCAGGGCGAGCAGGAGGGAAAGGGCGAGCAGGCGATGGCGCATGGCGTTCTCCGTAGCAGGTCAGGCGAGCCGGCGACCGCCGGCATAGGTGGCATCGAGCAGTTGTCCGCCCAACCAATAACACAGCTCGGCGGGGCGCTGGATGCGCCACAGGGCGAAGTCCGCGCGCAGGCCGGTGCGCAGCATGCCCCGGTCATGCAGCGCGAGCGCCTTGGCGGCGTTGACGGTGGCGCCGCGCAGGGCTTCCTCCGGGGTGAGCTTGAAGTGCGTGCAGGCCAGCTGCATCGCCTGCCGCAGCGATTGCAGCGGCGCGGTGCCGGGATTGCAGTCGGTGGCCACCGCCATCGGCACCTTGTGGGCGCGCAGCGCCTCCATCGGCGGCAGCTTGGTCTCGCGCAGCACGTGGAAGGCGCCGGGCAGCAGCACCGCGACCGTGCCGTGCGCGGCCATCGCGCGCACGCCGTCGTCATTCGTGTATTCGATGTGGTCGGCGGACAGGCCGTCGAAGCTGGCCGACAGCGCCGCGCCGCTGAGGTCGCTCAACTGGTCTGCATGCAGCTTCACCGGCAGGCCCAGCGCGCGCGCAGCCTCGAACACGCGCCGCGTCTGCGCGGGGGTGAAGCCGATGCCCTCGCAGAATGCGTCCACCGCATCCACCAGGCCTTCCGCCTGCAGGCGCGGCATCCACTCGATCACCGCATCGATATAGCCGTCGGCATCGTCCTTGTACTCCGGCGGCAGCGCATGCGCGCCGAGATAAGTGGTCTTGACGGTGATGCCGAAGCGCTCGCCGAGCGCGCGCGCCACGCGCAACATCTTGCGTTCGTTGTCGAAGTCCAGGCCGTAGCCGGACTTGATCTCCAGTGTGGTCACGCCGTCGCGGAGCAGTGCGGCGATGCGCGGTTCGGACTGCCGCAGCAGCTCGTCTTCATCGGCATCCCGCACCGCGCGCACGGTGGAGAGGATGCCGCCGCCGGCGCGCGCGATGGCCTCGTAGCTGGCGCCCTGCAGGCGCAGCTCGAACTCGGCGGCGCGGTCGCCGGCGAACACTGCGTGGGTGTGGCAATCGACCAGGCCGGGGGTGACCAGCGCATCGGTTTCGATCAGCTCGTCGGCCAGGGTGTCCGGATCGCCGGGCAGGCCGTCGCGCGGGCCGACGTAGGTCAGCAGGCCGTTCCTCCACGCCAGCGCGCCGTGCTCGACCAGGCCGTAGCCGGTCTCGGCATCGAGCGTGGCCAGCGCGGGGGCCAGCAGCAGTCCATCGAAATGCGATTCGCTCACGTGGCGGTTTCCAGGGGAGGTGGCTTGGGAGGATTCACCGGCAGCAGGCGTTGCGCCAGTGCCTTGTAGACCGGCGTGTGGCAGACCAGAGCCGAGGTGCCGCGCGCCAGCAGCACGGTGGCCAGGATCGGCAGCAGCATGTCCTGGCCGTCGGTCAGCTCCATCGAGATCACCGCCGAGGTCAGCGGCGCCTGGGTCACGCCGGTCAGGTAGCCGCACATGCCCAGCAGCACCAGCGCAGTGGCCGGCGTGCCCGGCAGCAGCGCGGACAGGTTGTGGCCCAGCCCGGCGCCGACCGCCAGCGCCGGCGAGAACAGCCCCCCGGGAATGCCGGCCAGGTACGACACCAGGTTGGCGGCGAACTTGACGATGCCGAACTCGTGGCCGACCGTTGCATGGCCCTGCACCAGGCTGCGCGCCTCCTCGTAGCCGGTGCCGAACGCGCCGTTGCCGAAGGCGATGCCCAAGCCCGCCAGCGCCAACCCGCACAGCCATGCCAGCAGCACCGGGCGCTGTTGGCGCAGCTTGCCCAGCCAGCGTGGCCGGCCGTCCATCGAGGCCAGCAGCAGGCGGCTGAACAAGCCGCCGGCCAGCCCGCACACGGTCCCGCACAGCAGCACCGCCAGCCAGGTCTGGCGCAGAGGCAGCACGATGTTGACGTGGCCGAAATAGGTGTAGTTGCCCAGCACCGCCAGCGACACCACGCCGCCCACGATCACCGCGGTGAGCAGGGTGCCGGAGAAGCGGTGTTCGAAGGCGCCGCCCAGTTCCTCGATGGCGAACACCACGCCGGCCAGCGGCGTGTTGAACGCGGCGGCGATGCCGGCGGCGCCGCCGGCCAGCAGGAAGCGCCGCGACTGGTAGTCGTCGTGGAAGCCGAAGCGCCGCCCCAGCGCCTGCATGATGCCGGCGCCGACGTGCACGGTCGGACCCTCGCGGCCGATCGAGGCGCCGCCCAGCAGGCCGGCCACGGTCAGCGCCATCTTGGCCGCCGCCACCTTCAGCGACAGGTGCAGCTGGCGCTGCGCCTCGTCCATGCGCAGGCCGGCGATCACCTGCGGGATGCCGCTGCCGCGGGTCGCCTGCAGCCCGCGCGAAGTGGCCCAGGCCAGCACGGCGAACATGGTCGGAGTGATCGCCAGCGCCCACCACGGCGATGCCGAAGTGGCGCGCGAGAACAGGTGGAATGCGGCATCGCCGGCCTTGGCGAAGGCGATGGCCGCCAGCGCGACCAGCACCGCGCCGCCCCAGAGCACGGCGCGGCGCTTCCACAGCTGTGTCGACAACAGGCCGTCCAGGCCCGCTTCGGGATCGGGATGCATCGACATCGAACGATTGTCGCATGCGCGGCCGATGCGGCTCCGGCAGAATGGCGCGATGCACGCCATCGACGCACCCGAACGCAACGGCCGCGGCTGGTCGCTTCCCGGCATCGCCAACCTGCATTCGCATGCCTTCCAGCGCGCGATGGCCGGCATGGCCGAGCGCCAGACCGATCCCGCCGATTCGTTCTGGACCTGGCGCGAAACCATGTACGCGATGGCCGCGCGCTTCGATCCGGAGCTGCTGCATGCGGTGGC
>DAIRVA010000086.1:0-5826 GCA_036803045.1 Lysobacter sp. | reverse complement strand
TTCATCGTCGAGGGCGACTCGGCGGGCGGCTCGGCCAAGCAGGGCCGCAACCGCAAGACCCAGGCGATCCTGCCACTGAAGGGCAAGATCCTCAACGTCGAGCGCGCTCGCTTCGACCGCATGCTGGCCTCGGCCGAGGTCGGCACGCTGATCACCGCGCTCGGCACCGGCATCGGCAAGGATGAATATAACCCGGATAAATTGCGCTACCATCGCATTATCCTGATGACCGACGCCGACGTCGACGGCAGCCACATCCGCACCCTGCTGCTGACCTTCTTCTACCGGCAGATGCCGGAGTTGATCGAGCGCGGCCACATCTACATCGGCCTGCCGCCGCTGTACAAGATCAAGCAGGGCAAGAACGAGCTGTACCTGAAGGACGATGCGGCGTTGGACGCGTACCTCGCCAACAACGCGGTGGAGGGCGCGGCGCTGATCCCCGCCGAAAACGAGCTGGCGATCGAAGGCGGGGCACTCGAGAAGCTGCTGTTGGCCTTCGCCGAGGCGCGCGCCGCGATCGCCCGCAACGCGCATCGCTACGATCCGATCGTGCTGGAGTCGTTGATCGACTTCACTCCGCTCGATGCCGCCTCGCTCGCCGCCAACACCGACGAAGCGCACGAGCTGGACGCCCTGGCCGCGCGCCTGAACCGCACGGGCCTCGGCAAGCCGCGCTATGCGCTGAAGTTGCAGCCGGCGACCGAGGGCCATCCTGCGGCACTGCTCATCACCCGCACTCACATGGGCGAGGAACTCACGCAGGTCCTGCCGCTGTCGATCTTCGAGCACGGCGAGCTGAAGCCCCTGCGTGAAGTCGCCGCGGTGCTGCACGGCCTGATCCGCGAGGGCGCGAAGATCGTGCGCGGCAATCGTTCTCAGGAGATCGCGAGCTTCGCCGACGCCCAGGCGTGGTTGCTGGACGAAGCCAAGCGCGGCCGCCAGATCCAGCGCTTCAAGGGCTTGGGCGAAATGAACCCCGAGCAGCTCTGGGACACCACGGTGAACCCGGAAACCCGGCGCCTGTTGCGCGTGCGGATCGAGGACGCGGTGGCCGCCGACCAGATTTTCACCACCCTGATGGGCGACGTGGTCGAGCCGCGCCGCGAATTCATCGAGGACAACGCGCTGAAGGTCGCCAACCTCGACGTCTGAGGCGTGCGCATGGAGGAGGGCGCCCATTCGGGTCGAAGCCGCGGTGCGGTGTCGTTGCGGGCACTGGGCGACCTGCTGGGCATAGCGCTGCTGGCCGTGGCGCTGAGTTTCGTGCCCATGGCTGCCCTGGACGTGTCGGGTGCCCCGCTGGGCGAGACCGGCGCGGCCTGGGTATTCAGCGGTGCGCTTGCGATGGCGCTGCTGTGGTGGGAGTGGCGGCTACCCTTGCCTGTGCCGGCAAAGCCGATGCGCACGCCGCAACCGGCATTGCGGGCGCTGCTGGTCGGCCTGATGGCGGGCCTCCTGCTGCCGCTCCTGGACACCGCCATCGAATGGAGTCTCGCGGGACTTGGAGTCGATGCTATCCAGGCGGCCAACGAGGCCCCGATTCGTCGCGCGCTGGCCGCAGCGCCGTTCGCCACCTTGGTGCAAATCGTCCTGCTGGCGCCTTGGCTGGAAGAGCGGCTGTTGCGCGGACGCCTGTTCCTGCGCTTTCGCAACGCCGGAATGCCTTGGCTCGGAATGGTCCTGACCAGTGGCGTGTTCGCCCTGATGCACGAGTTCACCCCGGATCAAGGGCAGCGGCTGGCGGAGTGGTTGGCACTGATCGGGATCTACGCGGGATTCGGCATGGTCATGTGCCTGCTCTATGCCTGGAGCGGTCGGCTGCGCACGGCGATCGCCGCCCATGCGGCCAGCAACCTGGTGGCATGCGGCCTGCTGTGGGCGGAAATCTCCGCCTGAACGGTGAGCCTCGGACAACCAGGCGTTGACGCCGTCTTGCCGGCGGGTGACCTACAACCGTCCCAACCTTTCCAGAATGCGGATGCCACCATGAAGCGTTTCCCCTCCAAGTCGCTGTTGCTGGCCGCCGCCGTCGCAATCGCCGTTGCCGCGTGCGCGACCACGACATCCCCCACCGGACGCACCCAGGTCGTCGGCGGCGTGTCCCAGCAGCAGCTCGACCAGATGGGCGAGCAGGCGTTCGCAGAATTGAAGTCGCAGAAAGCCCAGACCCGCGACAGCGGCCAGCGCAGCTATGCCGCCTGCGTGGTCAATGCCCTGGTGCGCGAATTGCCGGTGGACTGGCAACAGCGGTACCGCTGGGAATCCGCGGTCTTCGTCGACAACAACCCGAACGCCTTCGCCCTGCCGGGCGGCAAGGTCGGCCTGTATACCGGCATCTTCAGCGTCGCTCGCAACCAGGACCAATTGGCGGGCGTGGTGGCGCACGAGATCGGCCACGTCCTGGCCAACCACCACAACGAACGCATCACCCGACAGATGGGGACGCAGGGTGCGCTGCAGGTTGCGGGTGCCATCCTGGGCGCGCGCTACGGACAGGGCATCGGAGATGCGGCGATGCAGGGTGGCAGCATCCTGGCGCAGACCGGGTTCCTGCTGCCCGGTTCGCGGGTGCAGGAGAGCGAGGCGGATGTCGTCGGCCAGCAGCTGATGGCCAAGGCCGGGTTCGACCCAAGGCAGATGGTCGGTCTGTGGGAGAACATGATCAAGGCCAGCGGCAGCCGTTCGCCCGAATGGCTGTCCACCCACCCCGACCCGCAATCGCGCATGGCCGAGATGAATCAGCGCGCCGTCGGGCTGATGCCGGCCTACCAGCAGGCGCAGGCGAGCGGTCGCCGCCCGCGCTGCGGCTGACCCGAAGGTCGCCCCGCTTAACGAAAGATGCGCTTGCCGACCATACGGCTGCGGCAAGTGCCCGGCATCTGCTAGTTTTGTGACCCTGCGGATCGATCCCGCGGCCATCGGGCGATGCGCGCCCGGACCGAAACACAGGAGCACCCCATGAATACTTCGCAACCTATCCGCCTGCTGCCTGCCGCCATCGTGCTGGCGCTGTCCTCCCTCATCGTGCTGCCGGTCGCCGCGCAGGAACTCGGTTCAACCAGCATGCGTGCCCAACGCACGGAACGCATGAAGGAGCAGGGGCGCACCAGCGAAAAACAGGCGAAGCAAGCGGCCGAATATCCTGAGGCCACCCGTCAAGAGCCGAATGAACGCGCTTCGGCCAAGGGCATGAAGCAGCTCCAGTCCCTCGCCAAACAGTACGAGGCGGGCGAATACGCAGCCGTGATGGATGCCGCCGCCGCTTTCGCCAATACCGCCAGCAACAGTTACGAGAAGGCCTATGCCTACCAGCTTGCTGCCAGCGCGGCGGCCGAGACCGAACAATGGGCGAAAGGCGTGGAATACGCGAAGGCGGCAGTGGAGGCCAACGGCCTCGACAACAACAACCACTTCCGCGTGATGAGCAACCTAGCGTCGATGCAGGCGCAGCAGGAACAGTATCCGCAAGCGCTGGCCACGATCGAGCGCTTTCTGGCCGAGACCAAGTCGACCGATTCGCGCTACCTGTCGATGCGCGCCAGCCTGCTTGCCAATGCCGGACGCAATGACGAGGCAGCCGCGGCTTTCAAGCAGATCTTGGCGCAGAACCCTGGCGACAAGCGGGTGCTGATGAACGTGGTTTCCACACTGCAGCAGGGCGACAAGTTCGCCGAAGCCAACCAACTCCTGCAGGACGCCCGCAAGCGCGGGATGCTGACCGAAGCCCGGGAATACCGGTCCCTGTATTCCGGGCTGCTCAGTACGGAGGACTGGAAAGGCGCTGCGGAGGTCATCGAGGAAGGCGCGATGAAGGGGTTGTTGCCGAAGGACAAGGATCTGGCGAAGGCCTGGTCAGTCACCGGCAATCGCGCCTACTTTGCCGACGACCTGGATGCGGCCGCGAAGTACTACGCGCGCGCGGCTGAGATTTCGGACGATGGTGAGGATTACCTCAACCTGGCCAAGGTCTACGACTTCCAGAACAAGCAAGCCGAATCCAGAGCGGCGGCCCAGAAGGCCCTGGCGAAGGGCGTCGGCAACAAGGCCGAAGCCACTCGCCTGTCCAACAAGAAATAGTTCGTTCCGGCCCGCCCCCCCTGTGGTGCAGGTCGCTTCGCTTGGTATAAGCTACGGGGTTCCTGCCCAGGCGGGAACCCGACCCCGGCGCCTGTCGCCGCGAACACGATGAGCCAGCTGCATGACGGAAACCACCGCTAGCTACGAATACACCGATGACCGCGAGGACGAAGGCCTCAACTGGGCCCGCATCGCCGGCATCTCGGCAGCCATCGCGGTCCACGTGGCGGCCCTGATGCTGCTGATGGCGCCGGTCTCCCCGCCGCCGTCCGCCGACGAACAGGCCGACCGCGTCGACGTGCAGTTCATCGAGCCGCCGCCGCCGCCGCCACCGCCGCCGCCGCCGCCGAAGGAACCGCCCAAGGAAATCAAGATGACGCCGCAGCCGCAGCCGCAGCCGCAGCGCGTGCTGCCGCCGCCGCCGACCGAGGCGCCGCCGATCATCACCGACACGCCGCGTGCGGTCGACGTCCAGGCGCCGCCACCGTCGCCGCCAACTCCGGCACCGCCGCAGCCGCCCGCCCGCACCGCGCCGAGCGGTGACCTGAGCGCCAGCATGTGCGTGCCGGTGCGTCCGCAGTACCCGCGTGAAGCCGAGCGTGCCGGCATCACCGGCACGGTCATGGTTTCGGTGTCGTTCAACAACTCCGGCGCCATCACCGAAGCGCGGGTGCAGAAGAGCAGCGGCAACCGCGACCTCGACCGCGCGGCGGTCACCGCCGCGAAGCGCGCCAAGCTTTGCCCGGGTTCGGGTGATGGCTCGGGGTACTTCCCGGTCAATTTCGTCATCAATTGATCCCCCCGCTTTTCCCGTAACAACACTTCCTTTTTCCACTCAATAAAGGTAAGCGTCATGCTGCAGCAGACCACCACCCAGCCCGCCGCCGGCGGCAACAACGCCGAAGCGCTCCAGCAGATGAGCTTCGGCCATCTGATCCAGAACTTTGACCTCGTCGGCTGGATCGTGTTCATCACCCTGATGATCTTCTCGGTGATGTCGATCTACTGGATCGTCGTCAACTTCGTGAAGAACATGCGCCTGCGCGGCAGCGCCGACCGCGTGACCACCACGTTCTGGCAGACGCCGAACGCCCAGGACGCCATCCGCTACATGGAAGAGCAGCCGAAGTCCGAGCCGTTCTCCAAGATCGCGCTGGACGCCGCCCAGGCCGCCGCGCACCACCAGCGCCATGAAGGCTCGCGCCTGGCCGAGTCGCTGAACCGCTCCGAGTTCGTGGACCGCGCCCTGCGCCAGGCCGTGACCCGCGAAAGCGCCAAGCTGGACAACGGCCTGACCCTGCTCGCCACCGTCGGTGCCACCGCACCGTTCGTCGGTCTGCTGGGTACGGTGTGGGGCATCTACCACGCCCTGATCCGCATCGGTTCGACTGGCGACGCCTCCATCTCGGCCGTGGCCGGCCCGGTGGGTGAAGCCCTGATCATGACCGCGCTCGGCCTGTTCGTGGCGATCCCGGCGGTGTTGGCCTACAACTTCTTCAGCCGCCTGAACCGCGTGACGAACTCGAAGTTCGACACCTTCGCGCACGACCTGCACGACTTCTTCGCGACCGGTTCGCGCGTCGGCGAGTCGAACCGCTGATCGGCGGCTCCTTCGTCCCCGCTTCCACGCGATACGTCTGACCAGAGGAACACCCCATGGCTTTTTCCAGCGGAAATGAAGGTGGCGGCGTGATGGCCGACATCAACGTCACGCCCCTCGTGGACGTGATGCTGGTGCTGCTGATC
>DAIRVA010000085.1:0-5999 GCA_036803045.1 Lysobacter sp. | reverse complement strand
CTGGTCTCGGTCGCCACGCGCGGCGAGCACGTGCCGGTGTTGCTGGTGCGTCGTCCCGAGGCGATGGCGCATGCGGTGGAGGAGGCTTCCGCGCTCCTGTCGCTGCTGGCGCGCGCCGATGCCCTCGCGCTCGGCCCCGGGCTGGGGCAGGGCGATTGGGGACGCGCGATGTTCGAGGCCGCGCTCGCCATCGGACGGCCCTGCGTGGTCGATGCCGACGCCCTGAGCTTGCTGGCTGCATCGCCACGCACGTTGCCGGCGGCCGTGCTCACGCCGCATCCGGGTGAGGCCGCGCGCCTGCTGGGGCTTGCCACCGATGACATCCAGCGCGACCGCCTGGCCGCCGCCCAGGCGTTGGCCGAACGCTACGGTTGCGCGGTGGTGCTGAAGGGCGCGGGCTCGGTGCTGGCTGCGCCGGATCGCACGCCACGCGTCTGCGACATCGGCAACCCGGGCATGGCCACCGGCGGCATGGGCGATGCGCTGACGGGCGTGATCGCGACGCTGTTGGCGCAAGGGCGTGAGCCGTTCGATGCCGCTTCGGCCGGCACCTGGCTGCATGCGCGAGCCGGTGATCGCGCCGCGATGCACGGCGAGGCGGGCATGCTCGCCAGCGACCTCGTCGCCGAATTGCCGGCTACCCTCGCGGAATGCACCGCATGACCTTCGAACGCTTCCTGCCCGATCCTGCTGCCACCGATGCGCTGGCGGCCAGGTTCGCCCGCACCGGGCCGGACTCGGCCATCGTCCACCTGCAGGGCGACCTTGGTGCGGGGAAGTCGAGCTTCGCGCGCGCCTTCCTGCGCACGCTGGGCGTGACCGGGGCGATCCGCAGCCCGACCTACACGCTGGTGGAGCGCTATCCGCTGGCCGACGGGCGCGAGGCGCTGCACCTGGACCTCTACCGCATCGGCGATCCGGGCGAGCTGGAGTTCCTCGGCATCGATCCGGAGCTGGCCGCGCTGTGGCTCATCGAGTGGCCCGAGCGTGGCACCGGCGCACTGCCGCCGCCCGACCTGCACGTCACGCTGGCGATCGAGGGAGAGGGACGCAGGCTGCTGGCTCGTTCCTGCAGCCCGGCCGGGGCGGCCTGGCTGGCTTCGATGGCACTTCCATCGCCGGCCGGTTTGTGAAGGAATTACTTAAGGAAACGTGCGATCTACAGGATTTTCAAGGGAAAATACTTGAATCGATGCCGCTGCAGTGTTTGAATCGCGGCATGCGCGCTTGCCGGCACATCATCGACGGTCTCCTGTTTGGCCTGCTCCTGCTCGTTGCGGTGGGGCCTGCGTTGGCCGCAGAGCGGGAAGTCAAGTCGGTCCAGGTGCGCGATTCCGCCACCGGGACGCGTGCCGAGATCATCCTCGACAGCCGCGCCGAATATCGGGTCCTGCCGCTGTCCAATCCTGATCGCCTGGTCGTGGATGTTCTCGATACCGGGTTGTCGGCTGCGGCCAGGCTTCCCTCCGGCGCTGGCGTGGTGAGTGCGGTCCGGGCCGGCAGCCCGCAGCCGGGCGTGACCCGGATCGTGTTCGACCTGGCCGCGCCGGTGGTGGCGATTGGTCCCAACCTGGAGTGGCGCGGCGGCCAGGCCGTGCTGGTACTGCAATGGCCGGGCGACGGCCGTGTCGGCATCGTCGCCGCTCCCGTTGCCGCGCCGGTAGCGCGGGCGGCCGAACCGCCGACGCCATCGGTTCCGTCGGCGGAGGACATGCCGACGGTGAAGCAGGGCAGCGGAACCATCGCGACCGGCATCCCCACGCGCGTGGCCACCGGCACCCCGACGCCGACGGCTGAAGGGATCGCCAAAGCCGCCGTTTCAACGACCCCGGACCCGGCTCCGCAGGATGCGAAGGACGCCGTCCGCGGCAAGAATCTGCGTGCGCTGGTCATCGCCATCGATGCCGGCCACGGCGGCCAGGACACCGGCGCGCTGGGCGCATCCGGCACGCGCGAGAAGGACATCACCCTGAAGGTGGCCCGTGAGCTGGCGAGGCAGGTGGATGCGACCCCGGGCATGAAGGCCTACCTGACCCGGGATGCTGATTTCTTCATCCCGCTGGCCCAGCGCTACCAGAAGGCCCGTGCGGCCCGTGCGGACGTGTTCGTCTCGATCCATGCCGATGCGTTCACCAATCCGTCGGCAAGCGGATCCTCGGTTTTCGTGCTGTCGCGGCGCGGCGCCTCCTCGCAGGCGGCACGCTGGCTGGCCGACCAGGAAAACGCCGCGGACCTGGTCGGGGGCGTGCGCCTGAAGGACAAGAGCGATACCTTGGCTTCCGTGCTGCTCGATCTCTCGCAGAGCGCCACCCAACGTGCCTCCGAGGCCATCGCCAAGGACGTGCTCGGCGGCCTGTCGCGCATCGGCAAGACCCACAAGGACGATATCGAGCGCGCCAACTTCGTGGTGCTGCGCTCGCCCGACGTGCCTTCGATGCTGGTGGAAACCGCCTTCATCAGCAATCCGGAGGAAGAACGCCGGTTGTCCGATCCCGCCTACCAGCAGCGGCTTGCGCGCGCCGTGCTCGACGGGATCCACAACTATTTCAGCCGGCTGCCGCCGCCCGGCACCTGGTACGCGGCGAAGCGGAGCGATGCCCTGGGGGAGGCCTCGATGGCGGGTGCCGGCGCCGCGCCCTGAGCCCGGCCGGGTATCATCGACGGCCCGCATCGCCGTCGTCCTCGTGACCGAATCCCGCATCCGCCTTCTTCCCGACGTGCTCGCCAACCAGATCGCCGCAGGCGAAGTGGTGGAACGACCCGCTTCGGTGGTGAAGGAGCTGGTCGAGAACGCGCTGGACGCCGGCGCCCGCCGCATCGACATCGACCTGGAGGAGGGCGGCGCACGACTGGTGCGGGTGCGCGATGACGGCGGCGGTCTCGCAGCCGGCGAACTGGCGATGGCCGTGCAGCGCCATGCCACCAGCAAGATCGCCACGCTCGAGGATCTGGAGGCGGTCGCCACGCTCGGATTCCGCGGCGAAGCGCTGCCTTCCATCGCGTCGGTCAGCCGCTTCCGCATCGCCTCGCGCCGCGCGGTTGATGCGCACGGCCACGCGCTCGATGTCGAGGGCGGCCGCGTACAGGCGCCGTTGCCCGCGGCGCAGGCCGAAGGCACCACGGTCGAGGTGCGCGATCTCTTCTTCAACGTGCCGGCGCGACGCAAGTTCATGCGCGCCGAACGTACCGAACTGGGCCACATCGAGGAATGGCTGCGTTCGCTGGCGCTGGCGCGTCCGGACGTCGAGTTGCGGATCAGCCACAACGGCAAGGCCACGCGGCGCTATCGCGGCGGCGAGGACGCGCTGATCGCAGACGACCGCCTGCTGCAGACGCTGGGCGAGGAATTCACCCGCAACGCCATCGCCATCGATCACGAGGCCGCCGGGCTGCAACTGCGCGGCTGGATCGCGCAACCGGCCTACAACCGCCCCAGTGCCGACCAGCAGTATCTGTACGTCAACGGGCGCGCGGTGCGCGATCGCAGCGTCGCGCATGCGGTCAAGCTGGCCTATTCGGACGTGCTCTACCACGGCCGCCAGCCCGCCTACGTGCTGTTCCTGGAACTCGATCCGCGCCGGGTGGACGTCAACGTGCATCCGGCCAAGCACGAAGTGCGTTTCCGCGACGCGCGGCTGGTGCACGATTTCGTCCACCGCACGCTGAAGGACGCATTGGCGGAAACGCGCGCGGGCGCCGTTTCCGCGATGCCGCAGGCCGATCCCGGATCGGCCATGGCCTTCGACCGATTCCCGCGACCGCAGACCCCGCTGGGATTGCGCGTGGCCGATGCGCCTGCGGCTTATGCCGCCCTGTATGCCCATGACGGCGATGCGGGAACGATGGCGACCGATCGTCCCGCGCAGCGCGCGCAGCCATTGCCCGAAGATGGCGAAACCCCGCCGCTGGGATACGCCATCGCGCAACTGCACGGCGTTTACGTGTTGGCGGAAAACGCCGGCGGGCTGGTGGTGGTGGACATGCACGCCGCGCACGAGCGCATCAATTACGAAAAGCTCAAGACCGCGTTCGATGGCGAGGGCTTGCGCCTGCAGCCGTTGCTGGTCCCGCTGTCGGTTGCGGTTTCGCTGCGCGAGGCCGAGCTGGTCGAGCGCGAGGCCGATGCGCTGCAGCAGCTCGGCTTCGAAGTGGCGCGCAGCGGCGAGCAATCGCTGCTGCTGCGGGCAGTGCCGGCGCTGCTGGCCCAAGGCGATGCCGAGGCGCTGCTGCGCGACGTGCTGGCGGACTTCGTCGAGCACGGCCACAGCCTGCGGGTGGCGGAAGCCCGCGATGCGCTGCTCTCGACCATGGCCTGCCACGGCAGCGTACGCGCGAACCGCCGGCTCACCCTGCCCGAGATGAACGCCCTGTTGCGCGAGATGGAGGCCACCGAACGTTCCGCGCAGTGCAACCACGGTCGCCCGACCTGGGTGCAATACGGCATGGCCGAATTGGATCGCGCCTTCCTGCGCGGCCGCTGATGCGCTCGTCGTTGCTCGCCACGCTGTGGTGCTTGTGCGCGATCATTCCCGCCGGAGCCGCCGCGCCGGCGGCGCCGCCGGTTCCGTTGCTCTGGAAGGCCTGCGATGCCGACAACTGCCTTTACCTGCTGGGATCCTTCCATTTCCTGAAACCCTCGGACTATCCGTTGTCGGCGGATGTCGAAGCCGCCTTCGCCGATGCCGAGCGGCTGGTGTTCGAGGTCCCGCCGCAGGAGATGGATTCGCCAGCGCTGCAGCGACGGATCCGTGCCGCCGCCGTGCGTCGCGATGGCAGGCGGCTGGACGATGAGCTTGCGCCGGCGCAGGACGCCAGGCTGTCGGCATGGATCCACAGCAACCAAGCCGTGCTGGCCGAAATGGGCATCGATCGTGCCGGATTCCAGTCGTTGCGGCCGTGGTACGCCGGATTGATCGTCACCGTGGTCGGCCTCGAGACGGCGGGCATGCAGCCGCAACTGGGCATGGATCGGTATTTCGGCAACCGCGCGGTCGATGCGGGCAAACCGGCATCGGGGCTGGAAAGCGGTGCCAGCCAGATCGCCTTGCTGTCCGGCATGACGCCCGAGGAGCAGCGGCAGATGCTGGAGGAAGCCCTGGATTCGGCCGGCCGCGGCGACGCGGAAATCATCGCGCTTCACGATGCATGGCGGCGCGGCGACATCCAGGCGCTGGCCGAAGGCACCCTCGTCGGGCTGCGCAGGGATTACCCGCGCCTCTACAAGGCGATCAATGCCGACCGCAACGCAGCCTGGGTATCCGACCTGGAAGCGCGCCTGTCCACGCCCGGCACCGACGACCATCTGGTGATCGTCGGCGCGATGCACCTGCTCGGCAGCGATGGCTTGGTCGAGAGACTGCGCGCGAAGGGCCATCGCGTCGAGCGCATCTGTTCGGTTTGCGTGGCGATGCCCGATGGGAAGCCGGACTGACGGCCGTCAGTCATCCGCCTGCAGGATGACGATGCAGTCCACCGGACAGGGCGGGATGCACAGTTCGCAGCCGGTGCACAGCGGCGCGATCACCGTGTGCATGAGTTTCGATGCGCCGACGATGGCATCGACCGGGCAGGCCTGGATGCATTTGGTGCAGCCGATGCAATCGGCCTCCACGATCGCCGCCACCACGCCGGGCCTGTGTTCCCCGAGCTTCCGGTCATAGGGTCTTGCGTCGATGCCCAGCAGCTTGGCCAGCGCGCGTGCGCCGGCATCGCCGCCGGGCGGGCAGCGATCGATGCCGGCTTCGCCCTGCGCCATCGCCTCCGCATACGGGCGGCAGCCATCGAAGCCGCATTGCCCGCATTGGGTCTGCGGCAGCAGGCGGTCGAGGCGTTCGACCAGTTCGGCGGAACCCAGCGGCGCGCGCGCGCTCACTTCACCGGCATGCCCGGTTGCGCGCCGTCGTCGGCATCCAGCAGCGACAAGCCGCCGCCATCGAAGCCGGCGGACAGGATCATCCCCTCGCTCACGCCGAAGCGCATCTTGCGCGGCGCCAGGTTGG
>DAIRVA010000084.1:0-6068 GCA_036803045.1 Lysobacter sp. | reverse complement strand
GACCAGGCGATCGTCTGCAACATCGGCCACTTCGACAACGAGATCCAGGTCGACGCGCTGTACAACTCGGGTGCCACCCGCACCAACATCAAGCCGCAGGTGGACAAGTTCACCTTCAGCAACGGCAACGCGATCTTCCTGCTGGCCGAAGGCCGCCTGGTGAACCTGGGTTGCGCCACCGGCCATCCGAGCTTCGTGATGTCGAACTCCTTCTCCAACCAGACGCTGGCGCAGATCGACCTGTGGGCCAACAAGGACACCTACGAGTCGAAGGTCTACATCCTGCCGAAGAAGCTGGACGAGGAGGTCGCGCGCCTGCACCTTGCGAAGATCGGCGTGAAGCTGACCCGGCTCACCAAGGACCAGGCCGATTACCTCGGCGTCTCGGCGGACGGCCCGTACAAGCCGGAGCACTACCGCTACTGATCGCGTCGATGGCGGGCGGGCGCATCCCCGCCCGCCGCACCCGTGCACCCCAGGAGTCCGGCGATGGCCAGCATTCCGCTTTCCTTCGAGTTCTACCCGCCCAAGACCGACGAACAGACCGCCCAGTTCGACCGCGCGCTGGCCAGGTTGAAGCCGTTCGCGCCCGAATACGTCTCCTGCACCTTCGGCGCCGGCGGCTCGACATTGAGCAATACCTCCGAGACTGTTCGCCGCATGCGCACCGATCATGGCGTCGACGGCGTCCCCCACCTGACCTGTGTCGGCGGGAGCCGCGACGAGATCCGCGCGCTGCTGAAGCTCTACCGGGCGCTGGGCTGCCGCCGGATCGTCGCACTGCGCGGCGACATGCCCTCGGGAATGATCGGCCAGGGCGAGTTCAGGCACGCCAACGAACTGGTCGAATTCATCCGTGCCGAACAGGGCGACGCATTCCGCATCGAAGTCGCCGCCTACCCGGAGACCCATCCGCAGGCGCGCGATGCGCAGTCCGACCTGGCCCACTTCAAGCGCAAGGTCGATGCCGGGGCCGATGCCGCGATCACCCAGTATTTCTACAACGTCGACGCCTATTTCCGCTTCGTGGAGGACGTGCGCCGGCTGGGCGTGGAGGTGCCGATCGTGCCCGGCATCATGCCGATCTCCAACTTTTCCCAGTTGCGCCGGTTTTCCGAAGCCTGTGGCGCCGAGATCCCGCGCTGGGTGGAACAGCGCATGCGTGGATTCGGCGACGACACGGGGGCCGTGCGCGAATTCGCCGCCGACATGGTGGCAACGCTGTGCCGCCGGCTGGTCGAAGGCGGCGCGCCGGCGCTGCACTTCTATACCCTCAACATGGCGAAGCCCACGCTCGGCGTCCTGTCGCGCTTCGCCTGACGCCCGGCTGTACCGCGCCGCGCCCGCATGCTTGCGCGTCACGCCCTGGCCGCTAGATTGACCGGGTGATCGCGCGCCCGACCATCGCCTGCCTGTTGTTGCTCGTCGGCTGCATGTGGATGCAGCCGGCAGCGGCGCGCGAGGTGCGCAGGTGCACCACTGTCGACGGCGGCACCGTCGTCACCGACAAGCCCTGCGCGGCGATCGACGGATTCGAGCGCATCCCGCCGGCCAACGCCCTGTATTCGCCCCGGCGCAGCGCTTGCGCGCATACGCTTGATGCGTTGAGCTATGAAGTCGCCACCGCCATCGAGCTGCAGGATGCCAATCGCCTTGCCGCTTCCTACCACTGGGTCGGCATGGGCGGCGACCAGGCCTATCGCATCTTTGGCCGGCTCGAGGCGATCGCACGCCGGCCCTTGCTCGACATCGCGCCCATTGGCGGCGGCACGGATGCCGAGCCGGTGTGGCGCGAGGATGCAGAAGGCTATCTCGTCCCGGTCTACCCCAGGCCCCGGCCGCCGACCGGATTGCGCATCGTGCAGCTGCTGGGTCGCGGCGATGCCACCACCCGCACTTCGTTCGGACTGCGCCGCCATGCCGGCTGCCTGTGGCTGACGTTCTGAGCCGGGTTTGCGGCGATGGGAGCGGCGCGCGAGAATGCCGCCACACCAAGCGGAGCGCGCCATGAACTACCCCGAATGGATCTGGCACAACGGCCAGATCAAGCCTTGGGCGGAAGCCACCACCCACGTCATGGCGCATGCGCTGCATTACGGCTCCTCGGTGTTCGAGGGCATCCGCAGCTATGACACGCCGAAGGGTCCGGCGATCTTCCGCCTGACCGACCACAACAAGCGCCTGTACGCCTCGGCCCGCATCTACGACATGCCGATGCCCTACGGCTTGGACGAGATCAACGCGGCCTGCCGTGAAGTCCTGAAGAAGAACGGGCTCGGCGCGGCCTACCTGCGCCCGTTCGCGTTCCGCGGCCTGGGCGGGTTCGGCCTGTCCGCCGATACGCCGGTCGACATGTCGGTCGCCGCCTGGAAGATGGGCGCCTATCTCGGCGAGGGCGTGCTGGAGAACGGCATCGACGCCTGCGTGTCCAGTTGGCAGCGCTTCGCGCCGAACACCATCCCGGCCGGCGCCAAGGCCGGCGGCAACTACCTGTCCGGCCAGCTGGTCGCGCGCGAGGCGCGTCGCCTGGGCTTCGGCGAGGGCATCGCGCTGGCCTCGACCGGCCTGCTCAGCGAAGGCGCGGGCGAGAACCTCTTCCTCGTCTTCAACGGCGAGCTGCACACCACGCCGATCAGTGCCGCGCTGCTCAACGGCATCACCCGCAACACCATCATCACCCTGGCCCGAAAGACCGGCATCACCGTGGTCGAGCGCGACCTTCCGCGCGAATACCTCTACCTGTGCGATGAGCTCTTCATGTGTGGCACCGCGGCCGAGATCACACCGATTCGTTCCGTCGACGGCAGGGTGATTGGCGAAGGTGCGGCCGGTCCGGTCACGCGACGGATCCAGAAGCTGTTCTTCGGCCTGTTCGATGGTTCGACGCCCGACGAACACGGCTGGCTGGAATACGTCTGAGCCACCCCACGCCCGCCGTGCGCCGCCTTCGGGCGGCGTTCTTCTTTCGGCCGCCAGCGCTCAGGCGAAGGACAGGGTGGCGATGACGCCGCGCTGCTTGCCCGGCACCACGCGCACGTTCCATCCGTAGAGATCACAGAGCCTGCGCACGATCGACAGGCCGATCCCGCCGCCGTGGGTGTGCTCGGCGTGCGTGCCGCGAAAACCGCGCTCGAACAGCCGGGCCGCCTCTTCCGCGGTCAGGCCCGGGCCGGAATCGACCACGTCCACCGAATCCTCGTTGAGCCGCACCACCACCTCGCCACTGGCGGTGTACTTCACCGCATTGCCCAGCAGGTTGCCCAGCGCCACGCTGACCGCCGCTTCGGGCGCATCCACCAGCAGGCCCGGCCGCCCTTCCAGGCGCAACTCCAGCGATTTGCCGCGCAGCTGCAAGCGGTGCGCCTCGAGCAGGTGTTCGGCCACCTTCGCGACATCGGTGTTGCCGTGTCCGCGCTCGTTGCGGGAAAGCTGCAGGAGCGCGTTGGTGAGGTCCGTGCCGTTCTCCTGCGCGCGCTGGATGCGCAGCAGACGCTGGCGCGTCTTCTCGTCCAGGCTTTCCTGCGAGAGCAGCAGCTCGGTCGCGCTCTTGATGACCGCCAGCGGCGTGCGCAGCTCATGGCTGACGTCGGCATTGAACTCGCGGTCGCGCTGCACGACATCGGTCAGGCGGTCCGAATAATCGTCCAGCGCCTTGGCCAGCGCACCGACCTCGTCGTCGGCGAAATGGGGCGCCAACGCCTCCGGGTCCGAGCTGCTGCCGGCACGGCGCAGCCGTTGCGCCAGATCCGTCACCGGGCTCATCACCTTGGAGGCGGACCACCAGCCGATCAGCAGCGAGATCAGCGTGAAGATCGCGACCACCACCATCAACGCCTCGCGGAAGCGCTCGTCGCGGCGCACCGATTCGCTGACGTCGTAGGTGATGAAGAACCAGACATCCGGCTTCTTCAGCACCGCCAGCCGGTAGCGGAACGGCGTGCCGTCGTCGTTGCGTCCGTTGAGCGTGTGGATGCCGTCGCCCAGCGCGTACCAGTCCGGCTCGCGCTCCCGCACCACGGTCTCGAACTTGTCCGGCGTGAACGCGAACATCTTCATTTCCTGGATCGCGAGCTTGGGGTTCTCCGGATCCAGGCCGTACTGGTATTCGAACTCCTTGATGTTGCGGTTCATCATGTCGACGATCAGATCGTCCTCGACCCGCCCGCGCACCCAGCTGGACGAGAAGGCGAGCAGCAACGTCAACCCGAAGCCGAGCAGGAAAAAGGACCAGACGATGCGGCTGCGCAGCCGCCGTCGCCGCCAATGCAGCGGTTGACGGCCGGAGGGCATCGCGCCGCCGTCCCTACTGCCCGTCATCCGGGGCGGCAATCCGGTAACCGATGCCGTGGCGGGTCTGGATCAGCGGCACGTCGAACGGCTTGTCCACCACGCTGCGCAGGCCGTGGATGTGTACCCGCAGGCTGTCGGAATCGGGCAGCTCCTCGCCCCAGACACAGGTTTCGAGATCCTGCCGGGTGACCACGGCCGGGCTCGCCTCCATGAGTGCCTGCAGGATCTTGAGCGCGGTCGGGTTGAGCTGCAACAGCTTGCCGCGACGGCGCACTTCCAGCGTGTCGAGGTTGTACTCGAGATCGCCGACCTGCAGTTCGCGGGTCTGCATGCCCTTGCCACGGCGTGCGAGCGCGCTCAGGCGCACCTCCACCTCCTGCAGCGCGAACGGTTTGACGAGGTAGTCGTCGGCGCCGGAATCGAAGCCGGCAAGCTTGTTGTCCAGCGTGTCGCGGGCGGTCAGCATCAGCACCGGCGTCTGCTTGCGGGCATCGGTCCGCAGCTTGCGGCAGACCTCCAGCCCGTCCATCCCCGGCAGGTTCAGATCGAGCACGATGGCGTCGAAATCGTTCACCACCGCCAGGTGCAGCCCGGTCACGCCGTCGGCGGCGAAATCCACGGTGTGGCCGCGATCCTCGAGAAAGTCGCCGAGGTTGGCGGCGATGTCCTGGTTGTCTTCGATGACCAGAATTCGCATTCGGTTCTCCATGATGGGCCACAGGGCGCGTCGCTGCGCCATGGGCCCGATTCTGTCACAACACGGTCGGAAGTCAGGCGCGGGGACTGCGTCGTGCGCCCGCACCGCCCGGCCGTCGCGGGGGTCTGGGATTGGACAGGCGGGTGCCGTCGGGGTTCCCGGCCGCATGCCGCCTGCGTCTGGCAGGCGCATGGCCGACATGACCGGCGCAGACATGATCGACGATCGCGCCGGCGATATCGAGCCCGGTCGTCGCCTCGATGCCCTCGAGACCGGGCGAGGAGTTGACCTCCAGCACGAGCGGGCCGCGGTGCGAGCGGATCAGGTCCACGCCCGCAACGCCCAACCCCAGCAGCTGCGCCGCGCGCACCGCCACCGCCACCTCCCCTTCGCTGGGCATGGCAGGCTTGGCAGTGCCGCCGCGATGCAGGTTGGAGCGGAAGTCCCCGGCCGGGGATTGCCGCTGCATCGCACCCACCACCCGGTCGCCGACGACGAAGCAGCGCATGTCGGCACCTTCGGCCTCGGCGACGAATTCCTGCACGAGGAACTGCGCATACAGGCCGCGCAGGGCCTCGATCACCCCGCGCGAAGCCGACAGCTTTTCGGTAAGCATGACGCCCGCGCCCTGGGTGCCTTCGTTCAACTTGATCACGTGCGGCGGCTTGCCGAGCATCGACAGCAGGTCGTCGGTGTCATCGGGGTTGTCGCCGAACACCGTCGTCGGCAGGCCGATCCCCTGCGCGGCCAGCAATTGATGCGCACGCAGCTTGTCGCGGGCGCGCAGGATCGCATCGGACGAATTGGGCGTGTAGGCGCCCATCAATTCGAACTGCCGCAGGACGGCGGTGCCGTAGCGCGTGATGGATGCACCGATGCGCGGGATGACCGCGTGGTAATCGGTGATCGGCGCGCCCTTGTAATGCATGTCGAAACCGTCGCTGCTGATGCGCAGATAGCAGCGCAGCGGGTCGAGGATGCGGACGCTGTGCCCGCGCACGCGTGCGGCCTCCACCAGCCGACGGGTCGAGTAGAGCTTGGCGTTGCGGGAGAGGATCGCGAGCTTCATCGGGATGCGTCA
>DAIRVA010000083.1:0-6393 GCA_036803045.1 Lysobacter sp. | reverse complement strand
GAACACTGGAAGGGCATGTTCGTGCCCTCCACCCTGTTCGAGGAAATGGGCTTCCACTACACCGGCCCGATCGACGGCCACGACATGGATGCGCTTGTCGCCACCATGAAGACCTTGCAAGGCTTGAAAGGCCCGCAGCTGCTGCATGTCATCACCACCAAGGGCAAGGGCTACGAGCGCGCCGAGGCTGACCAGATTGGTTACCACGCGGTGTCGCCGTTCGACCCCGAGCAAGGCCTGGTGTCGAAGCCGGGCGCGGTCAAGAAACCCACCTATACCGATGTCTTCAGCGACTGGTTGTGCGACATGGCCGCCGCGGACGACAAGCTGCTCGCGATCACCCCGGCGATGCGCGAAGGCTCCGGCCTGGTGCGTTTCAGCAAGGAATATCCCGAGCGTTATTTCGATGTCGCCATCGCCGAGCAGCACGCGGTGACGCTCGCCGCCGGCATGGCCTGCGAAGGCGCCAAGCCGGTCGTGGCGATCTACTCCACCTTCCTGCAGCGCGCCTACGACCAGCTGGTTCACGATGTAGCGATCCAGGGCCTCGACGTGCTGTTCGCGATCGACCGAGGTGGCGTGGTCGGCCCGGACGGCGCGACGCACGCCGGCAACCTTGATATCTCCTTCCTGCGCTGCGTGCCGAACATGGTGGTGATGGCCGCCAGCGACGAAGCCGAATGCCGCACGATGCTGACGACCGGCTATCGCCATGAAGGCCCGGCGGCGGTGCGCTATCCGCGCGGTTCGGGCACCGGCGTCGCGGCCGGCAACACCCTCGACACGATTCCGCTCGGCAAGGCCGAAGTGAAGCGTCGTGGCAAGCGCATCGCCCTGCTCGCCTTCGGCGCGTTGGTCCCGGCCGCACAAAAGGTGGGTGAGGAACTCGGCCACACCGTCATCAACATGCGTTTTATCAAGCCGTTGGATCGCGACTTGATCATTGAACTCGCCCGCACGCACGAAGGTTTCGTGACGCTGGAAGACAACGTGGTCGCCGGCGGCGCGGGCTCGGGCGTCGCCGAGCTTCTGGCCGCGGAAGGCGTCGTCATGCCGATCCTGCACCTTGGCCTGCCGGACGCCTTCCAGCACCACGCCAGCCGCGAGGACCTACTGGCCGAGGCGGGATTGGACGCCAACGGCATCCGGGCGGCGGTGTTGGCACGCTTCCCCACAGCGAGCGGCCAGCGATCAAGCGCTACCGGTTGAACATGCCGAAGCACTGGTGCGCGAATGTGTTCCCGGCCGTGCTTGTGCTGTTGCTGGCTGCGTGCGGGGCTTCGGCGGTACGAGACAACCCCGTGCAACAGATTGATGGGGCAGCAGATATCAATCAGCTGATCGATCTGTTTGAAACCCGCTATGCCTATCTGGCTGAAAGCGGCTGCAATACTGTGGTATTGAGGGAGGAGCTTGATTCGGTCGCTCGGCATGTGACACATCGTGCGCAGCTGATCCCCTTGCTGGAGCGTGCGCTCGATTGTTTGCATGACCCCCATGCCACCCTCGGCACGAACCTCGACACGTCCACTCGGCTGATCCCCACTGGCCTTGAAGCCTGGGCGACACTGGAAGGTGAATCGGTGCGCGTCAGCCAAGTGCGCTATGGCACACAGGCATGGATAGCCGGATTGCGCTCCGGTGATCGCATCGTTCGATTTCACAACGAAGCTGCGAACGTAGCGATTGATCGCCGTATGCCCTGTTGCCAAACTTCAGCAACCGCACAAGCAGATGTCAGACAGTGGGCACTTTTGGCGCTACTGGCCGGCAGGCATGATCGTCCCGTCGCCCTGGACGTGACTCGCGCGGGCATCCCCCTCACGATCACCTATACGCCAGCGGAATCCAAGCCGCGCTCGCAACAGTCCGTGACCTTTCGTCGTCTTCCAGGCAACATCGGCTATATCGCGCTACACAATCTGGGCGATGAAAAGGCGGTCGTCGCTTTCGACGCTGCCCTGACCGCCTTGCGGGACACCCGTCGACTAGTCCTGGACCTACGCGATACGCCAGGCGGCGGCAATACCGACGTGGCCGAACCGATACTCGGCCGCTTCATTCAACGCCCTTCTCCATACCAGCGCATCCAGCCGATGCACGGCGCCGCGTGGAACCGCGAGGTCACGCCACGCGGGCCATGGATCTATGACGCCCCTATCGATGTACTGGTGAGCCGCTGGACGGGCAGCATGGGTGAAGGCATGGCGATAGGTTTGGACGGCATGCAACGCGCCAACGTATGCGGAAGTGGCATGGCCGGACTCAAGGGCGCGATTTTCGATCACCAATTGTCGTCGAGCGGCATCATGGTGAAGCTACCGGGTGAGCGCCTTGCCCACCTTAACGGCACCCCGCGCGAGGCTTGGCTACCGCCCACCTACATTGATGATGCTGAGTCCGACACGAGCAGTAGCCTGGATACGTGGATCAACGACAGCGTGCGCGCCTGCGAAACTGCCCGCGCAAAATGAACACGGGCCCATCTCACTTTTTCTGAGACCGATCAGGGCGCGATGACCTCATATCCCTTGGCGCGCATCGTGTCGAGGTAGTTGTCGCGGCCTGCCACGTACTCCAATGACAGCACCGCAAACGTTGAGGCATTGCGGGTCAGCGCCTCTTCGGCGGCCTTGACCCAATTGCTGCGCAGACGCGCGGGCACAACCGCGCTTGCGGACGAAATCCGACTCCATGACGGCCTCGAAACAGCCCGGGCCTTTCTGCGTGGGCCGGGTGCGCAACGCAGCCACATCACCCGTCGCCCATGCATTGGCCTGGCGCACCACGTCCGGCAATTTTTGGTCGATGTCATCCAATGTTTCCCGCAGGCACTTGGAGTCGTCGAATCCACCTTTTTGCAGGTCATTCAAGGCTTGCTTGGGATCATCGATCCTGACCGTGATGCTGGTCGGCACCACTTTCAAACCATGTCGCTTCACTGCCGCATCGATCACCGGCATCACGATCGGCTTGCCGCCCAGGCCCGTACGCTTGAGCGCGACGGAACTCCTGTCGGCCGAAGGCGTCGTCATGCCGATCCTGCACCTGGGCCTGCCCGATGCCTTCCAGCACCACGCCAGCCGCGAGGACCTGATGGCCGAGGTCGGGCTGGATGCCGCCGGAATCCGGAAAGCCATGCTCCTGCGCTGGCCCGCATTGGCCGGAACCGACGGCATCCTTCGGGCCACCGGCACCTGATCCGTCAGGTCGCGTCGATATCGCCCAGCGCACGGATCAACCGACGTGCGCGCTTGTCCGGCTTGGTTTCGGGCGCGCGATAGCCCGCATGCGCTGCCCGGGCGGCTGCCCGGGCCTCTTCACGGGCCAGTCGCGATGCCTCGGATTCCTCATACAGCATGCGTGCGACGCTGGCAGGGCCGCGCTGCTGTGACAGCCCCTTTACCTGAATGTCGAAGACCTCGTCGCCTCGCACGACCTTGAGCCGCAGGCTCGGTCGCACAACGCGCGCGGGCTTGGCATCCTGTCCTTCGACCTGCACCCGTCCCAGCTCGACCGCATGCTTGGCGAGCGCGCGCGTCTTGAAGAAGCGCGCCGCCCACAGCCACGAATCCAGTCGCATGCCATCGACTGCATCCGTTCCGCTCATGTACCGACATCGACCATCACGGGCTTCCAGAAACGCGAACGGCCGCGCGAGGCGGCCGTTGCGACAATGCGTAACCGGGACTTACTCGGCTGCGGCAGCTGCGGCTGCGGCAGCTGCGGCCTTGGCTTCGGCCTTGGCCTTGGCGACGGCGGCCAGATCCTCGCGGATGCGGGCAGCACGGCCTTCCAGGCCACGCAGGTAGTACAGCTTGCCGGCGCGCACCGCGCCACGGCGCTTGACCGTGACCGAGTCGATGATCGCACTGTGGGTCTGGAACACGCGCTCGACGCCGTAGCCGTGCGAGATCTTGCGCACGGTGAAGGCCGAGTTCAGGCCCGCGTTCTTCTTGGCGATGACCACGCCTTCATAGGCCTGGACGCGCTCGCGGTTGCCTTCCTTCACCTTGACGTTGACGATCACGGTGTCGCCGGGGCCGAATTCGGGCAGCTTGCGCTCGGCCTGGGCCGATTCGAATTCGTTGAGGAGGTTGTTCAAAGACGGCTTGCTCATGGGTATTGCCTGTGTATTTGTGGTTTATAAGCGTGAGTGCGCGTGGACCCACGTCTTGGCGGGTGGAACTAAGCCGACAAGTATAGCGAGATTTTTCCCGCGAAGACAAGAAGTTAGCTGCCCTCGCCTGCTCCGCTCTAGTCTTGCCCTTTGGCCTGTCCCGACCCCCGATCCGTCAGCAGGTCCGGGCGGCGCTCAGCGGTGCGTGAGACGGACTGTTCGCGGCGCCAGCGGGCGATTTCGGCGTGGTTGCCGGACAGGAGGACATCGGGCACGCGTCCGTGGGGGTGTTCGACCGGCCGGGTGTAATGCGGGCAGTCGAGCAGGCCCTCGCCCTCGAAACTGTCCTGGACGGCGGACTCGGCATCGTTCAGGGCGCCCTCTTGCAGCCGGGCGATGGCATCCACCAGCACCGCCGCGCCCAGTTCGCCGCCGGAAATGACGTAGTCGCCGAGCGATATCTCCTCGTCCACCTCGTGCTCGATGAAACGCTCGTCCACGCCCTCGTAGCGGCTGCAGACCAGCGCCAAGCGCGGCATCGCGGCCAGCTCGCGTACCCGCGTCTGGGTGAGGGGGCGGCCCTGCGGACTCAGGTGGATGACGTGCAACGGCCGCCCATCGGCGGCGCGGGCGGCGGCCAGCGCGCGCGACAGCGGCTCGATCATCATCACCATGCCCGGCCCGCCGCCAAATGGGCGGTCATCCACCCGTCGGTAGCCGCCTTCGGCATAGTCACGCGGGTTCCAGGCCTCGACTTCGAGCAAGCCCCGCTCGCAGGCGCGCCCCAGCACGCCGAAGGCCACCGCCTGGCGGATGAAATCGGGGAACAGGGTGAGGATGTCGATGCGCATGGCCGCGCGTCAGAACTCGGGGTCCCAGTCGACCGTGACGACGCCGGCATCGAAATCCACCTTCGTCACCACGTCCGGCTGCACGAACGGGATCATCCGCTCGCGATCGCCACGCGCGACCAGCACGTCGTTGGCGCCGGTGGCGAAGACGTGGTCGAGGATGCCGAGCGGCACGCCCTCAACGGTTTCCACGCGCAGGCCTTCCAAGTCGACCCAGTAGTACTCGCCGGGCTTGGGCGGCGGCAGGGCCTCACGAGGGACGTATATCTCTGTGCCGCGCAGCGCCTCGGCGGCATCACGGTCCTCGACGCCGGGCAGCGTGGCGACCACGCCCTTGGCCCCGCTGCGGCCACGCACGCCCTCGAGCGTGCGCTCGCCGCCACGCGCATCGCGGAGCAGCCAGGGCGAGTAACGGAAAAGAGCGGTTTCCGGCTCGGTGTGCGAGCGGATCTTCACTTCACCACGCAAGCCAAACGCACCCATGATCTCGCCGATCAGGATGCGTTTGCCGGGGGGTGCGACGGGAGCAGTCATCGGGCTTCCGTCATGTCAGCGGGGCCGCGGGGCGGCCACCGGCTCAGGCAGCGGCCTGGGCCTTGCTGGCTTCCTTGTACAGCGCGCCGACCTTGTCGGTCATCTGGGCACCGTTGCCGATCCAGTGGTTGATGCGCTCGAGGTCCAGCTCGACGCGCTTCTCGCTGCCCTGGGCGACCGGGTTGAAGAAGCCGACGCGCTCGATGTTGCGGCCGTCGCGGGCGCTGCGGCTGTCGGTGACGATGACGTGGTAGAAGGGGCGCTTCTTGGCGCCGCCACGGGTAAGGCGGATCTTGACCATGATTGACTCGGTGTTGCCCAGCTGCCGGGATGGCAGGGTAAGCCGCGAATTATAGCCCGCCGCACGCAGCATGCGCCAGCGGGGGTCAACGGAACGGCATGCCGCCGCCCATCATCCCCTGCATGCCGCGCATCATGCCCTTCATCCCCTTCATGCCGCCGCGGCCCAGCTTGCCCATCATCTTCTCCATCTGCTGGTATTGCTTGAGCAGGCGGTTGACGTCGGCAGGCTGCATGCCGGAGCCGCGCGCGATGCGCGCACGGCGCGAGCCGTTGATGAGCGCGGGATTGCGGCGCTCCTTCTTGGTCATGGAGTTGATGATGGCGATCTGGCGCGGAATCTCCTTGCCCGTCACCTGGTTCTTCACCGAATCCGGGATCTGCCCCATGCCCGGCAGCTTGTCCATCAGGCCCGAGATCCCGCCCATGCTCTGCATCTGCTCGAGCTGGTCGCGCATGTCGTTGAGGTCGAACTTCTTGCCCTTGGCAACCTTCTCGGCCAGCTTGGCGGCCTTGTCCTTGTCCACGCCCGCCTCGACCTGCTCGACCAGCGACAGCACGTCGCCCATGTCGAGGATGCGGCTGGCG
>DAIRVA010000082.1:0-6821 GCA_036803045.1 Lysobacter sp. | reverse complement strand
CAAGAACCGCTACGTCGGCCGCACCTTCATCATGCCGGGGCAGGGCGAGCGCGCTAAATCCGTCCGCCGCAAGTTGAACCCGATCCCGCTGGAGTTCAAGAACCGCGTGGTGCTGCTGGTCGATGATTCGATCGTGCGCGGCACCACCAGCCAACAGATCGTGCAGATGGCGCGCGATGCGGGCGCGAAGAAGGTGTATCTGGCCTCCGCCGCGCCGCCGGTGCGCTATCCCAACATCTACGGCATCGACATGCCGACGCCGACCGAGCTGATCGCCCACGACCGCAGCGTCGAGGACATCGAGAAACTGATCGGCTGCGACTGGCTGGTGTACCAGGACCTGCAGGACCTCGAAGCCGCCGTGGCCGGGCCCAAGCACCCGGGCATGAAGTTCGACACCTCCTGCTTCTCCGGCGAGTACGTCACCGGCGTGGGCGAAGGTTATTTCGAGGCGTTGCAGGCGCAGCGCTCTGACGAGGCGAAGGCGAAGCGCCGCGCGTGATGCCCCGCGCGTCATGAACCAGATCGCCACGACCCGCCGGACGCTGTTCGATGCCGCGCGCGAGGTGCTGGCAACCGGCGGCATCATCGAGAAACCCGCCGCCGCGCGCGGCATGGCTTCGGAGTTCGCGCGTGGCGAGCTGTCGATGCCGGACGATGCGACGCCGCCCGACCCGATCTCGATGCCGGGCCGCCCGCCGCGCCCGCGCCTGGTGCATCCGCGTGAACTGCCGCGGCGTGGTTTCGGCAGCCCGGCCGGCCTTGCCGCTTTCATCCACGCCGTCGCCCACATCGAATTCAATGCCATCGACCTCGCCTGCGACGCGATCCATCGCTTCCGTGGCCTGCCTCCGGCTTATTACGCCGATTGGGTACAGGTGGCCGACGACGAGGCCCGACATTTCATGATGTTGCGTCAACGCCTCAACGAGCTGGGCCATGATTACGGCGATTTCGACGCCCACAACGGCCTGTGGGAAATGGCGGAAAAGACCGCGCACGATGGCCTGGCGCGGATGGCGCTGGTGCCGCGCGTATTGGAAGCGCGCGGGCTGGACGTGACGCCCGGGATGATCGCCAAGCTGCAGGCACTGGGCGACGTGGAAACGGTCGCGATCCTCGAGTTGATCCTGCGCGAGGAGATCGGCCACGTCGCGTCGGGTTCGCGCTGGTATCGCTGGCATTGCGAGCGCGCAGGCGTGGAGCCGAGGTCGCGCTTCCGCGAGTTGCTGCAGGAATACACCGGCGGGGTATTGCATGGCCCGTTCAATACCGAGGCGCGGCTGATGGCGGGGTTCGATGCGGATGAACTGCAGGATTTGTGCGATGCCGCGGAAGCCGCACAGGCATGACGCATCAATCACCTGTCCGGGCCTAGACTGCAGCACTTGATCGTCCGGAAAACATGCCCGATGCGTGCCATTTGCTTGCTCCTGCCCCTGATCGCGGGTCTGATGTTGCCTGCATGTGACCGTTCGACGCCGCCAGCTGCCGCCGAGCCGGCGGTTTCCACCGCGCCCGTGGGCCAGCCTGCGACCGCCGCGCAGCTCCGGTTCAAGGTGATCGGCACTGAGCCGTTCTGGAATATCGATATCGATGGCAATCGCCTGCACTACACGACGATGGAAGACCCGAATGGCCGCCATCTCGAGGCCAGGCAATTGCAGCAAGGGGCAGGTTGGCGCTGGTCGGGAAGCGAGGCGCGGGGCGACTACGTGCTCGACATCCGGCCGGGGGAATGCAGCGATGGCATGTCCGACCGGCGCTACGGTCATGTCGCGCGTTTCGTGATCGAAGGCGTCGAACACCGCGGCTGTGCGGACGCGCCGGAGAAATTCTCAGGCGAAGGGCAGCAGCCGTAATCCATCGCCATCGGCGTGCAGGTAGCGAGGCGCCTCGCCATACCAGTCGCCGACCACGATGCGCGCGTGATCGCCATCGGTGTGCACGGCCGGGCGATGGGTGTGGCCGTGGATGATGCGTCGGATGCCATAGCGCTCGAAAGCGGAGTCGACGGTTTCCGGCGCGACATCGGTGATGGTTTCGGCGGTACCGGCTTGCCGCAATTTGCCATGGTGCGCCTTGCTGGCTTCGCGCGCCTGCTGCGCGAAGGCGAGGCGGGCGGCGAGCGGCTGCGAGAGGAATTGCGCGCGCCATTGCGGGGTGCGGGTCATCGCGCGGAACTGCTGGTAACCGGTGTCGTCGGTGCAGTACAGGTCGCCGTGGCCGATCAGCGTGGGTTCGCCTTCGAGCACGATCACCGAAGGATCAGGCAGCAGCCGCATCCGGCAACGCGCCGCGTAATCGTGGCCGAGGAGGAAGTCGCGGTTGCCGTGGATGAAGGCGATCTCGCTGCCGTTGCCGGCCAGTGCAGCCAGCCCTTCGGCCACGCGCGCGCCGGTGTCGGATGGATCATCGTCGCCCACCCAGGCCTCGAACAGGTCGCCGAGGATGTAGAGCGCCCGGGCACCGCGCGCTTCTTCATCGAGGAAGCGCAGGAATTCGTCGGTCGTATCCGGGCGCGCATCTTCCAGATGCAGGTCGGCGATGAAAAGCGTGGTCATCCGCGTATTTTAGGGTGGATGCGGTGGCTGGTGCCCGCTGCACTAAAATAAGCGTTTCCGCCACGCTTGCCGCCATGACCGTCCGCACCCGCTTCGCCCCCAGTCCCACCGGCTACCTGCACATCGGCGGCGCGCGCACCGCGCTGTATTGCTGGCTGGCATCACGTCGCGCGAACGGACAGTTCGTCCTGCGCATCGAGGACACCGACCGCGAGCGCAGCACGCAGGCGGCCATCGACGCGATCCTGGAGGCGATGGACTGGCTCGGCCTGTCCTACGACGAGGGTCCGGTCTACCAGACCGATCGCCTGGACCGTTACAAACAGGTGGCCGAGCAACTGGTGGCCGAAGGCAAGGCCTATTACGCCTACGAAACGCGCGAAGAACTGGACGCGATGCGCGAAGCGGCGATGGCGGCCGGCGACAAGCCGCGCTATCGCGGCAAGTACCGAACCGAAAACGCCGGATGGCGCGACGATCCCAACCGCGTGATCCGCTTCCGCAACCCGGACGAGGGCAGCGTGGTGTTCGATGACCTGGTCAAGGGGCGCATCGAATGGCAGAACGGCGAGCTGGACGATCTGGTGATCTTCCGTCCGGACGGCTACGCCACCTACAACTTCGCGGTGGTGGTGGACGACATCGACATGGGCATCACCCACGTCGTGCGCGGCGACGACCACGTCAACAACACTCCGCGCCAGATCAACCTTTACCACGCGCTGGGCAAGACGCCGCCGCTGTTCGCGCACCTGCCGATGATCCTGGACGAGCAGGGCGCCAAGCTGTCCAAGCGCACCGGCGCGGCGGACGTGATGCAGTACCGCGATGCCGGCTACCTGCCGCACGCGCTGCTCAACTATCTGGTGCGGCTAGGCTGGTCGCATGGCGACCAGGAGATCTTCTCGATCGACGAGATGATCGCGCTGTTCGACCTCAAGGACGTCAACGCCAAGGCGTCGCGCCTGGATCCGGCCAAGCTCGGTTGGCTCAACCAGCAATACCTCAAGAGCGATGCGCCCGAAGACGTTGCCCGGCATCTGGTCTGGCACCTGGAGCAGGCGGGCTACGAGCTTGCGCAAGGCCCGGCACCCGCCGACATCGTCGTCGCCCTGCGCGATCGCGTGCAGACGCTGAAGGAGATGGCGGAAAAATCCGCGGTCTGGTTCAACCCGCTGGCCGATTACGACGACGCGGCGGTCGCCAAGCACCTGACCGAGGTCGCGCGCGCGCCGCTGGCCGATGCGCGTGGCAGGCTGGCGGCGCTGCCGGACTGGAACGCGGAGGCGATCGGCGAGGCGCTCAAAGCCACCGCCGAGGCGCTGGGCATCGGCATGGGCAAGATCGCGCAGCCGATGCGCGTGGCGATCACCGGCACGCAGGTCAGCCCCGACATCTCCCACACGGTGTACCTGGCCGGCCGCGACGAGGCGCTCAGGCGCATCGATGCCGCGCTGGCACGCATCCCGCAGGCTTGAGAGCAGGCCGCATCGCCCGCATCATCCTTGCATGAGCGATCACGACCACCACTGCACGGACCCGGAGCATCACGTCGATGATGCCGACGGGTTCGTCGTGGCGGTCGAGCGCGCCTGCCGCGAGCGTGGCCTGCGCCTGACGCCGATCCGTGCGCACGTGCTGCGCCTGATCGCCGATGCCGGCCAGCCGATCAAGGCCTACGACCTGCTGGACCAGGTTCGCAGCGGCGATGGTCCGGGCGCCGCCGCGCCGCCGACGGTCTATCGCGCGCTGGACTTCCTGATGGCCAACGGCTTCGTGCACAAGCTGGAATCGGTCAATGCCTTCGTCGCCTGCCACCACCCGAACGCGGATCAGCATTCGGTGCCGTTCCTGATCTGCGACCGCTGCCACTCGGCGGTGGAGCTGGAGGACAAGGGCGTGGTCGATGCACTGGACCTGCGTGCGCGCGAACTGGGCTTCGTGCCACAGGCGCAGACGCTGGAAGTGCACGGCCTATGCGCGAAGTGCGCCCGTTAGCGAATCAGCCGGCCTGAGCGGCCGCGCCCAGGAAGTCCCGCACCAACCCGACCACCCCCGCCTCGCATTCGCGATGCGGGACGTGGCCGGTGCGGGCATCACGCTGGATTCACCGAAGCCGCGGCGGTCGTAGGCGATGACTTCGCGTGCAGCGGCCTCGGCAAGATGCCGGGGGAAATCGCGCCATTGCGCGACCGAACCGAGCGAATCATGCAGCAGCACGATCGGCGCAGCGGCCGCATCGCTCGCCTGCCTGCCAGCGACGCACGAAGACCCGCGCATCGTCGATGGCGACATGCTGGCCGCGGACGCCATCGGGCATCGCGCAAGCGGGCGGGTTGGCCATCCTCAGAAGAACAGCCGCACGCCGCCGACGATGCCACGGCCGGGCAGCGGCGCAAGGTCCTTCAGGAACGAGGTATGCGGGCGCGCCTCCTCGTCCAGCAGGTTGTGGCCGTCGATGAACAGTTCCCAGCCGTTGCCCGCGTTGGTATCGCCATGCCAGGCGAAGTGGGCATCGACCAGCGTGTAGCCGGGCGTCGCGGTTTCGCCAAGCGCGGTGCGCGATTGCCTGAGCGTGCGGATCGCGCCGAGCGATGCGCGCCAGTCGTTCGCTTCCCAACGCAGCTCGCCGCCGATGCGATCGGGCGCCATGCGCGGCAGGTTGCCGGCCATCGAAACCTCACCCGCATGGCTGTCCAGATGGCCTTCGTGCAGGACGCCCACGGTGCGCGCCCGCATCCCGCTGCCGCCCAGCGTGCCACGCACGCTGTCGCCGAACAGGCGCACGTCCAGGTGGCCATTGCCGCGGTCGAACAGGGTGAACTCGCTTTCGATCTCGAAACCGTGAAAGCGCGCATCGCCCTGGTTCCACAGTTGGATGGGCGTGCCGTCGACGTTGACCGGATGCAGGTGGCCGTCAGCTCCGCGTGCGAGCAGTGGCGAGAGGTGGATGTAGTCGCTGTAGCGCGCCAGCCATGCGGAGAGCTCGATGCGCATGTGCGGGTTGCGCCAGCCGATGCCGAATTCGCCGCGTTTCGCGGTTTCCGGCGTGAGTCGGTCCTCGCCGATCTCGAAGTTGGAAGTCGCCACGTGCAGGCCGTTGGAATACAGCTCCTCCGCCGAGGGCGCGCGTTGCGCACGGTCGAGGCCGAGCTTCAGGTGCAGGTGTTCATCGACGTTCCAGCGCAGCGCAGTAGAGACGTGGTGGGTGTCGAAGTCGCGGCGGGTAACGCGGCCCGGGATCGCCGTCAGCGGATCGCTTTCGACGCGTCCCTGGTCGTGGCGCGCGCCGATCTCGAGCTGCAGCGGGCCGAAGGCGCGCTGGCCGATCCAGAACACGCCGAGGTCGCGGCCGCGGGTGGGCGGCACGAAGGCTTCGTCGCCGCGCGCGTCGAAATCGCGCTTGCCAGCCTGCAGGCCGAACGCGCCCTGCCAACCGGCGACATCGTGATGCACCAGCTCCAGCCGCATCTCGTCGCTGCGGTTGTCGAACACCGTGCCGGGGATGCCGCCTTCGTATTCGGTGTGCGTGTAGTCGGTCTGCACGTACTTGAAGCGCAGGGTCTTGAAGATGCCGATGTCGTCCAGCCCGCCGTGCAGCGCGTGGCGGCGCTGGTCCAGGCCGATGCGGACGCCGTCATCGGCGGCGGCTGCGTTGCCGTGCCCATTCCCGCCATGATCGTGGCCGGGCACGCCGTAGCCGGTCCCGAACAGGCTGCCAGTGACGCCCAGATGCCCGCGCTCACCCACCCAGGTCACGCCCAGCGCGCCGCTGCGGGTGCGGACGGCGCTGTTGGGCAGGATGCCGCGCGTGGCCGGGTCGGGCGTCTCGCCTTCGGCTGCCAGTCGCGCGGCGCTTTCAGCGTAACCGGGGATGCGGATGTCGCCGCTTTCTCGCAACAGGCCGTCGGCATGGAACACGAAGCCCGATCCGCTCGTGGCGGTGCTGCCATCGATGCGGAACATCCCGGTGCGCTCATCGCCGTTGCTGCCGCCGCGCAACTCCGCCCTTCCGCTGAAAGGCTCTTCGCCGAGCGCGTCCGGGTTGCGGCCATCGACGACGTTGACCGCACCGCCGATCGCGCCGCTGCCGTAGAGCAGGGTGGCCGGGCCTTTCATCACCTCGATGCGGTCGGCCAGGAACGGCTCCACGCTCACGGCATGGTCGGCGCTGAGGGTGGAGACATCGCCGCTGCCCATGCCGTCGCTGACCACCTGCACGCGCGCGCCGTCCAGTCCGCGGATCACCGGACGGCC
>DAIRVA010000081.1:0-7085 GCA_036803045.1 Lysobacter sp. | reverse complement strand
CGGCGAGGGCAG
Organism: Lysobacter sp.; assembly: GCA_036803045.1. GTDB lineage: Bacteria > Pseudomonadota > Gammaproteobacteria > Xanthomonadales > Xanthomonadaceae > Solilutibacter. The sequence goes on along the minus strand of DAIRVA010000081.1, from coordinate 7,073 downwards.
GAAGGTCTCGGGATCTTCCGCATTGATGCGGCACTCGATGGCGTGGCCGGTCAGCACCACGTCTTCCTGCTTGATCGACAGCTTGTGCCCGGCGGCGATCAACAACTGCTCGCGCACCAGGTCGATGCCAGTCACCATCTCGGTCACCGGATGCTCCACCTGGATGCGGGTGTTCATTTCGATGAAGTAGAAGCGACCGTTCTCGTAGAGGAATTCGAAGGTGCCGGCGCCGCGATAACCGATGCGCAGGCACGCCTCCACGCAGACGCGGCCGATTTCGTCGCGCTGTTCGGCGCTGATGCCGGGCGCGGGCGCTTCCTCGACCACCTTCTGGTGGCGGCGCTGCATCGAACAATCGCGCTCGCCCAAGTGGATCGCGTTGCCCTGCCCGTCGGCAAGCACCTGGATCTCCACGTGGCGCGGGTTCTCCAGGAACTTCTCCATGTAGACCATGTCGTTGCCGAACGCCGCCCTCGCCTCGCTCTGGGTGGTGGCGATGGCGTTGACCAGCGCGGCCTCGGTATGGACCACGCGCATGCCGCGTCCGCCGCCGCCGCCCGCCGCCTTGACGATGACCGGATAGCCGATCTCGCGCGCGATGCGGATGTTCTCCTCGGCGGCGTCGCCAAGCGGGCCGCCGCTGCCGGGCACGCAGGGCACGCCTGCGGCCTGCATCGCGCGGATCGCCTCGACCTTGTCGCCCATCAGGCGGATGGTGTCGGCCTTGGGTCCGATGAAGATGAAGCCGGATTCCTCGATCCGTTCGGCGAAATCGGCGTTTTCGGACAGGAAGCCGTAGCCGGGATGGATCGCCTGCGCATCGGTGACCTCGGCGGCGGCGATGATCGCCGGCATGTTGAGGTAGCTGTCGGCGGACGGCGCCGGGCCGATGCAGACCGATTCGTCGGCCATCGCCACGTGCTTGAGGTTGCGATCGACCGTGGAATGCACGGCGACCGTGCGGATGCCGAGCGCATGGCAGGCGCGCAGGATGCGCAGCGCGATCTCGCCACGGTTGGCGATGACGACCTTGTCGAGCATCGTCATGGCGGCTTACCCGATGACGAAGAGCGGCTGGTCGAACTCGACCGGTTGCCCGCTTTCGCACTGGACGGCCAGCACGGTGCCGGCCACTTCGGCCTCGATCGGGTTGAACATCTTCATCGCCTCGATGATGCCCAACGTGTCGCCGACCTTCACCGACTGGCCGACCGAGACGAACGCCGGCTTGTCCGGGGAGGGGCTGGCATAGAACGTGCCGACCATCGGCGCGCGCACCACGTGGCCGGCGGGCAGGTCAGGGCCGCCCTTCTGGCTGCCGCCGGTGGCGGCCTCGACCGGGGAGTTCATCGGCATCGGCGCGGGCGCGGCGGGCGCCATCTGCACGATCGGGGCGACCGGCGCGGGCACCGCCGCCATCCCCATCCCGCGTGACAGTCGCACGGACTCCTCGCCTTCCTTGATCTCGATCTCGTTGAGGTTGGACTCTTCCAGCAGGTCGATCAGCTTCTTGATCTTGCGCAGATCCATGGGGCTCTCCAGCAGATGTCAGGACGCGAGCCGCCGGCAGGCGGCATCCAGCGCGTAGCGGTAGCCATCCGCGCCGAACCCGCACACCACCCCGACCGCCAGGTCGCTGAAGAAGCTCTGGCGGCGGAACGGCTCGCGGGCATGCGGATTGGACAGATGGACTTCGATGAAGGGCACGGCCACCGCCGCCAGCGCATCGCGCAGGGCGACCGAGGTATGGGTGTAGCCGGCCGGGTTGATGAGGATGAAGCCGGTGCCGTCGCGGCCGGCGGCCTGCACGCGATCGATCAGCGCGTGCTCGGAATTGGACTGCAGGATGTCGATCTCCACGCCTTTCTCGGCCGCGCGCAGGCGCAGGTCCGAGTCGATCCCGGCCAGCGTCTGCTCGCCGTAGATCGCCGGTTCGCGCTCGCCCAGCAGGTTCAGATTGGGGCCGTGGAGGACCAACAGCTTGCGCATCGTGGCAGGGCCGGCGGATGAGGGCGGCAGTGTGCGGGAAAGGCCCGATGCTGTCCAGATCGGCGTAGATCGGCGAAATTCAAGCGATTGTTCGATTCCGGAGGGTAACGTAATCCATAAAAAAACCGGCAGCCCAAGGCTGCCGGTTCTCAAAACGAAGGCTTGCGGGCCGATCTATCAGCTGCGCGCCTTCTTGGCGGCGGTCTTCACGACCTTCTCAGCCTGAGCCTGGGCCTTGGCGGCGACCTGCTCCATCTCGCCCTTGGCGATCTGGGTGATGGCTTCGTTGGTCTTGGCGGTCAGGTCATAGATTTCCTGGCCGGTGGCGACCGCACGCTCCACGTTCTCGCGGGCAACCTGGATGCCGGTCGGCATCGCGTTGCGCAGGGCGTTGAAGTCGCGGGCTTCGGTCAGCTGGTTCCAGAACGCGAAGTTGCTGCTGGCGGCTTCTTCGATGACGGCCAGCTGCAGGCCGAAGACCTGCTCGGCGTTCTCGATGGCCAGACGGTTGATACGGGCCGCGGTGTCGGCAAACTGGCGGGTAGCGGCGGTGAACTGCTCGTTGAACTGCTGCTGGTACATGACTCTCTCCTCGGTTGTGGTCCAGAAACCGGGGGAACCCGATTTGTGCGTCGCAGCATAATCGAGTTTATTGTGCGATGCAACAAGTGCTGCCGGAACCGTTCAGGAATGTCCGCCCAGCCTGCCTCGGAATATTCACGGGCCCGTGTAGCGGCAGCCGGAGGTACAGGTTTCATGGACCACCACGGCCGAGAGCAGCGGCAGCTCCGGCTTCAGGCGCGTCCAGATCCATTCGGCCAGCCGCTCGCTGGTCGGGTTCTCCAGATCAGGCACATCGTTTAGGTAATGGTGGTCGAGAGCATCGTGCAGCGGCTTGAACGCGTCCTTGATGTCGGCGAAATCCATCACCCAGCCCATGGCCGGATCAAGCGGCCCGCTGACGTGCACCTCGACCTGGAACGAATGGCCGTGTAGCCGCGCGCACTTGTGCCCGGCCGGCACGTTGGGCAGACGATGCGCGGCTTCCAGCGTGAAACGCTTGAAGATGTCCATGGGTCTTCCGACTGCTGGGAAACGAAAATGCCCCGCGCACGGCGGGGCATGGAACGCGCATCTGGTGGCTATGGGTGGACTCGAACCACCGACCCCGTCATTATGAGTGACGTGCTCTAACCGGCTGAGCTACATAGCCAGTGCGCGACCGCCGTCGCGGCGGACCGCGCATTCTCCACGGATGAACCGCCCCAGTCAACGCCGCACCCTCCGACTTGTCGCCCCGGGCGCCCCGTGGCACAGTCGATCACAGCGGGGTTCGCCCCGAAGACTTCGGGAGTCCGCGTCGTGATCGATCCGGACGGTTATCGCCCCAACGTGGGCATCGTGTTGATGCATCCGGACGGCCGGGTGTTCTGGGCCAGGCGCGTACGGCGCGACGGCTGGCAGTTCCCGCAGGGCGGAATGAATTCCGACGAGACCCCGCTGGAAGCCATGTACCGGGAACTGCACGAGGAAACCGGCCTGCAGCCCGACCATGTCGAGGTAATCGGCGCGACGCCGGGCTGGCTGCGCTACCGCCTGCCCCCGCGTGCGATCCGCCGGCACGAGCGACTGGTCTGCATCGGCCAGAAGCAGGTCTGGTTCCTGCTGCGGCTCAAGGGCTGCGAAACGAACGTCAGGCTCGACTCCACCGAACACCCCGAGTTCGACCGCTGGCGCTGGGTCGAGTTCTGGTATCCGGTCGAGAACGTGGTGATGTTCAAGCGCGGCGTCTATGCCCGCGCGCTGCAGCACCTCGCGCCGCTCGCCCGCGGGATCGTCGGCGCCGGCGCCATTCCGCCGCCCAACCACGAAATACGCGGCTTCGCCGGCCGCCCACGCCGTCACCAGCCCGCCCGCGGCGCGACGGCCCGTGGAGCCAGGGAACCTGCCAGCGGCCGCGACCCGCGCTGAGCCTAGGGATCGGGTGCCGCCTCCCCGGCAGGAGGCCGGGCACCCAACATCCGCCGCGCCCCGCCGGCGAGCTTGCGCCAAGCCCACCAGACGAACAGCGCGAACAGGACCGTGAGCGTGACCACCAGGATCAGCGCGATCCACGGGTGGGAAAACGCCAGAGTCAGGCCGCCGACCGTCATCACGTCCTCACCGACCGATGCCGTCCAGTTGCTGACCGGCTCCGGTGACGTGTTCAGCACCGCGCGGGTGCCTGACTTCAGGAAATGGCTCGCCAGCGTCACCCCGGCACCGGCCGCCAGCACGCCCGGCCCCAGGCTGCCGTCAGGCGACATCGTCGCTGCGGCGAGGAAAGCGCCGACCGGGACCCGCAGCAAGGTATGCAGCAAGTCCCAGCCGCTATCGACGCCGGGGATCTTGTCGGCGAAGAACTCCGCCAACGCCAAGGCGCCGGATACGCCCAGCACCCATGGCGATTCGGTCGCCTGCAGCGCCTGCGGCAGGTCGATCCAGCCCATCGCGCCAGCCAGCCCCACGCCGAACACGGTCAGGTAGACGCGGATGCCGGCCAGCCATGCCAGCAGCACCCCGATGGCGAAGAGATGGGCTTCGGACATCGAGCCCATGGAGATGGAAGGCAGGTCGATCAGCGCCATCGTTTTCCCCCGGCGGACACCACGGACCGCATGCCGCGAGTATAGGGACAGGCTTGCTTGACGGCGATTAAAGCGATAACAAGGCGACATGGAGGAAACGGCCAAGCGAAATCCGGGACGTCGCGGCGCGATGCTGCCGTGGGCCGTCGCCGGCCTGTCGGCCGCGATCGCACTGCTGGCGATCGCGCTGGCATGGCGCCAGTCCGCGCGCGCGGATGCCAGCCACGCGGCCGGTGCCGATCCGGCGCTGCAGCAGGAAATCGCCAACCTCCGCCAGTCCGACCGGATCAGCCGCCAGGCCGTGCTGGCGCTGCAGGACACGCTGACCGAACGCGACGAGCAGGTCGCCGCATTGCGCGCCGACCTCGATTTCTACGAGCGCTTCGTCAGCCCCGACGTGCAACGGCGCGGCCTGTCCGTGCATGCGGCGCACGTCGAGGCACAGGCACCGGGCGTCTGGCGCTACGAACTGACCCTGACCCAAGGCCGGGAGCAGCCCGGCAGCAGCCAAGGCACGCTGACCCTGGCCGTGGATGGCACGCTGGGCGGCCGCCTGCGGCAATTCGACTGGACCGCACTGCGCCAGCAATCCCCGGCCCGGCCCCAGCCCTACCAGCTCCGCTACCTGCAACGCATCGACGGCGAAATCGCGCTGCCGCCCGGCTTCACGCCCACGCGGCTGCGGGTGAAGCTGACGCCCCGTCAGGGCAAGCCGCTGGAGGCCGCATTCGAGTGGCGGGACATCGCCAACGCTTGATGCGCCCGCGCCGCGCCCCCATCCTGTGGGGATGGAAACCCAGACCGACATCGCCACCCCGGGCTACCAGCAGCTGGATGCGCCACTCGTCTTCACCGAGTCCGCGGCCGCCAAGGTACGGGAATTGATCAGCGAGGAAGGCAACGCCGAGCTCAAGCTGCGCGTCTACATCCAGGGCGGCGGCTGCTCCGGCTTCCAGTACGGTTTCGAGTTCGACGAGAACCAGGCCGACGACGACCTGGCCGTGGTCACCGACGGCGTCACCCTGCTGGTCGATCCGCTCAGCCTGCAGTACCTGATGGGCGCCACTGTCGATTACACCGAGACGCTGGCCGGGGCGCAGTTCTCCATCCGCAATCCCAACGCCAAGACCACCTGCGGCTGCGGCTCCTCGTTCACCACCTGATCGATGGCACCCGGCTTCGCCTTCGTCGCCGAGCCACTGGATCGCGCCGACGAATTGCGGCGCGACGCGGCGAAGCTGGATGCCTTGCGCGCAGAGGCGCGCTGCCTGCTTCTGGATGCGGATGGACAGGCGGCGGTGGATGGCGAAGGCCGGCTGCTTGCCGGTGCCGGTGCGCCCGCGGATGCCGTGTTCCTCGGCCTGCGTGGCGATGAAGCCTGGTTCGCCGCATCGCGCGGCCATGCTTTCAAAGACGATGAAGCCCGCATCGACCTGCGCAGCGCCGCACTGCAATGGCCGGCGTTCGAATCCACCCTCCTCGCGCAGGCGCGCGCGCTGCTGCACTGGCGCGCGACGCATCGCTACTGCCCGGCTTGCGGCATCGCGCTGGCCTACTCGCACGGCGGCTGGCAGGGCGATTGCGGCGGATGCGGTCGCGTGGAATATCCGCGCACCGATCCGGCGGTGATCGTTGCGGTGAGCGACGGCGAACGCCTGCTGCTTGGCCGGCAGGCCGCGTGGCCGGCGAGGCGCTATTCCACACTGGCCGGCTTCGTCGAACCTGGCGAATCGCTGGAAGCGGCGATTCAGCGCGAAGTGTGGGAGGAAAGCCGCGTGCACGTGCGGCACGCACGCTATCTCGCCTCGCAACCGTGGCCGTTCCCGAGTTCGCTGATGCTGGGCTTCATCGCCGATGCCCAAAGCGATGTGCCAGAAACCGCACAGGACGAGCTGGAGGACGCGCGCTGGTTCACGCGCGAGGCAGTGCAGGCCGCGCTGCGGGAAGACAAAGAAGACGCACCACTGCGGCTGTCGCCGCCGATGTCGATTTCACGCTGGCTGATCGAACGCTGGGCCGCCGGCGAACGCGCCTAGGCCGCATCGCCGCGCAACGCGCGCACTTTCTCTTCCAGCATCCCGGCCGTGGCCACGCAGCCATCGATTGGCGCATCGGCCATCACCTCGACATGTGCGCGGAAACGCCGCGGGAGGCGCATCCGCCGCATCCGCGAGTCGCGCCGGCTCCACATGCTGCTCCACATCCCGCGCAGCGCCATCGGCACCACCGGTACCGGGCGCCCCGCATCATTCGCACGCCGCAGGATGCGCTCGACGCCCGACTTGAACGCCGCGATATCGCCATCCCTGGTCAACGCGCCTTCGGGGAAGATGCCGACGATCTCGCCCTCCGCCAATGCTGCGTCGATTTCATCGAAGGCCTTCCGCATCAACGCGGGGTCCTCGCGCGCGCCGGCGATCGGGATCGCGTTCGCGGTGCGGAAGATCCACGACATCA
>DAIRVA010000080.1:0-7210 GCA_036803045.1 Lysobacter sp. | reverse complement strand
TGCGGCAGCGTCGACGACGGCAAGAGCACGCTGATCGGCCGCCTGCTGCACGACGGCCGCCAACTGGCCGAAGACCAGATGCGAGCGCTGGCCGCAGACAGCCGCAGGCTCGGCACACAAGGGCAGGACATCGATTACGCCCTCCTGGTGGACGGGCTGGATGCGGAGCGCGAGCAGGGGATCACCATCGACGTGGCCTACCGGCATTTTCGCAGCGCGCACCGCCGCTTCATCGTGGCCGATTGTCCCGGGCACGTGCAGTACACCCGCAACATGGCCACAGGCGCATCGACCGCCGACCTCGCCGTGGTGTTGGTCGATGCGCGCAAGGGTCTGCTCACGCAGACGCGCCGGCATAGCTGGATCGTGCGTCTGTTCGGCATCCGTCAGGTGGTGCTGGCGGTGAACAAGATGGATCTGGTCGGCTTTGAGGAAGCCGCCTTCTCGCGCATCCGCGAGGAGTACGCCGGACTGGCCCGGGCGCTGGGCATCGAGTCCGTGACTGCCATTCCGCTCTCGGCCCTGCACGGCGACAACGTGGTCGCCGCTTCGGAACGGATGCCGTGGTACGACGGCCCCAGCCTGCTGCAGGCACTCGATTCGGCGCCCGTGGCCTCGGGGCAGGGAAGCGTGCGCGGGTTCCGTCTGCCGGTGCAGTGGGTCAACCGCCCCGACGCCAATTTTCGCGGTTATGCGGGGACACTGGTCGGCGGAACCGCTGCCGTCGGCGACGATATCCTGGTCTTGCCGGGCGGGCGGCGCAGCCGGATCGAACGAATACTTGGGGGCGCTGGCGATCAAGGCCACGCCAAGCCTGGCGAAGCGGTGACGCTCACGCTGCAGGACGAGATCGACATCGGCCGCGGAGACGTGATCGCCGCCGCCGCGGACCCCTGCGAGGTGGCCGACCAGTTCGGGGCGCACTTGCTGTGGATGGACGATGCGCCCTTGCTGCCGGGAAGGCCTTACTGGCTCAAGTCTGGGACACGGACCGTCGTCGCGACCATTACCGAGATCAAGCACCGCATCGACGTCGGCACCCAGGCCGAACTGGCTGCCCGCGAATTGCAGCTCAACGAAGTCGCCTTCTGCAACCTGTCGCTTTCCGAACCGATCGCGTTCGCGCCGTACGCCGATGACCGTACGCTGGGCGGTTTCATCCTGATCGACCGCCAGAGCAACGCCACATCGGCTGCCGGGACGATCGATTTCGCCCTGCGGCGCGCTTCCAACATCCATTGGCAGGCCGGCAGCGTGGATCGAGAGGCCCGTGCCCGCAGCCTGGCCCAAGCCCCGAAGTGCGTCTGGTTCACCGGGCTTTCGGGCGCCGGCAAGTCCACCATCGCCAATGCCGTCGAACAACGCCTCCAGGCGATGGGACGGCATGCCTATATCCTGGATGGCGACAACGTGCGCCATGGGCTCAATCGCGACCTGGGCTTCACGGACGCCGATCGTGTCGAGAACATCCGCCGGGTCGCGGAAGTGGCCAGGTTGATGACCGACGCCGGGCTGATCGTGCTGGTGAGCTTCATCTCGCCGTTCCGGGCCGAGCGACGACTGGCGCGCGAGCTCTTCGACGACGGGGATTTCATCGAGGTTTTCGTCGATACGCCGCTGGATGTCGCCGAAACCCGCGATACCAAGGGCCTGTACGCGAAGGCCCGCGCGGGATTGATCCCGAACTTCACAGGCATCGACTCCGTTTACGAAGCCCCTGAAGCTGCCGAGCTGGTCATCGACACCACGAAGACCGATGTACGGGCGGCAGCGGAATCGGTCGTTCGGCGGATACACGATCCCTAGGCGAGGCGGGTCAGAGCCCATTTCAAGCAACAGGTTACGTTCATAGCCTCCATCCTTGATTTCGCATAATGTCTATTATGTAAAATCAAGGATGGCGGAAGCGGTGGGATTCGAACCCACGAACGGTTTCCCGTTGCTGGTTTTCAAGACCAGTGCCTTCAACCACTCGGCCACGCTTCCGATACGGATTGTCGATGCCAGCACGATGCCGGTCACGCCAGGCGTTCGATGCCGCCCATGTAGGGAACCAGGACCGGCGGCACGTCGATGCTGCCGTCCCCGTTCTGGTAATTCTCCATCACCGCGATCAAGGCCCGACCGACCGCCACGCCGGAACCGTTGAGCGTATGCACCAATTCCGGTTTGCCGGTTTCGGGGTTGCGACGCCGGGCCTGCATCCGCCGGGCCTGGAAATCCCCGCAATTGGAGCAGGAGGAAATTTCGCGGTAGGCCTGCTGCGAAGGCAGCCACACCTCGAGATCGTAGGTCTTGCGGGCGGAGAAACCCATGTCACCGGCGCACAACAGCATCTTGCGGTACGGCAGGCCCAGGCGCTCCAGCACCGTTTCGGCGCATCGCGTCATGCGCTCGTGCTCGCCGTCGGATTCACCGGGCCCGGTGATGGTCACCAGTTCCACCTTTTCGAACTGGTGCTGGCGGATCATGCCGCGGGTGTCCCGGCCATGGCTGCCCGCCTCGGCCCGGAAGCACATCGAATGCGCGGTCATGCGCAGGGGCAACGTGTCCGCAGGCAGGATCTCGTCGCGGACGATATTGGTCAGCGGCACTTCGGATGTCGGAATCAGGTAGCGCTTGGATGCCGCCTCGCCCTCGCCCACCACGGTCGAGAACAGGTCGTCCTCGAACTTGGGCAACTGGCCGGTGCCGCGCATCGAGTCGGCGTTCACCAGCAGCGGCACGCTGGTTTCCAGATAGCCGTGTTCGCTGGTGTGCAGATCCAGCATGAACTGCGCCAGCGCACGGTGCAGCCGCGCCAGTTGTCCGCGCAGCACGGTGAAGCGGGCACCCGACAGCTTGGCCGCCGTCTCGCCATCCAGCCAGCCGTTGCGCTCGCCGAGCGCGACATGGTCCTTGACCTCGAAATCGAAGACGCGTGGCTCGCCCCCGCGCGACACCTCGACGTTGTCGGCCTCTCCATCTCCATCGGGGACGGAGGAATCGGGCAGGTTCGGCAGGGCCAGCGAGATCGATTCCAGTTCTGTCCTGATCGCTTCCAGCCGCGCTTCGCTAGCCTTCAGCTCCTCGCCGAAACCGGCCACTTCGGCCATCAAGGGAGCCACATCCTCGCCCTTGGCCTTGGCCATGCCGATCGCCTTGCTGCGGGTGTTGCGCAGATTCTGCAACTCCTGGGTGCGCACCTGAAGCGACTTGCGCTCGGCCTCGAGCGCCTGCAGCGCCGCCACGTCGAGGCCAGTGCCGCGCCTCGCAAGGGCGTCGCGCACGCCGTCGATATCGTTTCGGAGCAATTGCGGGTCGAGCATCGGATCGAATCGGTGCGGGTGGACATGCATTATCGCCCGTTTGCATCCCGCTCACGAGGGGATGCCACAATCGGAGCTACCTGCACCGAGCAATCGTCGACATGGCACAGTCCCTGGCACGCTTCCGCTTGCCCCGCCGCGCCCATTGGATCGTGGCAGCGGCGCTGCTGGCCGGGTTGCTGCTGTTCCTGGCGATCTGGACCTCCGACCGGCAACGCGGCTTCTACAGCGTCGACCCGAATGCCCCAGGCACCGCCGAAGGCCAAGTGGATGTTTTCGAGCCGCTTCCCACGCCCTTGCCTGCCGATGGCCGTGACACGGCGTTCCCGGTTCCGCCCGCCGGGATCGAGTCGCGCCCCGCTGCGGCCATCGAATCCCCCGCCCGTCCTGCCCCTCCGTCTTCGCGCCCGGCTACGCCGCCGCCCGCCGTGACGCCTGCGACGTCCCGCGCGGCCTATGTCGCCCCGGTCCCTGTCAGCCAGCCTCCGCCGCGTTATCCACCGGCCGCGCTGCGGCAAGGCGCAAGCGGACGCGTGGAAGTCCAGGTCGATGTCGGGCCGGACGGCGTGCCCACGTCGGTATCGGTTGCCAACGGAAGCGGAAACCGCGAGCTCGATCGCGCAGCGCTGGATGCGGTGAGGCGCTGGCGCTTCAAGCCCGCGACCGCCGATGGCCAACCCGCGGTCGGCCGCGTGACGGTACCGATCCAGTTCACCCTGGGTGATGCGCGATGATGCGCAGCCGTCCCCGGGGCGGAAAATCCGCCGCACCCGCCGTGTGGCTTGCCCTGATCATTGCCGCGCTGGCACTGCTGGTCGTGCTCTGGAACCTGCTGCAATAGCCTTCAGGCGGTTTCGAGCCGGAAACCCAGCCCGCGCATCTGCGCGTCGAAGCCAGGGTAGGAGGTCGCGACGTTGTCCACCTCGCGGATCCGCACCTCACCCCCTGCCCGCTGCGCCAACACCGCGGACGCCATGGCGATGCGGTGATCGCCCAAGCTGTCGACATCGCCCCCCCGCACCCTCCCGCCGACGATGTCGGCGCCGTCATCGGTTTCATCCACCTCGATGCCGAGCGAGCGCAGGCCCCTGGCCATCGTCGCGATGCGGTCGGATTCCTTCACCCGCAGCTCGCCAGCACCGCGCACGCGGGTGATGCCTTGCGCGCAGGCCGCGGCCGCGAACAACACCGGGAACTCGTCGATCATGTCCGGCACCAGCGCCTCGGGCACGTCGATGCCCTGCAAGGAGGCGTGCTGCACCGCCAGCGTCGCGATGTCGCCGGTTGGTCCCGTGCGCCGGTCACTGATCTCGATGCGGGCACCCATCAGCCGCAGTGCTTCCAGCAAGCCGATGCGACGCGGGTCGATGCCGACATGCTCGATCATCAGATCCGAACCCGGCAGCAGCGTGGCCGCGACGATGGCGAAAGCGGCCGAGGAAAAATCCCCCGGCACCTGCACATCGCAGGCGGTCAGGCGCTGGCCGCCCCGCAAGCGCGCATGGCCCGGCCCGAAATCGATGTCGATGCCGAAGGCCTGCAGCATGCGTTCGGTGTAATCGCGGGTGGGATGCGGCTCGCTGACCGATGTCACGCCCTGCGCGCGCAGCCCCGCCAGCAGCACCGCGGATTTCACCTGCGCGCTGGCCACCGAGCTCGCGTAATCGATGCCCGTGACCGGGGCCGACGGCATGATTCTCAGCGGCGGCGTGCCGTCCGGTTCAGCGTCGATGATCGCGCCCATCATCCGCAACGGGTCGGTGATGCGCCGCATCGGCCGCTTCGACAGCGATTCATCGCCCACGAGCGTGGAGCCGAACGGTTGCGTCGCCAGCAGCCCCGCCAGCAGGCGCATCGCGGTGCCGGAATTGCCGCAATCAAGCGCCGCATCCGCCCCGCGCAAGCCATCGATGCCGACCCCGTGCACGATGCGTCGCCCGGCCGATGGCGCCTCGACCCTCACGCCCAGCTGCCCGAAGATGCGTGCGGTGGCGCGGGTGTCCTCGCCCTCCAGGAACCCATCGATGCGGGAGGTGCCATCTGCGATGGCCGCCAGCATCACCGCCCGATGCGAGACGGACTTGTCGCCCGGCACCGTGATGCGGCCACGCACGGGTCCGCCTGCACTGGCGATCCAGTCAGTCATGGCCCTGCCCCATGGCGGGATCGAGCGCCGCAAGCAGTCGTGCGTTTTCATCGGCGCGCCCCACGGTGATGCGCAGGCAGTCCGGCAGGCCGTAGCCGCCCATCGGCCGCAGCACTACGCCTTCTTCCAGCAACCGCCGCTCGATGCCGGCCGTAGCGGGACCGAACTCGACCAGCAGGAAATTGGTCTGCGATGGCCACACATGCAGCCCGCGTGACTGCAGCGCCTGCGCCAACGCCTCGCGATCGCGTCGGGTTGCGCGCACGCCGGCCTCGAGATGCGCGTCATCCGCCAGCGAGGCCGCGGCCGCGGCCAAGGCCGGGCCATTGACGTTGAAGCTTTCGCGAACGCGCTCCATCACCGCGATGGCTTCGGCATCCCCCAGCGCGTAGCCAATGCGCAGGCCCGCCAGCGCATGCGCCTTGCTGAAGGTGCGGGTGACGATGAGGTTGCGGTGCGATGGCAGCGCATCGATGGCGCTGCGCCAGCCCGGCGCATCGACGTACTCGGCGTAGGCCTCGTCCACCACGACGATGATCCCGGCAGGCACGCGGCGCATGAACCGCGCGAACGCGTCCGCATCGAACCACGTCCCGGTCGGGTTGTTGGGATTGGCGAGATAGAGCAGCCTGGTCCGCTCGGTGATTGCAGCGGCAAGGGCATCCAGGTCATGGCCGAGCGGCATCGCCGCATCGCGCGAGAAGGCCTCGGCCAGCACCAGCCTGGCGCCCGCGGCCTGTGCGGCCAACGCGTACACCGCGAAACCGAACCGGGACGCGACGACTTCATCGCCCTCGCCCGCGAACACCTGCGCGAACTGCATCAGCAATTCGTGCGAACCGTTGCCGAGCAGGATCTGCGATGACGCGACACCGTGCCGCTCCGCCAATGCGCGCTTGAGGTCGCCACCGAGCGGATCGGGATAGCGGAACGCATCGTCCAGCGCATTGCGTGCCGCTTGGAGCGCGAGTGGCGATGGGCCATGGCTGTTTTCGTTGGAACCCAGCTCGGTCAACGCGCCCTTTGCTTCGCGACGCAGCGCGACCAGATCGTGGCCCGGATCGTAGGCGCGCAGGCCGCGGATACCCGGCTGCGCGTATGCCGCGAAATCCGGCGTTTCACTCACTGGATCGTCACCGGAAAGGCACCGGGTAGACAGAGCTGCTGGCCGCCGGCCTGCATCTGGGCCAACGCGGCGGCCAGCTTGCCCTTGGCGCGGCCGAGCTGCTGCGCCAAGCGCGTGCGCTCGGAGATCAGCGCCTCGATCCAGCGGTCGATGCCATCTATTTCACCCCGCACGGCGGCAAGATCGACAGCCAGCTTCGCCAGCTTGCGGGCGGGTTTCATCTCAGCCATGGCGCCGCGCGAACCCTTGCATGAAATCGATCAAGGCCGCTACCGCCGCATCGGGCAAGGCGTTGTAGAGCGAGGCACGCATGCCGCCAACCAGTTTGTGGCCCTTGAGACCAATCAGCCCGTACTCGCCCGCCTCGCGGAGGAAATCGCCGTCCAGCGCTGCATCGCGCAGGAAGAACGGCACGTTCATGCGCGAACGCACGTCGGGCGCGACCTCGTTGCGATAGAACCCGTCGCTGCCGTCGATGGCGGCATACAGGCGCGCCGCGCGGGCCGCGTTGCGGTGCCCGAAAGCCGCTGCGCCACCTTCATCCAGCATCCACTTCAGGCACAGGCCGAGCAGGTACCAGTTGAAGGTGGCCGGCGTGTTGAGCATCGAGTCGCGCGCCGCGTGCGAGGC
>DAIRVA010000079.1:0-7328 GCA_036803045.1 Lysobacter sp. | reverse complement strand
CCGTTGGCGATGTCGCGCACGTTGCTGATCTGGCTGCCCATGTGGAAGTGCAGCAACTTCAGGCAATGGCCCATGCCGGCATCGCGCAGGTGCTTCCACAGGTCCAGCACCTGACGCGGATTGAGGCCGAACTTGGCCTTGTCGCCGCCGCTGTTCTGCCACTTGCCGGCGCCAAGCGAAGCCAGCCGCATGCGCACGCCGATGCCGGGCTCAACGCCCAGGGCGGCGGCTTCCTCCAGCACGATGCGCAGCTCGGAGGGCTTCTCGATCACGATGAAGGTCTCCAGCCCGATCTTGCGGCCGATCAGTGCCAGGCGGATGTACTCGCGGTCCTTGTAGCCGTTGCAGACGATCAGCCCGCCGGCGCGCGAGAGCGCGAGCACCGCCATCAGCTCCGGCTTGCTGCCGGCCTCAAGGCCGAAGCCCTCGCCATGGTGCGAGGCCAGCGTGCCGGCCACACCCGCATGCTGGTTCACCTTGATCGGGTACACCGCCGTGTAGCCGCCGGCATAGTCCCAGTCCTTTTCCGCCTGGGCGAAGGCAGCCTGCAGCTTGCGCAAGCGGTCGCCCAGGATGTCCGGGAAGCGCACCAGCAGCGGCAGGTTGGCGCCCGATGCCAGCGCGCGGTCCACCGCTTCGGCCAGCGCGATCTGCGGGCCCGCCTTGCCTTTGGGGCGCACCAGGATGCGGCCGTCGTCGCCGACATCGAAATAGCCGTCCGCCCAGTGCGGAATGGAATAGGTCTTGCGGGCGAGATCGATGTTCCAGTTCATGGCACGGCGGAGCGTCGTGGAAAGCGGGCGGCCATTCTACGTCCGCCCGCCGTAACGCCGGGTTACGCCGCCGCTGGCTACAATCCGCGCCTTACCCGGCTCCGGAACCCCCATGTCCCGACACGAATGGCTGTACGAGAACTTCGAGCCCGCCGGCTCGTCGATCGGCTACCGCATCAAGCGCAAGCTGGACGAAGTGCAATCGCCGTTCCAGAAGATCGAGATCTACGAATCGACCGACTGGGGCAACCTGATGTTGATCGACGGCGCGATGATGCTGACCACGCGCGACAATTTCCTCTACCACGAGATGATCGCGCACCCGGCGCTGTTCACCCACCCGGACCCGAAACGCATCGTGATCATCGGCGGTGGCGACTGCGGCACCCTGCGCGAGGTGCTGAAACACCCGGGCGTCGAGAAAGCCACCCAATGCGACATCGACGAACAGGTCACGCGCATGGCAGAAAAATATTTCGCCGAACTGTGCGAATCCAACGGCGATGCGCGCGCCGACATCATGTTCGACGACGGCCTGGCCTACATGAAGAACTGCGAGGCCGGCAGCGTCGATGTCGTCATCGTCGATTCCACCGATCCGGTCGGGCCGGCCGAGGGCCTCTTCAACGAGAAGTTCTTCGCCGACTGCGCGCGGGCGCTCAAGCCCGGCGGCATCCTGGTGCAGCAGTCGGAATCGCCGCTGGTGCTGCTGGACCTCATCAACGAGATGCGTGATGAAATGCGCAAGGCCGGCTTCCGGTCTTTCCAGACCTTGCCCTTCCCGCAGCCCTGCTATCCGACAGGCTGGTGGAGCGTGACGATGGCGAGGAAGGAAGCGGGCGCGGACTTCGCCTTCCGCGAGGCCGATGCACGCGGCAAAGGCTTCGAGACGCTCTATTACAGTGCCGATATCCATGCCGGCGCACGACACCTGCCGCCGTTCGTGACCGCCGCACTGAAGAACTGAGCGCCCAAGCAAATCCCAAGCATCGCCGCCCAGACTGTCGCCGCAGCCCCCACCTGCGCGCGATGGAAGCAAGA
Source organism: Lysobacter sp. (assembly GCA_036803045.1). GTDB lineage: Bacteria > Pseudomonadota > Gammaproteobacteria > Xanthomonadales > Xanthomonadaceae > Solilutibacter. The sequence continues at coordinate 5,514 of DAIRVA010000079.1, read as the reverse complement.
TGCCCGGATTCTGGAAGTGGTTCTACCTGCGGCAGGCCGCATGGCTGGCGGCATCCGCCGTGGTCCTGCTGCTGGTCTTCAACCTCACCCGCCTGGACCTCCGCCTTGCCGATGCCTGGTACGACCCGTCGCAGGGCGCCTGGCCGATGCGCCGGGCGTGGTGGGCCGCCGTGCTGGTGCATCGCTGGATGAAGCTGGCGCTGATCCTGGCCGCATTCACCTGCATCGTGATGGCCTGGCGCCGGCGCGCATCGGCCAACGCATCAGGCTGGCGGCTGGTTGCCGCCAGCAGCGTCCTGGTGCCGCTGGCAGTGTCGATGGGCAAACGCACCAGCGCGATGCATTGTCCATGGGAGGTGGATCGCTATGGCGGCCTGAACCCCTACTTCGACCTGCTGACCACCGCACCGGCCAACCTGGCAACGGTCGGCCACTGCTTTCCCGCGGCATTCGTCACCAGCGCATCGTGGCTGCTGGCGTTCGCCTTGTTCGACTACCCGGCGCGCCCGCGGGAAAGCTGGCGAGCGGGCCTGCTGGCGCTGGCGCTGAGCCTGGCCTTCGGCTGGGTGCAGCAGATGCGCGGTGCGCACTTCCTCTCGCACACGCTGTGGTCGATCTGGTTGAGCTGGACGATCGTCGTCGGACTGCATGCGATCCTGGGCCTGTGGCGCCAACCGCTGCCGGAATCCGTGCGGTCCCCGCAGGTCGCATCCCGCACCGAAGAACCCACCCTGCGCTCGGCGGCATGATCGCCGCACAGGTGGATCAGAGCGCGTCGGCGTCCAACTCTCCGGTGCGGATGCGCACCGCACGCTCCAGCTCCCACACGAAGATCTTGCCGTCGCCGATCTTGCCGGTGCCGGCCGATTGCAGGATCGCTTCCACCACCGCGTCGACCTGCTCGCCGGTGGCCGCCACTTCCAGCTTGAGCTTGGGCAGGAAATCGACCACGTACTCGGCGCCGCGGTAGAGCTCGGTGTGGCCCTTCTGCCGGCCGAATCCCTTGACTTCGGTGACGGTGATCCCGGTGACGCCGACCTCGGCCAGCGCTTCGCGCACGTCGTCCAGCTTGAACGGCTTGATGATCGCCATGACCATCTTCATCGGTGGGGCTCCCGCTGCGGATGCCGCCACTTTACGGCATCGCCGGCCGCGCCTCCTGCTAGGATTTCCCCCACCCCATGGCACGGCCCCCACCGATGCCGCCGTCCCGGCCTTCGCGGCAGAGTCGGTACCGACCCATCGCGCAGGAGCGCACCCCGATGATCGACCTGGCCCAACTCGACGACCTCGCCCGCCGGCTCGGCGGCCTGCTCCCGCCTTCCCTGCGCGAAGGCCGCGAGGAACTGCAGGAGAACTTCAAGTCGGTGCTGCAGGCCGGTCTTGCCAAGCTCGATCTGGTGACGCGCGAGGAATTCGAGGTCCAGCGCGCGGTGCTGCTGAAGACCCGCGAAAAGCTGGAGGCGCTGGAGCGGACCGTGGCCGGGATCGAGGCAGGCCAGGGCGCCGCGGATCAATCGCGGCACTGAGCCGTTGAATCGTGCGGGGCACCGACGGTGCCTCGCGGGAGACCAAGCGATGGGACTGGCACGGGTCATGAGCCGCGCGCGGGTCGGCGTGCGCGCGCCGCAGGTCACGGTGGAAGTGCATGCGGGCGGAGGATTGCCGTCGATGTCGATCGTCGGCCTGCCCGAGGCCGCCGTCCGCGAAGCGAAGGACCGGGTTCGCGCGGCCATCGTCTGCGCGCAACTCGAATTCCCGGCCGGCCGCATCACGGTCAATCTCGCCCCGGCCGACCTGCGCAAGGACGGCGGCGGCTTCGACCTGCCGATCGCGCTCGGCATCCTCGCCGCAAGCGGGCAGTTGCCGCAAGCGGCGCTGGATGGCTGCGAATTCCTCGGCGAACTCGGGTTGACCGGCGAGCTGCGCGCCGTGCAGGGCGTGCTGCCAGCGGCGCTGGCCGCCGCCGGATCGGGACGCCAACTGATCCTGCCGGCCCAGAACGGTGCGGAAGCCGCCCTGGCCGGACAGGCCAATGCGCGCACCGCACGCACCCTGCTGGAAGTCTGTGCCGCCTTGCGCGGGCAGAAGGCGCTGCCGGCGGCCGAAGCCATCGATGCAGCCGTCCCGGCCTCGCATCCGGACCTGGCCGATGTTCGCGGGCAGGCGCACGCACGGCGCGCCCTCGAAATCGCCGCCTGTGGCCAGCACCACCTGCTCCTGGTCGGCAGCCCGGGCTGCGGCAAGACACTGTTGGCCTCGCGCTTGCCCGGCATCCTGCCACCGATGACGGAAGCCGAGGCATTGGAAGCGGCCGCCGTGCAATCGGTTTCCGGCCAGTCCTTCGATCCCGCGCATTGGCGCCAGCGCGCTTTCCGCAGCCCGCACCACACCGCCAGCGCGGTGGCGTTGGCGGGCGGCGGCAGCTCGCCGCGCCCTGGCGAAATCTCCCTCGCCCACCAGGGCATCCTGTTCCTGGATGAACTGCCGGAGTGGTCGCGCAGCGCGCTCGAGGTGCTGCGGCAACCGCTGGAGTCCGGCACGGTCACGGTATCGCGTGCGGCAAGGCAGTGCGATTTCCCGGCCCGCTTCCAGCTGATCGCGGCGATGAATCCCTGCCCCTGCGGCTGGGCGGGCGACAGCTCCGGACGATGCCGTTGCAGCGGCGATGCCGTCGCGCGTTATCGCAGCCGCATCTCCGGTCCGTTGCTGGACCGCATCGACCTGCAACTGGCTATGCAGCGGATCCCGCCTGCCCTGTTCGCTGCAGATGCACCTGCCGGCGAAGACAGCGCCACCGTGCGCCGGCGGGTCGTGGCCGCGCGCGAGCGCCAGCTCGTTCGCGCCGGCAAGCCGAACGCTCTGCTCGGCCAATCCGAGCTGACGCGATACTGCCGGCTGCAATCCCGCGACCAACACCTGCTAGAGCAGGCGATCGACCGTATGCAACTGTCGGCGCGCGGCGTGCATCGCATCCTGCGGGTGGCGCGCAGCATCGCGGATCTCGCCGGCCATCCCGGCATCGAGACCGAACACCTGGCAGAGGCCATCGGCTACCGCACGCTGGAGGCGAACACGTCGGCACCTCCCATCGCCGCCTGACGCACGCTACCTTCCTCGCAACCAAACCTTACACATCCAGCCGCTAGACTGCGCCGATCCCTCACCATCGCGTTGCGTCGCCTGGACATCCTGCACACCATCGACCTGAGACTGCTCGGCGGCGCCCTGCTGGTGCTCACCGGCATCGCCTCGTCGTTGCTGGCGCGGCGCTTCGGCGCGCCCTTGCTGCTGGTGTTCCTGGTGCTGGGCCTGGTGCTGGGCGTGGATGGTCCCGGCGGCATCCGTTACGACGACACCCGTTTCACCTATCTGGTCGGTTCACTGGCACTGGCGCTGATCCTGTTCGACGGCGGCCTGCAGACCCGCGCAGCGCAGGTGAAAGGCAGCGTCGCGCCTTCGCTGTTGCTGGCCACGGCAGGCGTGCTGGCGACCGCTGCGCTGACCGCGGTCGCCGCACACCACCTGCTCGGGCTGGAGCCGCTGCGCGCGATGCTGCTCGGCACCGTGCTGGCCTCCACCGATGCGGCGGCGGTGTTCTTCCTGCTGCGTGCCGGTGGCCTGCACCTGGAGCGCCGCACCGGCAGCACCCTGGAGCTGGAATCCGGCGCCAACGATCCGGTCGCGGTCTTCCTCACCATCGCGCTCACCGGCTGGCTGGCCGGCAATGCGCCCACGGTGTCGGGGCTGATCGTGCAAATCGTGTGGGCGATCGCCGCCGGCGTTGCATTCGGCTATGCGGGCGGGCGCCTGATCGTCTGGGCGCTCAACCGCTACAACCTGCCCTCCGGCCTGCATCCGTGGCTGGCGATGGCCGGCGCGGTGTCGGTGTTCGCGCTGACCAACTACCTCGGCGGCAGCGGCTACCTCGCGGTGTACCTGGCCGGCATCGTCATCGCCAACCGTCCGGTGCGCGCCCGCAACGAAGTGATGTCCGTGCAGGATGCGGCAACCTGGTTCGCGCAGCTGATGATGTTCCTGCTGCTGGGTTTGCTCGCCACGCCCAGCCGCCTGCTGGACGTGCTGTGGCCGGCGCTCGGCGTCGCCGCGTTCCTGATGTTCGTCGCCCGTCCGCTCGCGGTCACCGCCTGCCTGCTGCCCTTCCGCTATCGCGCGGGGGAGATCGGCTTCATCGCGTGGGTGGGGCTGCGCGGCGCGGTCGGCATCTTCCTCGCCTCCATTCCGCTGCTGGCGAAACTGCCGAACGCGTGGCTGTACTTCAATGTCGCCTTCGTGGTCGTGCTGACCTCGCTGCTGGTGCAGGGCTGGACGCTGACCCGCGCCGCGCACTGGTTCGATGTCGCGGTCCCGCGCAGCGATCCCGATACCCGCCGCGTGCAGCTGGACCTGCCCGGCACGCTCGATTACGACCTGCTCGGCTATCGCGTACCGGCGGGCAGCAAGGCACTCAATGCGCAAAGCTGGCCGCTCAACACCCGCCTGATGATGGCCGTGCGCAACGGCAAGGTACTGACCGCGGAGGAGGCCGGTGCGCTGCAGCCCGAGGACTACGCCTACCTGCTGGCGCCGCCCAATTCGGCGCGGCGCCTGGATTGGCTATTCGTCGGGCGCGATGGCGAAGGCCCGGCACAGGGCAGCTTCGGCAGCTTCACCCTGCCCGGCAACGTCGCGCTGGGCGAGTTGGCCAACTTCTACGGCCTGCACCTGCCCAAGCGCTATGCCGATCGCAGTGCGGCGGAACTTTTCGACCAGCGCTTCGATGAAGCGCCACAGATCGGCGATCGCCTCGCACTCGGCCCCGCCACGCTGATCGTGCGGGCGATGAAGGACGAGCGCGTCGCCCAGGTGGGGCTGGAATTCGTCAGCCTGGGCGAGCGCCTGATCAGCGGGTCACGCAACGCCCGCGGACCGGACTGAGGCGCCTCTATCCGATCCGCAGGCCCACAGCGATCACTCAGGCGGCTGCGCGCTCCCCATGGAACTGCTCTTCCTCGGTGCTGCCCTTTAGCGCCACGGTGGAGGACTGCCCGCCCTGGATCGTCTGGGTCACCGCATCGAAATAGCCGGTGCCGACCTCGCGCTGGTGCTTGACTGCGGTGAAGCCCTTGTCGGCGGCAGCGAACTCGGCCTCCTGCAGTTCGACGAAGGCGCTCATCTGGCGGCGCGCATAGCCATGCGCCAGATTGAACATGCCGTAGTTGAGGGCGTGGAAGCCGGCCAGGGTGATGAACTGGAACTTGTAGCCCATCGCGCCCAGTTCCTTCTGGAACCTGGCGATGGTGGCGTCGTCCAGGTTCTTCTTCCAGTTGAAGGAGGGCGAGCAGTTGTAGGCCAGCAGCTTGCCCGGATACTTGGCGTGGATCGCCTCGGCGAACTTGCGCGCGAATTCCAGGTCCGGCTTGCCGGTCTCGCACCAGACCAAGTCCGCGTACGGCGCATAGGCCAGGCCGCGGCTGATCGCCTGGTCGAGGCCGTTCTTCGTCTTGTAGAAGC
>DAIRVA010000078.1:0-7464 GCA_036803045.1 Lysobacter sp. | reverse complement strand
CGCGCAGGTAGTTGCCCATGCCGGCCAGGAAGCCCTGGTCCAGCAGCAGGCCGCCGAGCGCGCGGTTGCGGAACGCGGCGGACTGCAGCCGTGTCGCGACCGTGGCGGCCTCCAGCGTCGGGTCGAGCACGTCTGGCCCCAGCGTGCGCAGGAAGGGGTGCGCTTCCACGTCGTCGCTGCGCCACATCGACACATCGGAGGCGGAATACAGCAGGATCGCATTGCTCGCCGTTTCCAGCGCGACCCGCAGGCTGCGGCTGGTGGCGGGCCGCTCGCCCGGTGCCACCGTCTTCCACACGCCGTACAGCTGGTTGTGGCTGTACAGCGTCCAGCCATGGTCGAAACGGGTCAGCAGCGCCTTGCCGCGCGGGGTGATGGCCTCGATGCGGTGGCCGATGAGGTCGCGCTCGAAGCGCTTGAGGTCCGGGAAGGCGAATTCGGCGTGTCGCAGTGGCTGGCCGACCACGGCGATGGCCAGGCGGTCGGCGGCGCGGCGAATTTCCGGGCCTTCCGGCATCGGCTAGATCGAATTCATCCGACCGCCATCCACCGCGATCGACTGCCCGTTGATGTAGCCGGCGGAGGGGCTGCACAGGAAGGCGATCAGGCTGGCCGGTTCGGAGGGGTCGGCGAAGCGTCGTGCCGGCACCAGCGACATCATCTCGGAGCGCACCTCCGCCACGGTTTTGCCGCTACGCGCCCGCGCCCCTTCGACGATCTGCGCGATGCGCCCGGTTTCGGTGAAGCCGGGCAGCACGTTGTTGACGGTGATGCCGTCGGCGGCGAGCTCGCGCGACAGGGTCTTGGCCCAGCTGGCGACCGCGCCGCGCGTGGTGTTGGACACGCCTAGGTTCGGGATCGGCTCGTACACCGAGGTGGAGATGATGTTGACGATGCGGCCGTATCGGGCTGCGCGCATCCCCGGCACCACGGCCTGCGCCAGCGTCTGGTTGGCGAGCAGATGCTTGCGATAGGCATCGAGAAAGGCGTCGAGATCGGCGTCGATGGCCGCGCCACCCGGTGGGCCGCCGGTGTTGTTGACGAGAATGTGGACTGGGCGTGCCTGCGCCAGCGCGAGGACGGCATCGCGCAGGCCCGAAGTGTCCGCCATGTCGGCGACGATGAGGTCGTGGCGTTGAACCTCCTTGCGGGGCAGGGAAGCGACGACTTTGCGCAAGGCTTCTTCGCGGCGAGCCAGCACGGTGACATCGGCACCGAGCAGCGCCAGTTCGTTGGCGGTGGCGCGGCCAATGCCGTCGGATGCGCCACATACCAGGGCGTGCTTGCCGGTGAGGTCAAGTTGCATCGCGGGAGTCCTCCAGTGTCTGTTGCATCAGGTGGGCGATCTGTCGGCCGCCGGCGTCGTCCATTTCTTCCAGCCGCGCGATGACCGCTTCGCGATTGGCGCGCGGATGGTTCTGGCTGAGCTTGTCCTTGATCTGGATGCGCGTCGGCTGCAGGCGGAAGCCGCTGATGCCGCGCACCTGCACGCGTTCCGCCGGATTCTTCGCATCGAAGCGCCAGTCGCCGCCGGCGCGTGCCTCGAACTGCGTGCTGGTGCGTTCCACCAGGTCGATCAAGTCGGCTTCTTTGTCGAAACCTTCCAGCACGCCATGCAGGTGCGCGGTGCTGTAGTTCCAGGTCGGCACGCGGGCCTGTTCGGCCTTGTCGGGGTACCAGCCGGCGGATACGTAGGCGTCCGGGCCATGCACGATGAGCAGCGCCGGTTTCCCGTTGTGCGCGACCTGCGGATTGGCGCGGGCCCAGTGGCCCTCGATCAGGACATCATGACCGTCACGACGGTACAGCACGGGCAATTGGCTGGCGATGGGCGCGCCGTCGTCGCCGGTCGTGATGACGGTGACGAAGGGGTTGGCCTCGATCAACGCGTCCAGCCGGCGCAGGTCATCACTGCTGAAGGCACGCTGCAGGAACATCTCAGGCGCGCGTGCCGAGGTTGCGGACCATGCGTGCGCGAAGCTCGTCGTCGCTGCCCTCGGGTGGCTCGACTTCATGCAGGCTGAAACCGCGATGCAGCGCGTCGTCTTCGTCCAGGCCGTCGAGCGACACGAACTCGGCATCCATCAGCGCCGCGCGGGCGGTGTCCGGGCTGTCGTAGGCGAGGGTATTGCCGTCGGCATCGAACACTTCGGCGGTGCCGGCCTCGCGCACCCGCAGGCGCGCCCAGATCAGGGTGCCACCGAGCGTGGCCAGCCACCATTCGGTGTGTGGCGTGTCGTCGTCGTGCAGGGGAGCATTCATGCGCCGATCTCCGGAAAGGCGACCGACCATAGCCACAACAGGCCGGCCATTGTCAGGCCCAGCACGATGCAGCTGAGTGAAATCATCGCGGGCGTGGCCAGACCGGTGAAGCCGGCGTCACGCACCTCGCGGTATTTCATCGACAACAGCCACCACAATGCGCGCGGGTCGGCGAAGGCGGCATCGCCCAGGTGTGCACGCACGTCCGGGTGGCGATCACGCAAATGCACCAGCGCAAGCGGCCAGAAGATGACGAAGGCGGTCGTGCCGGCGATGGCCACGGCCAGGAACACCAGGGCGAAGAACAGGACCATCGATCAGAACTCCGCGCTGCCGGGCGCACGCGGGTAGGGGATCGCGTCGCGGATGTTGGTGAGGCCGCAGACGTACACGACCAGGCGCTCGAAACCGAGGCCGAAGCCCGAGTGCGGCACCGTGCCGTAGCGGCGGAAATCGCGATACCAGCCGTAATGTTCGGTATCAAGGCCGAATTGCTGCATGCGCGCATCCAGCACGTCCAGACGCTCCTCGCGCTGGCTGCCACCGATGATCTCGCCGATGCCCGGCGCCAGCACGTCCATCGCGGCGACGGTCTTGCCGTCGTCGTTGAGGCGCATGTAGAACGCTTTGATCTCTTCTGGATAGTTCATCACTACGACCGGGCGGCCCACGTGTTCTTCGGTCAACCAACGCTCGTGTTCGGTCTGCAGGTCCAGGCCCCATTCGACCGGGAACTCAAACTTCTTGCCGCTGGCCTGCAGGAGCTTGATCGCGTCGCTGTAATCGATGCGCTCGAACGGGGCATTGATGAAGCTTTCCAGTCGCGTGACGGCATCTTTCTGCACGCGCTCGGCGATGAACGCCATGTCGTCGGCGCGTTCATCCAGCACCGCGCGGAATAGATACTTGAGAAAGTCTTCGGCAAGATCCGCGGTGTCATTGAGGTCGGCGAAGGCGATCTCGGGCTCGATCATCCAGAACTCGGCCAGGTGGCGCGTGGTGTTGCTGTTCTCGGCGCGGAAGGTCGGGCCGAAGGTATAGACCTTGCTGAGCGCGAGGCAATACGCCTCGACGTTGAGCTGGCCGGAGACCGTCAGGAAGGTTTCCTTGCCGAAGAAGTCGCGGCTGAAGTCCACCGCACCATCCTTGCCGCGCGGCAGGTTGGCCATGTCGAGCGTGGAGACGCGGAACATCTGGCCTGCGCCTTCCGCGTCGGAGGTGGTGATGATCGGCGTGGAGATCCAGTAGAAGCCGCGCTCATGGAAGAAGCGGTGCACGGCCATCGACAGGCAGTGGCGGATGCGGGTCACCGCGCCGAACAGGTTGGTGCGTGGACGCAGGTGGGCGACTTCGCGCAGGAATTCCGGCGACATCGGTTTGGGCTGGATCGGGTAGGTGAGGGGTTCATCCACCCAGCCGACGACCTCGATGGCATCGGCTTGAATCTCGAAGCCCTGGCCCTTGCCCTGCGACGGGGTCAGCTTGCCGGTGGCGATGACTGCGCAGCTCGGCGTCAGGCGCTTGATTTCGTCGAAATTGGGCAGGGCATCGGTCGCGACCACCTGGATCGGTGCGAAGCCCGAGCCATCGCTGACGTTGACGAAGGCGAGGTTGCTGGAGCCGCGCACGGTGCGCACCCAGCCCTTGACCGTCACCTGGCCGCCTTCGGGGAGATGGCCGGCCAATGCCTGGGCCACGGAGGTCGTCGTCATCGTCTTGAATCCTGCGCTGCGCGCATCCACATGAAGAGGGCAAGTTTAATCGAAGGTACACTCCGATCATGGCCGTCACCCTTGCCCCCGCCGCGCTGGAGCGCGTCCAGAGCTATCTCGCCGCCGAGCCCGGCAAGGCCGGCTTGCGTTTCGGCGTCAAGCGCACCGGCTGCTCGGGCTGGGGCTACGTCATAGGCTTGGCCGATGACGTCGAAGCGGGCGATAGCGCCTTCAAGCAGGACGGGGTCACCATCGTGGTCGATGTCGACAGCCTGCCGCTTGTCGATGGCACCGAGATCGACTTCCTCAAAAGCGGCCTGAACGAGCAATTCGTCTTCCGCAATCCCAAGGCCCAGGGCGAATGCGGCTGCGGCGAGAGCTTCACCACGGATGCAGACAAGGCCGCCTGAGCGGCCAGTTGCTGCAAGCCATTGATTCGGTCATAATTTCCGGCTCCGTGCGGCCTTGCCGTTCGGGGCACTTGCTCCATGGGGCCCGTCCGGGTCGCCGGGGGCTGTCGGGCCGGCAATCCTGCTGGCCGATATCCACAAGGAAAACACAATGCGTCATTACGAAGTCGTGTTCCTGGTCCATCCGGACCAGAGCGAACAGGTGCCGGGCATGCTCGAGCGCTACAAGGGCCTGATCGAGAACGCCGGCGGCACCGTCCACCGCGTCGAAGACTGGGGCCGCCGCATGCTGGCCTATCCCATCAACAATCTGGTCAAGGCCCACTACGTGATGTTCAACATCGAGGCCGACCAGGCCGCGTTGAACGAGCTGGTCGACAGCTTCCGCTTCAACGACGCGGTCCTGCGCCACCTGATCATCAGGCGGGATGAGGCCGTCACCGAACAGTCCCTGATCATGAAGAACAAGGACGAGAAGGGCGACAAGCCCGAGCGCGGCGAGCGCCGCCGCCGTGACGAAGAGTCGAGCGACAACAGTGACGCCTCCGGCGCCGACAACGACAACGCCGAAGCCGCCTGAGGAGACACGACATGTCCAAGTTCTTTCGCCGCCGCAAGTTCTGCAAGTTCACCGCCGAAGGCGTGACCGAGGTCGATTACAAGGATCTCAACATGCTGCGCCAGTACCTGACCGAGACCGGCAAGATCGTGCCGAGCCGCATTACCGGCACCAAGTCGCGCTACCAGCGCCAGCTGGCGACCGCGGTGAAGCGTGCGCGTTTCCTGGCCCTGCTGCCGTACACGGACAACCACGACGTCTGATTGCGCTTCGCCTGCCCGGCGTGGCGTTGTCGCGGGCTGGTCGCGCGCTTCCTCATTGACCCCGTGTCAGGTGCGTCGCGCGCGCCCTCCTGCTCCTGGCCACACCTTCGCAGGCTGTGCGCAATACGAAGTCATTCCCGAGTTCTCGTCCTTCCGGACAACTCAACGCTGCGGGCCCGCCCGCTAACGGAGACACATCATGAAACTCATCCTCCTGCAGAAAGTGCAGAACCTCGGCAAGCTCGGCGACACCGTCGAAGTGAAGCCCGGCTTCGGCCGCAACTACCTGGTGCCGCAGGGCAAGGCCGTGCCGGCTACCGCCGCCAACCTGGCCGAGTTCGAGGCCAAGCGCGCCGAGTACGAAGCCAAGGCCCAGTCCACGCATGACGAGGCGGAATCGCGCCGCGCCGGCATCGAAGGCCAGAGCGTGACCATCCACGCCAACGCCTCCAATGAAGGCAAGCTGTTCGGCTCCGTCACTCCGCGTGACATCGCCGAAGCCTTCACGGCCGCCGGCTTCCCGCTCAACAAGAGCGAAGTGATCCTGGGCGAAGGCCCGTTGCGGCACACTGGCGAATACGAAGTGATCGCCCATTTCGCCGCCGACGTGGAAGCCCTGCTCAAGGTGATCGTGGCATCCGAAGAAGGCTGATCCGGGCATCGGATCGGTTCTGGAAACGGGCGCTCAGGCGCCCGTTTTCCTTTGCGCGGAGCGATGGCGCAGCCAGTCGCAGCCGGTGATACGCCTGGAATGGAGACTTATCCACAGGATATGCCGTCGCGGCTCCACAAGCCGCCGGCCTAGCATGGAGGCACGTTGTCGCCACGTGGATGCGACGCCCAGTTGGAAACCGCGCTCATGTCCAGTCGCCCCGACTTCCGCAGCAGCGACCGTAGCGAGAACCGCCTCCACCAGTTGCGGCTGCCGCCGCAATCGGTGGAGGCCGAACAGGCGGTGCTGGGCGGCCTGATGCTCGCCCCCGAGGCCTTCGACCGCATATCGGATCTGATCGGCGAACACGATTTCTATCGTCGCGACCACCAGCTGATCTTCCGCGCCATCCGCGAACTGGCCGAGCGCAACCGGCCGTTCGACGCCGTCACCCTCGGCGAATGGTTCGAATCGCAGGGCCTGGCCGAGCAGGTCGCCGGCGGCGCCTACCTGGTCGAGCTGGCCAGCACCACGCCATCGGCCGCCAACATCCGCGCCTATGCCGAGATCGTCCGCGACAAGGCGGTGCTTCGCCGCCTGATCGACGTCGGTACCGGCATCGTCAACGATGCCTTCCTGCCCGAGGGGCGCGAGAGCGGCGAAATCCTCGCCAAGGCCGAACAGGACGTGTTCGCCATTGCCGAGGCCGGGAGCCGGGGGCGCGCCGATTTCGTCAACGTCACCAGCGCACTGCAGGAAGCGATGGAAGTGCTGCAGCAACGCTACGACAGCGGTGGCAGCGTCACCGGGTTGCCGACCGGATACACCGAATTCGACGAGATGACCGCCGGTCTGCAGCCGACCGATCTGCTGATCCTCGCGGCGCGCCCGTCGATGGGCAAGACCACGCTGGCGTTGAACATGGCCGAGTACGCGGCCATGAAGACCCGCAAGGCGGTAGCGGTGTTCTCGATGGAAATGTCGGCCAGCCAGTTGGCGATGCGCCTGATGTCGTCGGTGGGACGGGTCAACGCGACCCGCCTGCGCACCGGGCAGCTGGAGGACGAGGACTGGAGCCGCGTGTCCAGCGCGATCCGGATCCTGCGCGAGGTCAAGGTGTTCATCGACGATACGCCGGCACTGTCGCCGGACATGCTCCGCTCCAAGGCGCGCCGGCTCAAGCGCGAGCACGACCTCGGCCTGATCGTCATCGACTACCTGCAGCTGATGGCGGTACCCGGCAACAGCGAAAACCGCGCGACCGAGATTTCGGAGATTTCGCGCTCGCTGAAGGCCTTGGCCAAGGAGCTCAACGTGCCGGTGATCGCGCTCTCGCAGCTCAACCGCTCGCTGGAGACCCGCACCGACAAGCGCCCGGTGATGGCCGACCTGCGCGAATCGGGCGCCATCGAGCAGGATGCCGACGTCATCGTCTTCATCTACCGCGACGAGTACTACAACAAGGAAAATTCGCCGGACAAGGGCCTGGCCGAGATCATCATCGGCAAGCAGCGAAACGGCCCGACCGGCTCGTTCAAGCTGAAGTTCTTCGGCGAATACACCCGCTTCGACAACCTGGCGCACGACAGCATCGGCAGCTTCGAAT
>DAIRVA010000077.1:0-7879 GCA_036803045.1 Lysobacter sp. | reverse complement strand
CGCTGGTTCTGGGTGCCGTGATGGCTGACCTTGAGCGCGCCCATCAGGTTGCCGATGCGCCCGATGGTGGGCCAGTCATGGCCATTCTCGATGCCGTGGATCAGTCCGGCGCGGAAGGCGTCGCCGCAGCCGGTCGGATCGACCACGGCTTCCTCCTGCGCCGGCGGCACGTTGACGCTGATGCCGTCGTGGAAGATGTCGCAGCCCTTCGGGCCGCGGGTGACGATGAACGCCTTGACCTTTCGGGCGATCTCGCGCTCGTTCCAGCCGGTGCGCTCCTGCAGCAGGTTGGATTCGTAGTCGTTGGTGATCACGTAATCGGCCAGTTCGACGAACTCGCGGAACTCCTCGCCGTTGAACAGCGGCATCGCCTGGCCCGGATCGAAGATGAAGGGGATGCCGGCCTCGGCGAATTCGCGCGCGTTCTGCAGCATGCCTTCGCGCCCGTCAGGTGCGACGATGCCGAGCGTCACGCCGGGCACGTCGCGGACATGGTTCAGGTGGCTTTCGCCCATCGCGCCGGGGTGGAAGGCGGTGATCTGGTTGTTGTCGTGGTCGGTGGTGATGAAGGCCTGCGGCGTGTAGCTGTCGGGCAGTTCCTTCACCCGGTCGAGCGGGATGCCGAGGGTCTCGAAGTGGCTGCGGTAGGGACCGAAGTCCTGGCCGACCGTCGCCATCGGCAGCGGCTTGCCGCCCAGCAGGTGCAGGTTGTAGGCGATGTTGCCGGCGCAGCCGCCGAATTCGCGACGCATCCGCGGCACCAGGAAGGACACGTTCAGGATGTGCACCTTGTCCGGCAGGATGTGGTTCTTGAACTGGTCCGGGAAGACCATGATGGTGTCGTAGGCCAGGGAACCACAGATCAGTACGGACATGGGCGGCGCTCGTCTGGGACCGGGATAGGGTAGCCCGCCATGCGGCCCGAGGCCACGGGAAAGCTGCGGGAAATAACGATTGCGGAACGCCGCGAGGCACGATTTTCGCTAGACTGACCCGCTGATCCCCGCCCCCCGACGAGCCCCCGATCCGATGTTCAAGAAGCTGCGTGGCATGTTCTCCAACGACCTGTCCATCGACCTGGGCACGGCCAACACCCTGATCTACGTCCGCGGGCAGGGCATCGTCCTGAACGAGCCGTCGGTCGTGGCGGTGCGGCAGGACCGGGCCTCGGGCAACGCGCGCTCGGTCGCGGCGGTGGGCGCGGAGGCCAAGCAGATGCTCGGCCGCACGCCCGGCAACATCACCACCATCCGGCCAATGAAGGACGGCGTCATCGCCGATTTCACCTACACCGAGGAAATGCTCAAGTACTTCATCAAGAAGGTGCACAAGAGCCGTTTCCTCAAGCCCAGCCCGCGGGTGCTGATCTGCGTGCCCTGCGGTTCCACCCAGGTCGAGCAGCGCGCCATCAAGGAGTCCGCGCTGGAGGCCGGCGCGCGCGACGTCTCGCTGATCGAGGAGCCGATGGCCGCGGCGATCGGCGCAGGCATGCCGGTGACCGAGGCGCGCGGCTCGATGGTCATCGACATCGGCGGCGGCACCACCGAGGTGGCCGTGATCGCGCTCAACGGCATCGTCTATTCGCAGTCGGTGCGCATCGGCGGGGACCGCTTCGACGAGGCCATCATCAACTATGTCCGCCGCCACCACGGCATGCTGATCGGCGAAGCGACCGCCGAGCGCATCAAGCTCGAGATCGGCTGCGCCTACCAGCAGGAGGACGTCCGCGAGATCGAGATCTCCGGCCGCAACCTGGCCGAGGGCGTGCCGAAGGTCATCAAGATCAATTCCAACGAGGTGCTCGAGGCGCTGCGCGAGCCGCTGTCGGGCATCGTTGCCGCGGTCAAGCAGGCGCTCGAGCAGACGCCGCCGGAACTGTGCGCGGACGTGGCCGAGCGCGGCATCGTGCTGAGCGGCGGCGGCGCACTGTTGCGCGACATCGATCGCCTGCTGGGCGAGGAAACCGGCCTGCACGTGATGGTCGCGGATGATCCGCTGACCTGCGTGGCGCGTGGCGGCGGCCGCGCCCTTGAATTGCTCGACAAGCACGGCAACGAGTTCTTCGCGCACGATTGACCGCGTTCGCCGCGCGCGGACCGGCGGCCGGGGCCGCCATTTCCCTCCATCGCTCCCGTAACCGCGACATCGCCCAGCCATCGTGTCTTCCTATGCAGGTCCCGCCGCACCCCGCCCCCAGGACATCGCGGGAAGCCTGCGCCTGCTGGGCTACCTGGGCGTGGCGCTGGTACTGATGGTGGCCGACCACCGCGAGGGATGGCTGCACCGCATGCGGCTGGTGGCGGAGTTCGCCGTGCAGCCGTTGTGGAAGGTGGCGGGCATGCCCGCGCAGCTCGGCGACAAGGTTCGCAGCGAAGCCGCCACCCGCGCCCAGCTCACCCACGACAATCGGGTGCTGCGCAATGCACTGCTGGTGTCGGGCGCGCGCGTCGCGCGCCTGCAGACGGCTGCGGCGGAGAACCAGCGCCTGCGGGCGATGCTGGGTGCTGCGTCGCAGGGCGGGCTGGAAGTCCAACTGGCGCCGATCCTGGATATCGACCTGGACCCCAGCCGCCAGCGGCTGGTCCTGGATGCGGGCAGCCGAAACGGCGTGCGCCTCGGCCAGACCGTGCTGGACGCCGGCGGCCTGCTGGGCCAGGTGATCGCCGTGCAGCCGGGCACCGCGACCGTGCTGCTGCTGACCGATCCCGACCATGCGGTGCCGGTCGAGGTGGCCCGCAACGGAGTGCGGCTGGTCGCATACGGGCAGGGCGATCGGATTTCGCTGGGCAACATCCCGAGGACGGCCGATATCCGCGTAGGCGACGTTGTCCAGACATCGGGGCTGGGGCACCGCTTTCCGTCCGGATTCCCGGTGGGAACGGTCACCGCGCTGCGGCCGGATGACAGTCGCGCCTTCCTGACCGCGACGCTTGCACCGTCCGCCGGCATCGATCGCGGTCGCGAGGTGCTGCTGCTGCGCCAGGTCGACGCACCTCCCGCCACCAGCGCGCCTCCCGCCACCAGCGCGCCTCCTGCCGCCGCGGCAGGCGCAGCGCAGACGCCATGAAACGGCATCTCGCCGCTCGTGGACTGGTCTGGGCCAGCGTGCTGTTGGCCCTGCTTCTGATGCTGGTGCCGCTGCCGCCGGTGCTGGCGGCGATACGCCCCTACTGGCTGGCGCTGGTGGTGGCCTATTGGGTGCTGGAAGCTCCGGAACGCGCGGGCTTGGGCTTCGCCTTCGCCTGCGGCCTGCTGGCCGATTTGACCTACGGTGCGCTGCTCGGCGAGCAGGCGATGCGGCTGGTCATCCTCGCCTTCCTGCTCGACCGCTTCCGCAGCCGTCTGCGTTTCTTCCCGGCATGGCAGCAGTCGCTGGCGATCCTGGGGCTCCTGCTCAACGACCATGTCGTCGCGGCGCTGCTGCACGCGATGCTGGGACTGCCGCAGCCGCCGATGCTGCACTGGCTGTCGCCGCTGTCCGGGGCGTTGATGTGGGGGCCGTGTTTCCTGCTGCTGGATGCGCTGCGGCTGCGGCGCCGGCGGAACTGACGTGCGCTGGGGCAGCGGACGCCGCTGGGTAAAGAACCGTGCGCTGGAGGCGGAGCAGTTTCGTCGCCGCGCCGCGCTGGGCTTCGTCATCGTCGCGGCTTGCCTGTTGTGCCTGGGGGGCTGGTATTTCCGCCTGCAGGTGCTCGAGCACGCCGAGTACGCCGCCCAGGCCGAGGCCAATCGCGTCAAGCCCAGGCCCATCGTGCCCGGGCGCGGGCTCATCTACGACCGCAAGGGCCGCATCCTTGCGGACAACATCCCGGCGTTCCGCCTTGACGTGACGCCCGATCGCGCCGGCGACCTCGACCGGCTGTTGGCGCGGATATCGCGGATCGTGGCGTTCTCCGCCGAAGACCTGGAGGCGTTCGATGAGGCGCGCAAATCGGCGCGGCGGCATCGACCCATCACCCTCAAGCTGCGCATGACCGAGGACGAGATCGCCCGTTTCGCCGTGGATCGCTGGCGTTATCCCGGCGTGGAGCTGGTGCCTTACTTCAGCCGCGTCTATCCCTATGGCGACCTGTTCGCGCATGTGGTCGGCTACGTCGGGCGCGTGGACGCCGGGGATCGCGAGCGGCTGGACGAGACCGGCGCGGCCTTCAGCCACATCGGCAAGACCGGGCTGGAGCGTTATTACGAAGACCGGCTGCGCGGCCGGGTCGGGTACGAACGGATCGAGACCAACGTCGATGGCCGCGCGCTGCGCACGCTGGGTGTGGTGCCGGCGACGCCCGGCACCGACCTGCAGCTGTCGATCGACGTGGACCTGCAGCGCGTGATGGTGGCCGCCTTCGGCGAGCTGGAGGGCACTGCGGTGGCGGTGGATCCGCGCAATGGCGAGATGCTCGGGATGGTGAGCCTGCCCAGTTACGACCCGAACCTGTTCGTGAACGGCATCTCGCATGCCGATTACAACGCGTTGAACGCGAACCCTTCGCGGCCGCAGTTCAACCGCGCGGTGCTGGGCGGCGTGGCGCCGGGTTCCACCATCAAGCCGTTGCTGGGGCTGGCTGGGCTCGACAGCGGGACCCGGACCCCGGAAGACCGGGTGCTTTCCACCGGCATGTTCTACATCGGCGGACAGCGCCGGGGCTACGGCGACGCGCACCGCGGCGGCCATGGCTGGACCGACCTGCGCAAGTCGATCTACGAATCGGTCAACACCTACTACTACAAGCTCGCTCTCGACATGGGGATCGCCACCTTCGACCGCTACATGGACCTGTACGGCTTCGGCAAGCCGACCGGCGTGGACCTGTCGGGCGAGATCGGCGGCATCCTGCCTTCGCCCGAATGGAAGGCGAAGAACGCGCCGAAACTGGGGCGCTGGTATCCCGGCGACACCGCCATCAGCGGCATCGGGCAGGGCTTCTGGAAGGTGACGCCGCTGCAGCTGGTGCAGGCGACCGCCATGCTCGGCAATGGCGGCTGGCTGCGGCGCCCGCACTTGCTGCGGCAGACGCGACAGGGCTTCGAGGCACCGTGGCTGCCGGTCGAGGAAGCGCCGGCCAAGCGCGTCAGCCACGACGAGGGGCACTTGGCCGCAGTGCGAGAGGGCATGGTCATGACGGTCCACGGCCCCGGCACCGCGACCAACATCCGCTACGGGCTGGACTACCAGATCGCCAGCAAGACCGGCACCGCGCAGGTGGCGAGCCGGCGCGGGCACGCCGCGATCAACCCGAAGAGCCTGCCGATGCACCTGCGCCATCGTGCGTTGTTCATCGCCTACGCGCCCGCCTACGCACCGACCATCGCCGTGGCGGTGGCGATCGAGGGCGGCGGCTACGGGGCCAGTACCGCCGCGCCGATCGCCCGCAAGATCCTCGACGCGTGGATCGACGGCAAACTGCCGGAAGGCGTGCTGCCCGAGCCGGTGCCGGCGACCGGGCCTTCGCTTGCGGCATCGCCACCGCAGGCCGCCGCGCCCGGAGTCGCTGCCCGATGAATCCGCTGCTGCGCTGGCTCAGCGACATCGTGGCGCGCGTGCTGCGCACCGTCGACTTGCCGTTGCTGGTGGCCCTGTCGTTCCTGATGGCGGCCAGCCTGGCCGTGCTGTACAGCGCGGGTGGCGAAAGTCCGCGGCTGGTGATGGCGCAGGGTGCGCGCTTCGCGATCGGCATCGTCGCGATGTGGGGCATTTCCCGCATCACGCCGCAGACACTGCGCGCGGCCTCGCCCTATGCCTACGCCGCCTCGCTGCTGCCGCTGGTGGTCGTGCTGTTCCTGGGCACCGGCCGCCACGGCGGGCACTGGCTGAACCTGGGGGTGATCTATTTCCAGCCATCCGAACTGATGAAGCTGTGCCTGCCGATGATGCTGGCCTGGTATCTGGATCGCTCGATCCTGCCGCCGCGATTGCCGACCGTGCTGGCCGCGGCCACGCTGATCGCGCTGCCGGTGGGGCTGATCCTGCTGCAGCGCGACTTCGGCACGGCGATGCTGGTGCTGTGCACCGGCGCGTTCGCCCTGTTCCTGGCCGGGCTGTCGTGGTGGTGGTTCGTCGGTGCGGGCGTGGCGACGGCGGCGATTGCGCCCGCCGCCTGGTTCTGGCTGCTGCGGCCCTACCAGAAGGACCGGGTGATGACCTTCGTCGAGGGGCTCACCGGCAGCCACGACGATCCGCTCGGCGCCGGCTGGAACATCATCCAGTCGAAGATCGCGATCGGTTCCGGCGGCTGGTTCGGCAAGGGCTGGGGCCAGGGCTCGCAATCGCATCTGGACTACCTGCCCGAGCACACCACCGATTTCGCCTTCGCCGTGCTGTCGGAGGAGTTCGGCTGGGTCGGCGTGATGTTGGTGCTGGCCGCGTACCTGTTCGTGATCGGCCGCTGCCTGTGGATCGCGGCGGAAGCGCGCGACGGCTATTCGCGCATCGTCGCCGGCACGCTCGGTCTGGCGCTGTTCGTCTACGTCATGGTGAATGGCGGGATGATCGCCGGCCTGCTGCCGGTGGTGGGTGTGCCGATGCCGCTGCTGAGCTATGGCGGCACCTCCGCCGTGGCGGTGCTGGCGGGCATGGGCCTGGTGATGTCGGCCGCGAGCCACGGCAGGCACCGCAAGCGCGGATGAACCCGGATGGCGCGATGACCAAGACTGCCGTACAGCGATGCTTGCCGGGCATGCTACCCTCGCCGCGATGATCAAGCGCGCCCTTGCCCTTTCGTTGACCCTGTCCGTCGTCGTCGCCTGCACGACCCCGGCCCCCGCTCCCCCTCCCACGATGCCCCGTGCAGCCCGCGCCCCCGTGGCGGCGGCAAGGCCGACGGTCCCGCCGCAGCCCGCCGAGCGCCCGGTCGCGCCGGAGGCGGTCACCGATCCCTCTATTCCGCTGGAACAGCGCCAGGCCGCCTTCGTCGACTACGCCGCGCGCAGCTATGGCGTAGATCCGGCCTACATCCGCCAGACCCTCGACCAGGCGCAATACCTGCCGCGCATCGTCGAGATCATGTCGCGCCCGGCCGAGGCGGTGCGTCCCTGGAAGGATTACCGCCCGATCTTCATGAACGATGCGCGCATCAACGGCGGCGTGGCGTTCTATCGCGAGAACCGCGCCGCGCTGGACGAGGTCGCCGCCGATACCGGCGTTCCGGCCGAATACATCGTCGCGATCATCGGCGTGGAGACGCAGTTCGGCCGCAACATGGGCAGCTACCGCGTGCTCGATGCGCTCTACACGCTCGCGTTCTACTACCCGCGCCGCGCGCCGTTCTTCGCCGGCGAGCTGGCGCAATTGTTTGCGCTGCAGAAGGCCGAGCCGCAACTGGACATCACCCAGCTCAAGGGCAGCTATGCCGGCGCGATGGGCATGGGCCAGTTCATGCCGTCCAGCTATCGCCTGTGGGCCAAGGACGGCGATGGCGATGGCCGCCGTGACCTGCTGACGCACAAGCCCGACGTGTTCGCCTCCATCGCCAACTATTTCGTGGTGCATGGCTGGCAGCGCGGCGAGCCCGTGGTCGCGCGCGCCGAGAAAGACCCGAACCTGCCCGAGTGGACGCCCGAGACGGTCGAACCGATCCACACGCTCGGCGCGATCGAGGCCAAGGGTTACCGACCGATGCGCGGCCAGCCGGTGCGTGAAGGCGCCACCGTGATCAATTTCGAGGGCGACGCCGGCCGCGAATACTGGCTGGGCTACGGCAACTTCTTCGTCATCACCCGCTACAACCGCTCGCCGATGTATTCGCTGGCGGTGCACCAGCTGGCGCACGCGATCCGCGCCGGGGCCGACGCGCAATGAGTCCTGGGCGGCTGCTGCCGCTGTTGGCGTTCAGCCTCGCGCTCGCGGCCTGCGCCGGCGCGCCCAAGAAAACCGCGGCACCCGGGC
>DAIRVA010000076.1:0-7887 GCA_036803045.1 Lysobacter sp. | reverse complement strand
GCCGGAAATCGCCTGGGTCGGCAAGACCGAGGAGCAGCTCAAGGCCGAGGGCATCGCCTACAAGGCCGGCAGCTTCCCGTTCGCGGCGGTCGCGCGCGCGGTGGCGATGGCCGAGCCGATCGGCTTCGTCAAGGTGTTGGCCGATGCCGAAACCGACCGCATTCTCGGCATGCACCTGGTCGGCCCGAACGTGTCCGAACTGGTGCACGAGGGCGTGATCTCGATGGAGTTCAACGGCAGCGCGGACGATCTCGCCCGCATCTGCCACGCGCATCCCTCGCTGTCCGAAGCCGTGCACGATGCCGCGATGGCGGTGGACAAGCGCGCGATCCACAAGGCGAACTGATTCGCCACGCATGCACGACGAGACGGCGCCCGCGGGCGCCGTTTCCGTTGATGGCGGGACATAATGGGCCCATGAAAACGATCTGCGTTTATTGCGGCTCCAATGCCGGCGCCCGTCCCGTCTATGCCGAGGCCGCGCGATCGCTCGGCGCACGCATCGCGCGCGAAGGCGCGGCGCTGGTCTATGGCGGCGGCAACGTCGGGCTGATGGGTATCGTCGCCGATGCGGTGCTCGCGGCCGGCGGCGAGGTGGTCGGCGTGATCCCGCAGCAACTCGTGGATTGGGAGGTCGCGCATCGCGGCCTCACCCGGCTCGAGGTCGTCGATTCGATGCACGCGCGCAAGATGCGGATGTTCGAGCTGTCCGACGCCTTCATCGCCCTGCCCGGCGGCTTCGGCACGCTGGACGAGATGTTCGAAATGCTGACCTGGCGCCAGCTCGGGCTGGGCAGGAAGCCTTGCGCTTTTCTCGACGTCGGAGGTTTCTGGCAACCGCTGATGGCGATGATGAACGCGATGGTCGCCGAAGGATTCCTGCACGCGGACCAGCGCGGCGACCTCTGGCATGGCGAGGATGCCGATGCCCTGCTCGCTTGGCTGCGCGATTACGCACCTGCCGATGCCGACAAGTGGATGGACCGGAAGCGCCGTAGCCAACTCACTTCCCTGGAGGAGACATGACCGTTCCCGCGCGCTTCGATGCCTTCCGCATCCACGACGACCAACGCGGCTACCGCAGCGGCATCGAGCAGGTCTCGCTCGACGATCTCTCGCCCGGCGAGATCGTCATCAAGACCGCTTACTCCTCGGTCAACTACAAGGACGCGCTCGCCGGCACCGGACAGGGAAAGATCCTGCGCCGCTTTCCGCTCAATGGCGGCATCGACGTCGCAGGCCACGTGGTGCGCTCGGACGATCCGGCGTTCAGGGAAGGCGATGCAGTGCTGGTCACCGGCTGCGGCCTGTCTGAAACTCGTGACGGCGGTTACAGCGAGTACGCGCGAATCGAATCGAAATGGGCCATCGCCCTGCCTGCCGGCCTCAGCCTGCGCGAATCGATGATCCTCGGCACCGCCGGGTTCACCGCCGCGTTGGCGTTGTTCCGGATGCTGGAGAACCGGCAGGCGCCCGAACTGGGGCCGATCGCCATCACCGGCGCGACCGGCGGCGTGGGCTCGCTCGGCACCGCCATCTTCAGCCGCGCCGGTTTCGACGTGCATGCAATCAGCGGCAAGGCCGACCAGCACGCTTACCTGAAAGGCCTGGGCGCGAAAGATGTGCTGGGCCGCGAGGCGCTGCAAACCAGCCGACCGCTGGAGTCCGCACGCTTCGGCGGCGCGTTGGACAACGTCGGTGGCTCGATGCTGGCCAGCCTGCTGGCCCAGACCATGCCCTATGGCAACGTGGCGAGCGCAGGGCTGGCGGCAACCGCGGAGCTGCCGACTACGGTGATGCCCTTAATCATCCGCGGCGTTTCGCTGTTGGGCGTGGCCTCGGGCGGCACCGCCCGCGGCATCCGCGAACAGGTCTGGGCGCATCTGGCCAGCGATTGGCACCCGGCAAACCTGGACGGCATCTGCACCGAGGAAACTGGCCTTTCGGGCCTGCCCGCGGTATTCGGCCGCTTGCTTGCCGGAGGCGGGCTGGGCCGTACCTTGGTACGGTTTGATTCATGAAATTGCACTTCCGTCACAATTTGTGGATAGAATCGGCCTATCACCCGGGGAGGGGAGTTAAGGATGGCTCGTATCCTGATCGTCGACGACTCACCATCGCAACTGATGGGGATCTGTCGCATCGTGCAGAAACTAGGGCATGAGTGCCTGACCGCAGAAGATGGCGCCCAGGGCGTCGTGCGCGCGCGCGAAGCACTGCCGGACCTGATCCTGATGGATGTGGTCATGCCCAACCTCAACGGATTCCAGGCAACGCGCGCCATCACGCGCGATGAATCCACGCAGCACATCCCGGTGGTCCTGGTCACCACCAAGGACCAGGACACCGATCGCGTCTGGGGCATGCGCCAAGGCGCCAAGGGTTACCTGACCAAACCCTTCAGCGAATACGAACTCACCCAAGTCATCGAAGGGGTCATGAGTTCTGCGGTGAGTCCGGCCGCCGCCTGATCCCCCAAGCCGGTCGGTCGGGGCACTCACGCACCGCGGTTCTTCGATCAGCCTGGTCCGGCGTCGCGCGGGCCAGTGGATGCCATCCGGTAAAGCGGGTCGTTGGATGCGGTCCAGCGCTGGGCTTTCTGCCGCGCGTCGCTGCCGACGCGCGCGACGACCTTGAGACACACGATCTGGTCGCCGTACGTATCGCCCGAAAGCAAGCCACGCCCCTGCAACCGGAGGCGGGTGCCGTCGGTCGCATTGGCGGGCAGCTTCATGCGTACTTCCCCGCCCAGCGTCGGCACCAGCACTTCCTCGCAGCGCTCGACCTGCAGCGAATCCACCTCGACATCGACCACGATCACGTCGGCCTCCACCCGATAGACCGGATGGGGTTCGTACTCGACACGGAACCGGACATGGGCACCGGTTCCGAAATCCTCGATCCGGATCACTTCGCCCGGCCTGATGCCCTTCGGCACATGGATATCGACGCAGGCGTGCGGCTGGCCCACCCTGATGACGCCGCCGCCGTGCACGCTCTCCAGCGGCAGGTTCAGCTTGATGCTGGGCTGGGCCGCGCCGTACTGGGTGCGGCCGCGGGGCAGCGCCAAGGCCAGGAACGCCCGGAAATAAGGCGCGGAAACGATTTCCCGGTAATGGTGCCCGGTATCTTCATCCGTTCCGGCTGCGGTGGGCTGAGCCATCGGCACGTCGTGCTTGCGCAATGCGGACAAGACGTTGTAGGCCTCGTTCACACGCTTGAAGTTTTCTTCCGCCCCGGCTTCCGCGGAAACGTCGGGATGGTATCGCCGGGCCAAACGCCTGAAGGCGGACTTGATTTCCGCTTCGTTTGCCCAGCGATGGACGCCGAGAATGGCGTAGTACTCTTCCATGATCTTTTCCGCATTGGCCCGGCATTGCGGGCTGTCGCTTACCATCTTTTGGACTGATGGATCAAGCCTGCGTGATGCATGGGCCTTCATCCAGCGCGAATGTGTGGATTTGTGATGGCAATTCAATCGACAAGGCGAAACCGTGATCGCGTACGCGGCGCGAATCGGTTCGTTCAGCCTTCGAAGGCGTCTCGCAAGTCCTGGTAAGCGTCCTTCTGCCGCTCGTTGTGCGGAACCGGTGCCGATACCTCGAGCTCGACGATCTGGTCGCCGGAGACCGAGCCGGGCAGCCCGCGCCCGCGCAACCTCAGCTTGCGCCCCGCCTCCGAGCCCGGGGGAATCTTGAGTTCGACCGGGCCGCCCAGCGTGGGAACCCCGACCGTGCCGCCCAACGCAACCACCCACGGCGCGACAGGCAGCACGTGGATCAGGTTGCGGCCATCGACTTCGAATTGCGGATGGGCGGCATACTCGATCTCCAGCAGCAGGTCGCCGTACGTGCCCTGCCCCTTCAGCCGGATGGATTGCCCCTGGCGGATGCCTTTGGGGATCCGCACGTCCAGTGATTTGCCGTTGATGCCGATCCTGACGCTGTCCCCTGCATAGACCGCCTCCAGCGGCACGCTCAGCTTGGCATGCGTGTCGCCCTGCGGCTGCGGACGTGGACGCTGCCCACCGGTGCCGCCTCGACCGCGGCCGAACACCTGCTCGAAGAAATCGCTGAAGCCGCCGCCGGCACCGCCACCGGCGAAGATCTCCTCGAAATCGAAATCCGGCGGCATGCCGCCGTCCCCGCCGAATCCCCCCGCTGGCGGCACTTCGTCCCCGGGGCGATAGCCTCTCGAGCGCACCTGGTCGTAGGCGGCGCGCTTCTGCGGGTCGCGCAGCGCTTCGTATGCCTCGTTGACCGCCTTGAACTTCTCTTCCGCGCCGGCCTCCTTGCTGACGTCGGGGTGGTATTTCCTGGCCAACCGCCGATAAGCCGTCTTGATCTCCGCATCGCCGGCGTTCGGCTCGACCCCGAGGGTTTCGTAATAATCCTTGAAATGCATCGAGGGTCTCCTGCGAATCGGATGTCCGGGTGAAGATGGTGGCGTTCGTCGCGTGTTCAACCCGTTGACGCCTGCCCGGCGAGTGCAGACTAGACTCCGGACACGACCCGGGAAAGGAGCAACGCCATGACCATCCAGGCCGGGGAGCACATCCCCGAAGCCGTCTTGCAGACGATCGACGGAGGCGTCGAACAAGTGGACACCCGTGCATTCTTCCACGGCAGGAAGGTGGTGGTGTTCGGTGTTCCCGGCGCCTTCACCCCCACCTGCTCGGAACGGCACTTGCCGGGCTACGTAGCGAACTATCCCGAGTTCCTCCGGCGGGGCATCGAGGTGGCCTGCGTCTCCGTCAACGACCCGTTCGTGATGCAGGCCTGGGGCGAATCCCAGCACGTACCCAGCGGATTGCACATGCTGGCCGACGGCAATGGCGACTTCACCCGCGCGATGGGCCTGGCGATGGATGCCAGCGCCTATGGCATGGGCCTGAGGAGCAAGCGCTATGCCCTCTACGCGGAAGATGGCATCGTCGGGTTTCTCGCAGTCGAGGCGCCGGGCGAGTTCCGGGTTTCCTCCGCCGAACACGTCCTCGACCGGATAACACGGGATTTCCCGGCAACGCCGCTGTCCTGACACAGCATGCGCGAATATTCCGCGCCGGGGCTGGCCATCGATCGTCCCCGGCTTGACCGGATACCGTCCGCATCACGTATGCTGCAGTGCCGCATCAGGACTTCCCCCATGAAGGTCTATCCCGACATCACCGCCCTCGTCGGCGGCACTCCGCTGGTCCGCATCAACCGCCTGATCCGTTCCGAAGCCACGGTGCTGGCCAAGCTCGAGTTCTACAACCCCGCCAGTTCGGTAAAGGACCGGATCGGCGTTGCGATCATCGACGCGGCCGAAGCCAGTGGCGAACTCAAGCCCGGCGGGACCATCGTCGAAGCGACATCCGGCAACACCGGCATCGCGCTGGCGATGGTCGGCGCTGCCCGTGGCTACAAGGTGGTCCTGACCATGCCCGAAACCATGAGCAAGGAACGCCGCGCGCTGCTCCGCGCCTATGGTGCTGAATTGGTGCTGACACCCGGCAGCGAAGGCATGCGCGGCGCGGTGGAGCGCGCCAATGCGATCGCCGCCGAGCGCGACGGCGTGCTGGCGCGGCAGTTCGCCAACCCGGCCAATCCGGAAATCCACCGGCGCACCACGGCCGAAGAAGTCTGGAACGACACCGATGGCGGCGTGGACATCTTCATCGCCGGAATCGGCACCGGAGGCACCATCACCGGAGTCGGACAGGTACTGAAGGCCCGCAAGCCCGCCGTGCAGGTGATTGGCGTGGAACCCGCCGAATCACCGATCCTCAACGGCGGCCAGCCCGGCCCGCACAAGATCCAGGGCCTCGGCGCGAACTTCGTGCCGGATATCCTGGACCGCGGTATTTACGACGAAATAGTCGATATCGATGCGGAAACCGCGGTCGATTGGGCCCGACGTGCGGCCCGTGAGGAAGGATTGCTGGTCGGCATCTCCTCCGGCGCCGCCCTCGCGGCTGCCGATCGCGTGGCGAATCGCCCCGAAAATGCCGGCAAGACCATCGTGGTGGTGATCCCGAGTTTCGGCGAGCGCTACCTGTCGACCATTCTGTTCTCCGACCTGCTGGACTGATGGCCGACGCAGGCGCGTCGCCCGGAATCGCCGGCCTGATCCGGGAAGACCTGGATGCCGCCATGGCCAGGGACCCGGCGGCCACCTCGCGCGCGGTGCTGCTGTTCACCGCGCCCGGGCTGCATGCGGTCTGGCTGCATCGCATCGCGCACAGGCTGTGGACGCACGGCTGGGCATGGCCGGCGCGCATCATCGCCTACTTCGCGCGGGCATTCACCGGAATCGAGATCCATCCGGCCGCGCGGATCGGCCGCAGGCTGTACATCGACCACGGGATGGGCGTGGTGATCGGCGAGACCGCCGAGGTGGGCGACGACGTGATGCTGTACCACGGCGTGACGCTGGGCGGCACGTCGTCGCGGCGGGTCAAGCGCCACCCCACCGTGGGCAACGGCGTGATGATCGGCGCGGGCGCCAAGGTGCTCGGGCCGATCGCCCTGGGCGACGACGTGCGGATCGGCGCCAATGCGGTGGTGGTCAAGGATGTGCCGGCCGGTGCGGTCGCGACCGGGATCCCGGCGACTTGGCGCATGCCCGCCGAATCAGCCGGCGAGGACGACCGCTTCAAGGACCCGGCGCTGCACATCTGAGCGCCGGGCCATGCTCGGTCAGCCCTCTCGGTTCCCGGATTCTGCTGCGACATCAACGGAATCCTCGTCCAGCGAGACATCCAGCCGCTCCACCGCCTGCAGCTTCTCGCCGGCCTGCACGCGTATCAGCGTCACGCCCTGGGTATTGCGCCCGACCTGCGCGATGTCCGCCGCCGGCGTGCGCACCAGCGTGCCGCCATCGGAGATCAGCAGCACGTCGTGATGGTCGCTGAGCTGGATCGCGCCGACCAGCTGGCCGTTGCGCTCCGTGGTCTTGAGCGCGATCACGCCCTGCGTGCCGCGTCCCTTCTTCGGGAACTCCGCCACCGGGGTGCGCTTGCCGTAACCGTTCTCGCTGGCGGTCAGGATGTCGCCTTCGCCGTCGACCACGATCAGGCTGCGCACTTCCTCGCCCTCGGCCAGCTTCATGCCGCGCACACCGGTGGCGGTGCGGCCCATCGAACGCACGCTGCCTTCGTCGAAGCGCGATGCCTTGCCGTTGCTGGCGAACAGCATGATGTCGCACTCGCCGTCGGTCAGCTCGGCATTCACCAGCGCATCGCCCTCGTCGAGGTTGATCGCGATCTTGCCGCGCTGCAGCCGGTAGGCGAATTCGGTCAACGCCGTTTTCTTCACCGTACCGTTGCGGGTAGCAAAGAACACGTACTTGCCGTCCTCGTACTCGCGCACCGGCAGCACCGCCTGGACCTTCTCGCCTTCCTCCAGCGAAATCCAGTTGATGATCGGCCGGCCGCGCGCGTTCGGGCCAGCATCGGGCAACTGGTACACCGACAGCCAGAACACCCGTCCCGCGCTGGTGAAGGTCAACAGCGTGTCGTGCGTGTTGACCAGCCAGAGCTGGTCGATGAAATCCTCATCCTTGGTCGCCGCCGCGTTGCGACCCTTGCCGCCGCGCTTCTGCGCGCGATAACTGGTGGCCGGCTGGCGCTTGGCGTAACCGGCATGCGAAAGCGTCACCACCACGTCTTCCGGCGCGATCAGGTCCAGGATGTCGAGGTCTTCTTCGCTCGCGCGGATCTCGCTGCGACGGTCGTCGCCGAATTCCTCGCGCACGTTCTCGAGCTCGGTGCGGATGACCTGCATGAGCACGCCCGGGTTCTCGAGGATGTCGATCAGGCCGCGGATCGCGTCGAGCAACTGGCGGTATTCGTCGGTCAGCTTCTCCTGCTCCAGCCCGGTCAGGCGGTGCAGGCGCATCTCGAGG
>DAIRVA010000075.1:0-8501 GCA_036803045.1 Lysobacter sp. | reverse complement strand
CTTCCTTCACCAGGCCCATCGCGATGCCCGCGACCGGCGCCTTGACCGGCACGCCTGCGTCCATCAGCGCCAGCGAGGAGCCGCAGACCGACGCCATCGAGGAGGAACCGTTCGATTCGGTGATTTCCGAGACCACGCGGATCGTGTACGGGAAGGCTTCCATCGTCGGCATCACGGCGAGCACGCCGCGCTTGGCGAGGCGGCCGTGGCCGATCTCGCGACGCTTCGGGCCCATCATGCGGCCGGCTTCGCCCACCGAGTACGGGGGGAAGTTGTAATGGAACAGGAAGTGTTCCTTGTACTCGCCACCGACGGCATCGATGATCTGGCCGTCGCGCGCGGTACCGAGGGTGACGGCGACGATCGCCTGGGTCTCGCCACGGGTGAACAGCGAGGAACCGTGCACGCGCGGCAGCACGCTGACCTTGGAGTTGATCGGGCGCACGGTGTCCAGTGCACGGCCGTCAATGCGGACCTGGGTGTCCAGCACCGAGCCGCGCATCGTCTGGTATTCCAGCTCGCCGAATTCCTTGCCGAGGTCGGCCGGGTTCCAGCCTTCGCTCTCGGCGCGCGGCGCGAGGGCGCCGATCACGTCCTTCTTGATCGCGCTGATGGCGTCGCGGCGCTGCAGCTTGTCGCGCACCTGGAACGCCTCGGCCAACTGGCCGCCCACGGCTTCCTTGATCGCGCTGACCAGTGCTTCGTTCTTGGCCGGCGCCTTCCAGTCCCAGATCTTGTGGTTGGCTTCGGTGACCAGCTCGTTGATCGTGTTGATCGCGACCTGCATGTGCTTGTGACCGAACATCACCGCGCCCAGCATCACGTCCTCGGACAGCTCGGCGGCTTCGGATTCGACCATCAGCACCGCTTCGCTGGTGCCGGCGACCACCAGCTCAAGCTGCGATTCCTTGAGCTCGCTGACGGTCGGGTTGAGCAGGTACTGGCCGTCCTTGTAACCGACCTTGGCGGCGCCGATCGGGCCCTGGAACGGGGCGCCAGTCAGGGCGACGGCGGCCGAGCAGCCGATCAGGGCGAGGATGTCGCCATCGACTTCCGGGTTCAGCGACATGACGGTCGCGATGACCTGCACTTCGTTCTTGAATTCTTCCGGGAACAGCGGGCGGATCGGGCGGTCGATCAGGCGGCTGGTCAGGGTTTCCTTCTCGGTCGCGCGGCCTTCGCGCTTGAAGAAGCCACCCGGGATGCGCCCGCCGGCGTAGAACTTCTCCTGGTAGTCCACGGTCAGCGGGAAGAAGTCCTGGCCTTCGCGCTGGGTCTTGGCCGCCACCGCGGTGCACAGCACCATGGTGCCGTCGCACGAGACCATCACGGCGCCGCCGGCCTGGCGGGCGATCTCGCCGGTTTCGAGGGTGACGGTCTGGTTGCCGTACTGGAAGCTCTTGGTGATTTTTGCCACGTCTGTTCCTTGGTTGTCTCTTGCGAATGAACCGGCGGGCCCCTGCCCGCGCGGCATGCATGTTGCGATGGGTGAGTCGGTGTTGCGTACCGCACAAACGAAACCGCGGCGCTTGCGACGCCGCGGTCCGTGGAATCTTAGCGACGCAGACCCAGTTTCTGGATCAGGGCCTTGTAACGCTCGGCATCCTTGCGGTGCAGGTAGTCGAGCAGGCTGCGGCGACGGTTGACGAGCTGGAGCAGGCCACGGCGGCTGTGGTGGTCCTTCTTGTGGATCTTGAAGTGCTCGGTCAGCTCCTGGATGCGGGCGGTCATCAGGGCGACCTGCACTTCCGGCGAACCGGTGTCGTTGGCGCCGCGCTTGTTGTCTTCGATGATCTTGCTGGTGTCGATGGACATATCGATGTGTCTCGGTAGATGCGAAATCGGCAGGAACGACCGGGGCAATGGCCTCGGGCGCACCGCAGGTCCGCCGTGAACGTAAGGGATGGATCGCCGTGAAAACGGCGCGCGAATTGTAGCCCCGTTGCGTTTTGCAGGCAAGACGCGGACGTTCAGTCCACGGCCTTGCCTTCCCCGGTTCCGTGGGGACGGGTCGCCCAGCTGAACAGGCGTTTGGCACGCAGCACGCCCTCGTGATCAACCACGGCCAGGCCCAGCGCCCGACCATCGGCGGCACAGGCCGCAACTTCACCCGGGTGCGGGAATGCCCCATGCACGGCCTGTCCTTGCCCCAGCTTGGCCGCCTGGGCCGGCGTGAGGCGGATATCCGGCCACGCGACCATGCCGGTCTCGATGGGCAGCAGGCAGGCTTCAAGATGATGTTCGCCACGCTGGGCCATCGCTTCCAGCGCCTCGAACGTCCACATCCTCGGATCCCGGAACGGATCGACCCACAGGCGGCGCAGCTCGGCGACATGCGCGCCACAGCCCAGCAATTCGCCCAGATCCCGCACCAGCGAGCGCACGTAGGTGCCCGAACCGCATTCGACATGCAGGCGCAGCTTGGGCGCCGGGTCGATCAAGTCGGCGGCGGACTCCAGGCTGAATTGATGCACATCGACTTCGCGCGGTTCGATTTCGATGGTCTCGCCGCGCCGCGCCTTCGCGTACAGCGGCTCACCGCCGCGCTTGAGCGCCGAATAGATCGGTGGCACCTGCTTGATGCGTCCGGTCAGCTCGGCCAATGCCGCATCGATGGTGGCGATGTCCAGCGAAGGCACGGCGCGCTCGCGCAGCAACTCGCCTTCGGCATCATCGGTATCGGTGGTCATCCCCAGCCGGGCGACGGTTTCGTAGGCCTTGCGCGCTCCGAGCAGACCTCCCGCGATCTTGGTCGCCTCGCCGAAACAGATCGGCAAGAGCCCGGTGGCAAGTGGATCGAGTGCGCCCGTGTGTCCGGCTTTCTCGGCACGGAACAAATGGCGAACGCGCTGCAACGCCTGGTTCGAGCTCGGCCCGCTGGCCTTGTCCAGCAGCAGGATGCCGTGCAGCTTGCGGAAACGGTGGCGCGTGCGCGGCTTCGACATGTCGGGGATTGTATGCGGCTTCGCTCAGGTCGCTTGCGGGCCGGGTGCGTGTGCCGGTGTCGGGGGACGGCCCGGCAAGGACGTCACTCTTCTTCTTCGTCGCGGGCATCCGGCAGGTCGCGCAACAGCGCATCGATGCGCTCGCCGCGATCCACCGAATCGTCGTACATGAAGTGCAGCTCGGGCACGTGGCGGAGCTTCATCGCATGGGCCAACTGGAAGCGGATTTCCCTGGCATGTTCTTTCAGGCCTTTCACCGCTTCGGCCGACTTCTCGCTTTGCAGCGCGGTCACGAACACCTTGGCATGCGCCAGGTCGCGCGTGACCTCGACATCCGACACGCTGACGGATGGCAGCCCGAATTCGCGGACCGCCTCGTGCACCAGCGTGCCGAGGTCCCGGCGCATCTGCGCCGAGACCCGATCGGTACGGTGGAACGATTTGCGCTGGCCAGCCATGGGTCAGAGCGTCCGCTGCACTTCGATGCGCTCGAAGCACTCGATCTTGTCGCCCGGCTTGACCTGGTCGTAACCCTTCACGCCGATGCCGCACTCCGTGCCCTGCTTGACCTCGTCCACGTTCTCCTGGAACCGCCGCAGCGAATCCAGCTCGCCGGAGAAGATGACCGTGTCGTCGCGCAGCACCCGGACCGGCTTGCCGCGGCGGATGACACCTTCCACGACGACCGAACCGGCGATCGAGCCGAACTTGGAGTGGCGGAAGACCTGCTGGACTTCGGCAGTGCCGATGATTTCCTCCCGGATCTCCTTGCCCAGCACGCCCGAGGCGATCTGCTTCACCTGGTCGATGACGTCGTAGATGATCGAGAAATAGCGCAAGTCGCTGCCGTTGCCTTCGATCACCTTGCGTGCCGATGCATCGGCACGGACATTGAAGCCGATGATGGTGGCCTTGGAGGTCGCCGCCAACTGGGCATCGGATTCGGTGATGCCGCCCACGCCGGAACCGATCACGTTGATCCGGATCTGGTCGTTGGACAATCCGGTCAATGCCTCGCGCAGCGCCTGCATGGAACCATGCACGTCCGCCTTGACGACCAGGTTGAGCGACGCCTGCGCGGCACCTTCGCCCATCTGCGACAGGATGTCCTCCATCCGATTGCCAGCCTGGGCGACGAGCCGCATCTCGCGACGCTTGGCATCACGCTGCTGGGCCACATCCTTGGCCAACCGTTCATCCTCGACGACCACGAAGTCGTCACCGGCGTCAGGCACGCCCGACAAACCGAGGACCTGCACCGGGATCGACGGCCCTGCCGACTGGACCTGGGAGCCGGTCTCGTCGAACAACGCGCGGACGCGGCCGTACTGCACGCCGCAGACCAGGTAGTCGCCTTTTTCCAGCACGCCCTGCTGTACCAGCACGGTAGCGACCGGGCCACGCCCCTTGTCCAGCGACGACTCGATGACCACGCCGCTGGCCCGACCGTCTTGGACTGCGGTGAGCTCCAGCACCTCGGCCTGGAGGGATATGGCATCGAGCAGGTCATCGACGCCTTGCCCGGTCTTGGCCGAGAGTTCGACCATCTGCGTGTCGCCGCCGAAATCCTCGGCGACCACTTCGCTCTCGAGCAGCTCGTTCTTGACCCTCATCGGGTCGGCGTCGGACTTGTCGACCTTGTTGATCGCCACGATCAGCGGCACACCCGCGGAACGCGCATGCTGGACGGCCTCGCGGGTCTGCGGCATGACGCCGTCGTCCGCCGCCACCACCAGCACCACGATGTCGGTGAGCTTGGCGCCGCGCGCGCGCATCTGGGTAAACGCAGCGTGGCCCGGAGTGTCGAGGAAGCTGATGACGCCCTTGTCGGTCTCGACGTGGTAAGCGCCGATGTGCTGGGTGATGCCGCCCGCCTCGCCCGAAGCGACCTTGGTGCGGCGGATGTAATCCAGCAGCGATGTCTTGCCGTGGTCGACGTGACCCATGATGGTCACCACCGGCGGACGCGCGGACTTCTCGCCCTGCATTTCCCCGGCCTGCGCGAGCAGTTCGGTTTCGGCATCGTCGCTGCCGGCGCGCACCGCCTTGTGGCCGAGCTCCTCGGTGATCAGAACGGCGGTGTCGTGGTCGAGGGACTGCGTGATGGTCGTCATTACCCCCATCTTGAACAACGCCTTGACCACTTCGCCACCCTTCATCGCCAGCTTCTGCGCCAGGTCGCCAACGGTGATCGCCTCGCCGATGGCGATTTCGCGCACGATCTTCTCGGTCGGGCGCTGGAAGCCGTGCTCTCCCCCGCCGCTCCGCGACTGTTCCGGGGAGCGACGCGGCTTGGAGCGCCCGCGCGTCGCGCCGCGTCGGGCACGATCGGCGGCGGAAAGATGCAGCTGACCTGCAAATTTCGAGGTGGAATCGTCATCCTCGACCCCGGCGACCATCGCGTGGGAACCACGCGGTTTCGGCGACTTGGCGTGGCTGGCACGGTCGTCGCGCTGCCCTTCCCGGGCACGCGGAGCGTGGGGCGTGCCGTGCGTGCCCGGCTTGCGGGCCGTGGCCGCTTCGGGTTCGTCGGCGGTGGCCTGGACGGCCTGGGCGGCCTCCTCGGAGATGCGTTTTGCCTCCTGCTCGGCGCGCAGGCGCTCGGCTTCGGCCTCTTCGGCGCGGCGGCGATCGTCATCGGCCAGTCGCTGTTGTTCCTCGAGGTTGCGCTGGCGCGATTCCTCGAGCTTGCGCAGGGCCTCGGCGCGCTCGTCGTCGACGGGCGCCTTGTCCTCGGCGGTCGCGGCGCCCTTGTTCACGAGCGTGACTTTCTTGCGCACCACCACGTCGACGGTCTGCTTGTTGCGGCCGCCGCCGACAGTGATTTCCTGCACCTTGCGGCGCGCCAGCGTGATCTTCTTCGGGGCCTCGCCGGACTCGGCCACCGCATCGGTGCGGCCGTGCGTCCGGCGCAGGAAGCCGAGCAGCTTGACCTTCTGAGCGCTCGTGACTTCCTCGTCGGCGTCCTTGAACGACATCCCGGCTTCGGAAAGTTGTTCCAGCAGCTTCTCGACCGGCGTGTTGACCAGTTCGGCAAGCTTGCGGATGGTGGTTTTCTGCGACATGCGTTTTCCGTTTTCGGGCCGACGCAGGAGCGTGCGGCCAATTCTCGATTCTAGCGCGCGGGGATGCGGTGGCCCGTCATTCGAACCAGTGCTTGCGCGCTTCCATGATCAGGGCAGAGGCGCGGGCTTCGTCCATGTCCTCGATGTCGGTGATCTCGTCCACCGCCAGCTCGGCCAGGTCCTCGCGGGTACGCACGCCACGGCTGGCGAGGACATAGGCGGTCGCCTCGTCCATGCCTTCGAGCGTGAGCAGGTCCTCGGCGGGCTGGTGCTCGTCCAGCTCTTCCTCGGCGGCCAATGCTTCGTTCAACAGGGCGTCGCGGGCGCGGGCACGCAGTTCCTCGACGATGTCCTCGTCGAAGCCCTCGACCGCCAGCAGCTCGCCGACCGGCACGTAGGCGATTTCCTCGACCGTGCTGAAGCCTTCGGCCACCAGGATGCCGGCGATTTCCTCGTCCACTTCCAGCTTGTCCACGAACAGCTGTCGGGCCACGGCCTGCTCGGCCTCCGACTTCGCCTGCACCTGATCGGCGGTCATCACGTTGAGCTGCCAGCCGGTCAGGCGGCTGGCGAGGCGCACGTTCTGGCCGCCCTTGCCGATCGCCTTGGCCAGCAGCTCCTCGGCCACGGCCAGATCCATCGAGTGCTTCTCTTCATCGACGATGATCGACTGCACTTCCGCCGGCGCCATCGCGTTGATGACGAACTGGGCCGGGTTGTCGCTCCACAGCACGATGTCCACGCGCTCGCCGTTGAGCTCGTTCGTCACCGCCTGCACGCGCGAGCCGCGCATGCCGATGCAGGCGCCGATCGGATCGGTGCGGTTGTCGTAGGCCAGCACGGCGATCTTGGCGCGGTCGCCCGGGTCGCGCGCGCAGGCCTTGATGTCCACCAGGCCCTGGCCGACTTCCGGCACTTCTAGGCGGAACAGCTCCATCATGAATTCCGGCGCGGCGCGGCTGATGAACAGCTGCGGGCCACGCGGCTCGCTGCGCACGTCGTACAGGTAACCGCGCACGCGGTCGCCGGTACGCAGGATGTCGCGCGGGATGCCCTTGTCCTTCGGAATGAAGCCCTCTGCATTGCCGCCGAGATCGACATAGATATTGCCGCGCTCGACGCGCTTCACGCTACCGTTGATCAGTTCACCCACGCGGTCCTTCCACGCGTCGACCACCTGCTGGCGCTCGGCATCGCGCACGCGCTGCACGATGACCTGCTTGGCGGCCTGCGCGGCGATGCGCCCGAACTCCGCGTTGTCCACCTGCTCCTCGATGTAGTCGCCGACCTCGGCACCCTCGCTCTCGTCCACCGCGTCCATCAGGCGGAGCTGGCGGTCCGGC
Source organism: Lysobacter sp. (assembly GCA_036803045.1). Taxonomy (GTDB): domain Bacteria; phylum Pseudomonadota; class Gammaproteobacteria; order Xanthomonadales; family Xanthomonadaceae; genus Solilutibacter. The sequence continues at coordinate 1,148 of DAIRVA010000075.1, read as the reverse complement.
GATTCCATCACCACGTCGTCGGCGACGACCTCCCAGCGGCGGAAGGTCTCGTAGCTGCCGTCCCGCTGGTCGATGGCGACGCGGATGGCGACGTCCTGCTCGGGGTAGCGCTTCTTGGCGGCCGACGCCAGCGCGGCCTCGATGGCCTCGAAAATCACTTCGCGCGGCACGCCCTTCTCGTTGGCGACCGCGTCGACGACCAGCAACAACTCCTTGCTCATTTTTCAGACTCCGCATCGGCGGACAGTTCCGCCTGCTTGGTGGATTCGGGTTTCTTCGGTTTGACGTCGGATTTCCCGCCGGACTTGCCCGGGGCATAGCCCATCGCGGCCCAATCGGGAACCAGCCGGGCCTTGTCGATGTTGTCGAAGGCCGCCTCGAAAGGCTGACCGTCGATGTCGAAACGGATCGCGTCGCCTTCGACGGCAACGATGCGGCCGGTCAAGCGGCGACGGCCGTCCTGCGGCAGCTTCAGGCCCACCTTGGCGGCCTGGCCGATGAAGCGTTCGAATTGCGCCGGCGCGAACAGCGGCCGATCCAGCCCGGGCGACGATACCTCGAGCGTGTAATTGCCGCTGATCGGATCCTGGATATCCAGCTGGGCCGACACTTCCCGACTGACCTTCTCGCATTCGTCGATACCGACCGCGGCCGCCACGGGCTGGCCGTCTTCGCCCATGGCCAGCGGGGCATCGACCGGGTAGTCGATGTACAGGCGCAGCACCGCGCTGCCCGGCGCGGGGAGATAGTCGACGCCGAGCAACTCCAGACCGAGCGATGCCACGGTCGGAGCCAGCAAATCGCAGATTTGTCGTGCCTTGTCCATCCACTCTGTCCGTTGCGCCGTGCGGCGCGCATAACGAAAAAAAAGGGCCCACTGGGCCCTTTCCGGTATGCGATGTCCGGTTCCGGCAGTGGCGCTTGCCGGAGGCCCTGGATCGGCGATGCTGCTCGGGGCCGATCCGGGATGAAGGCCGCCAAGCGGCCGATTCAAGCTGCGCATCATAGCCCGCCAACCCTCCCCGGACAAGCGGTCTCGGAGAGCCAAACAGAAACGCCGTGTCCAGGACACGGCGCTCGAATCGCAGATTAGGTTGGTAGCGGGGGCAGGATTTGAGCCCTATCTGTGCACCGAGGTCGTGATCCCT
>DAIRVA010000074.1:0-9075 GCA_036803045.1 Lysobacter sp. | reverse complement strand
ACTTCGCGCATGGCCTCGGTGATGTTGGATTCGGTCAGGCGGCCGCGGCCGCGCAGGCGATTGATGGTGCCGGACAGGCGCTCGGTCAACGATTCGAACATGGGCGATGGAGCCTTGAATGCAGCGCACAAGTATAGCGGCCGCTGACTTGGCACCACTCCGCGTGCGACACTGGCGGGATGATCGCCGTGACCGCCGCCGTCGCCCTGTACCTGGCCGCCGCAGCCATGCTCGGCATGGGGATGCGGCAGCCCGAGGCGGGCGCGAACCGCGGCTGGCTGCCGCTCGCGATACTGGCGATGGTGTTCCACGGCGAGCTGCATGCCGAGGCCTGGCGCACGAACCAGGCCCCGGACATGCATTTCTTCGCTGCCCTGTCCCTGTCGGCGCTGGGCATGTCGGCCCTGACGGTGCTGTTCGCGATACGCGGAAGGATGGCGGCGTTGGGCGTGATCGTGTTCCCGTTGTCGGCGCTGTTCGCCCTGCTCTACCACCTGCACGGGCATGCCCGCCCGATGCCGATGGACTGGCAACTGCAGCTGCATGCCTGGTGCGCCTTGCTGGCCTACGCCACTTTGGCCATTGCCGCACTGCTGGCCGGCCTGCTCTGGCTGCAGGAGCGCGCCTTGCGCCGGCGCGAGTTCAACCGCTGGCTGCGCGTGCTGCCGCCGTTGACGGAACTGGAAACCGTCCTGTTCCGCACGATCGCCGTCGGCTTCGCCCTGCTCACGGCCACCCTGCTGACCGGGGCACTGTTCGTCCACGATCTCTTCGCCCAGCACCTGGCCCACAAGACCGTGCTGTCGATCCTGTCGTGGCTGGTGTTCGGCCTGCTGCTGTTCGGCCGTTGGCGCTACGGCTGGCGCGGTCGCACGGCCGTATTCAGCACCCTGTGGGCGATGCTGTTCCTGTTCCTGGCCTTCTTCGGCAGCCAGTTCGTATACGACTTCGTGCTGCATCGCCCCTGAATTCCCGCCTGTCATTGCACCGGGATTTGTTGCGATGAAATATTTGCCTTGACAAATATTGTTTAGGCTATAAAGTACGCCCCCATGATCCTGAATGCGCGCCATCCGCCTGACGATGAAGCGGCCTCCTTCGGCATCCTGCTGCGCCAGGTCCGCGACCTTTCGCGTGCCGCGCTGGAAGCCGAACTGGCCGCAGCCGGCCATGGGCTGACCTTCAGCCAGTACATCACCCTGAAGAAGCTGGCGATGGGCTGCTCCAGCCCGGGCGAGCTGGCGCGCGCCGCCGACCTCAACCCCGGCGTGATGACCCGAGTTCTCGACCAGCTCGAGGCCAAAGGCCTGCTGCGCCGCGAGGCCGACCCGGACGACCGGCGCGCCCTGCGCATCGAACTGGACGCCAGCGCCGAAGCCCTGATGCCCTCGATCCGCAGTTGCGGCCGACGCGTGCTGGCACGCGCCCAGCAAGGCCTCAGCGAAGCCGAGCAAGCCGAGTTCCAACGCATGCTCGAACGCGTCCGCGACAACCTCCTCGACGCCCGAACAGACTAAAAGCATGTACGCCCTCTTTCGTCCTCGCCGCATCGCCCCGACGCTGCTGGCCATCGCGCTGGCGGGCTGCGCCGGCACCCACGGCCTCGTGCCGCAATCCAGCCTGCACGATCCGGCACGACTCGAGGCCGCCCGCAGCCTGCGGGATGCGACGCTTTCGCCGGCCGCATGGCCGCGACACGACTGGTGGCGCGCGCTGGGCGATCCTGCGCTGGATGCGTTGATCGAACATGCGCTGGCCGGCTCGCCAACCGTCGAGGCAGCGGATGCCCGCCTGCGCCGCGCACTCGCGCAGGCCAGGCTGGCCGAAGCCGGCTTGAAGCCCACCCTCGGCGCCGGCGCGCAGTACACGCACATCAAACTGCCGGATGCCCTGCCGGCACCGGTCGGCGGCATGAGCGTCGGCTCCACCATGGTGTCGCTGAACTTCGCGTGGGCGCCGGACCTCTGGGGCGGCCAACGCGCCCGCTGGCATGCCGCGCTCGGCAATGCCAGCGCCAGCGAGGCCGAGGCGCAGGCGGCCCGCATCACTCTGGCCGGCAACATCGCGCATGCCTGGATTGCGCTCGCCCAGGCCCATGAGTCGCAGGATGCCGCGCGCGCCGAAGCCGAGCGCAGCGCCGGGTTGCGCACGCTGGGCGAGCAGCGCGCACGCGCCGGAATCGACAGCGCCATCGTGGTGGAGCAGAGCGCCAGCGCAGAAGCCGCCGCGCGCTCGCAGATCGAGGCCGCGGGCCAGCAGATCGAGGCCCTGCACAACACGCTGGCGATGCTGGCGGGCGAAGGCCCGGATTACGGCATCGGGATCGGGCGCCCGCGGTTGCTGGCGTCGCCGGCCGAGGTGCCTTCCCTGCTGCCCAGCGAACTGGTTTCCCGCCGCGCTGATGTCGCCGCCGCCCGCTGGCGGGTCGAGGCCGCCGCCCGCAACATCAAGGCCGCGCGCGCCGATTTCTATCCTTCGATCAATCTTTCGGCGATGGTCGGTGTCGTGGCGCCGAGCCTGGGCCAGCTTTTCAGGGACGATTCGGTGCTGGCCTACGGCGGCCCGGCCGTCAGCCTGCCCATCCTCGATGGCGGCCGCCTGCGCAGCCAGTTGGCCGGACGCAATGCCGAATTCGACATCGCCGTCGCCGATCACGACCAGGTCGTGCTGAACGCGATCCGCCAGGTGACCGACGCCGTGCAGGCTGCGCGGGCGCTGGATGCGCAGATCGCCGCTTCCACCCAGGCGCGCGAATCCGCCGCGCGCGCCGCCCGGCTGATGCGACAGCGCCGCCAGGCCGGGCTGGCGAACCAGCTCGACGTCCTCAATACCGACCGTCCGCTGGCCCAGCTCGACCAGCAGCTGGCCACGCTGCGTGCACGCCGGCGCGATGCCGCCGTCGACCTCGACATCGCCCTGGGCGGCGGATTGTCGCCGGCCATCCTGCCCGAACCGAACGCCCACGCCTCGAACGACAAGGCCGTCACCCCATGACCACCGAACCCAACCAGAACCCCACCACCCCGACCGCGCCGGTCACGCCTCCGCTGCCGCCGACCCGGCAGCAGCCCACGCCCCAGCAACGCAAGCGCAAGCGGGCTCTGCTGGTCTTCGCCGGCATCGTCGGGTTGATAGCCATCGGCTGGCTGGCCTGGCATCTGCTGGTCGGACGCTGGCAGGAGGACACCGAGGACGCCTACGTTCAGGGCAACATCGTCACGGTGACACCGCAGACCGGCGGCACCGTGGTCGCCATCGGTGTCGAGGACGGCCAGAAGGTCACCGCCGGCCAGGTCCTAGTGCGTTTCGATGCCGCCGATGCCGATGCCGCCTACGCGCAGGCCGAAGCAGGTCTAGCCAATGCCGTTCGCCAGGTTCGCGGCGTGTATCGCGCGGTCGATGCCGGGCAGGCCGACGTGCTGGCGCGCGCCGCAGCCGTGCGCCAGGCGCAGGCCGCGCTCGCCTCGGCGCAAGCCGATGTCGCCCGCCGCAGCGGACTGGTCGCCACCGGCGCCGTCTCCGCCGAGGAGCTGGCGCACGCCCGCACCCAGCTTGCCAGCGCCGAAGCCACGCTCGCCTCGGCGCAGGCGGCCGTCGCCGGCGCCCGCGAGAACGTCGCGCGCAACCGCGCCCTGGTGGACAACGCCGGCCTGCGCGACAACCCGCAGGTGGTCGCCGCGGCCGCGCAGCTGCGCCAGGCCTGGCTCAACAAGCAGCGCACCGAGGTCATCTCACCGATCAACGGTTTCGTCGCCAAGCGCACCGTGCAGCTGGGCCAGCGCATCGCCCCCGGCACGCCGCTGATGGCGGTGATCCCGCTGCAGGACGTGTGGGTGGAAGCCAACTTCAAGGAAACCCAGCTGGAAAAGCTGCGCCTCGATCAAGGCGTGGAGCTCACTTCCGAACTGTACGGCGACAAGGTGGTCTACCACGGCAAGCTGCAAAGCCTGGGCCTGGGCACCGGCAGCGCGTTCTCGATCCTGCCGGCGCAGAACGCCAGCGGCAACTGGATCAAGATCGTCCAGCGCGTGCCGGTGCGCATCGAACTGGACCCGAAGGAGCTGCAGGAGCATCCACTGCGCCTGGGTTTGTCGATGTCGGTCAAGGTCAACCTTCGCGATGAAGGCAAGGGCCTGCTGCCGACCGCGCCCACCACGCTCCCGCCCCAGGGCACCAACGCCTACGACAAGCTGGTGAAGGACGCCGACGCCAGGGTCGATGCGGTGATCGACGCCAACCTCGGCAACGCGCGCGGCTGAGCCATGTCGTCGACCACGGCATCGCCGGGCGAACTTCCGTCCGGCCCGGCGCAACCTTCGGCGAACACCGCGGCCGGGATGCCCGGCTTCGCGCCGCCCAACCGCGCGCTGACCACCATCGGCCTGGCGCTGGCCAGCTTCATGCAGGTGCTGGACACGACCATCGCCAACGTCTCGTTGCCGACGATTTCCGGCAGCCTGGGCGGCAGCGCCAACCAGGCGACGTGGGTGATCACCTCGTTCGCGGTCTCCACCGCGATCGCGCTGCCGCTGACCGGCTGGCTGACCCGTCGCTTCGGCGAACGCAAGCTGTTCATGTGGTCGACGATGGCCTTCGTGATCGCCTCCTTCCTGTGCGGACTGGCGCATTCGATGGGCCTGCTGGTCGCCGCGCGCGCGCTGCAGGGTCTGGTCGCCGGGCCGATGTATCCCGTGACGCAGGCGCTGCTGCTGTCGATCTACCCGCCCGCCAAGCGCGGGCAGGCGATCGCGTTGCTGGCGATGGTCACGGTGGTCGCGCCGATCGCCGGGCCGATCCTCGGCGGCTGGATCACCGACAACTACAGCTGGGAATGGATCTTCTTCATCAACATCCCGCTGGGCATCTTCGCCAGCCTGGTGGTCGGCTCGCAGCTCAAGGGCCGGCCCGAGCGCCTCGAGAAGCCGAAGATGGACTACATCGGCCTGCTCACGCTGGTGCTGGGCGTTGGCGCGCTGCAGGTGCTGCTGGACCTGGGCAACGACGAGGACTGGTTCAATTCCACCATGATCGTGGCGCTGGCCATCGTCGCCGCGATCTCGCTGGTCGTCTTCGTGATCTGGGAACTCACCGACGAGGACCCGATCGTCAACCTGCGGCTGTTCCGGCATCGCAACTTCACCGCCGGCACCGCGGCCATGGTGCTGGCTTATTCCGCATTCTTCTCGGTCGGCATCCTGGTGCCGCTGTGGCTGCAACGCAATCTCGGCTACACGGCGATCTGGGCAGGCCTCGCCACCGCACCGATCGGCATCCTGCCGGTGCTGATCGCGCCGATCATCGGCAAGCACGGCAACAAGATGGACCTGCGCATCCTGGCCAGCGGGGCGTTCGTGGTGATGGCCAGCACCAGTTTCCTGCGTTCGCACTTCAACCTGGACGTGGACTTCAACCACGTGGCCATGGTCCAGCTGATGCAAGGCCTGGGCGTGGCGCTGTTCTTCATGCCGGTGCTGCAGATCCTGCTCTCGGACCTGGAGCCCCACGAGATCGCCGCGGGCTCCGGCCTGTCCACGTTCCTGCGCACGCTGGGCGGCAGTTTCGCCGCATCGCTCACGACCTATGCATGGGCGCAACGCACGGCGGTGCACCACGCGCAGATGACCGAGCACATCCCGGCCACCGATCCGGCGATGCTGCAGACGATCGCCCAATACGGGGCAGGCGACGTGCAGCGAGGCGCAGTGGTGATGAACGGCATGATCACCCAGCAGGCGATGCAGATCGGCTTCAACGAAATCTTCCACCTGCTCGGCATCCTCTTCCTGGTGGTGATCGCCTTCGTCTGGATCGCCAAACCCCCGTTCGCGGCGAAAGGACCGGGCGCGGCCGCCGGCGGGCACTGAATCCGGCAGCGGACCGGCTCGGGTAGCATGGCGGCAGAGTCATCCGGCTTCCGCCATGTCCCGCCGCTCCCGACCCCGCATTCCCGCCACTGCACCGCTCGACCCGCGAGGCGAACGGCGCGTCGAGCTGATGCTGGAAGCCGCCATCGCCGAGTTCTCGAGCAAGGGCTGGCGAAACGCCCGCCTGGGCGACATCGTGGCGCGCTCGGGCGGATCGCTGGCAACGCTCTATCGCGCCTTCGGCAACAAGAAGGGGCTCGCCAGCGCCCTGATCTCGCGCGAGGCGGATCTGCTGGCCGCCGGCCTGCGGCCGCTGGAGGACGAAACCAAGCCGCCTATGCAGGCGTTGACCGAGGCCACCGACAGCCTGATCGAATTGTTGCTGCAGCCGGAGGCCCTGCTGGTCAACCGCATCGCCATCGCCGAGGGCCGCGACGTACCGGAAATCCGCGACCTGTTCTTCGCCCGCAACGTCCGGCCGGCGCAGGCGATCCTGCGCGGCTATTTCCAGCGCCAGCACGATGCCGGACGCCTCCACGTCCCCGATCCAGACCTGGCCGCGCGGATGTTCTTCATGGCGCTGTTCGGGGACATGCTGATCTGCTGGATCAGCGGCATCGATGAAACACCGGATCCCGAACGCCTGAGAAGGGATGCCTGTGCCTCGCTGTGCCTCCTGATTGACGGGATGCGACCCCGGACCGATTGACGCAGCGCGACTTGACTTCATCGCCGTGGTGAGGATCATCGGTAACATAAATTACACTTAAGACTGCGCGCGAGGACTCGGCATGCGGATCGCCTTACTCTGGTTGTTGCTGATCGTGTTGGCGCTGACCGTAGGCAGCGACCAATCCTTGGCCACGGGCCCGGAATCAGGACAACAGCAACTTCCTTCGACCCACTTCGGCACTCCGGACACGGAAAAGCCGTTCCTTGAGGGCGCAGCCACCGGATTCACCGACGCGCGGGTCGCGAACAATCCACTGGCACCCGACGCCAAGGCGGTCGGACAACAGGTCTGCACCGCCTGCCACGCCAAGGAAGGGCAGAATTTTGCCCATAGCACCCACTCCCTCGGGATGGAGGCCGCGCTGGCGCGCGATCCCGCCGCGACCACCTGCGAGGCCTGTCATGGGCCCGGCTCGGCGCATGCCAAGGATCCGGCCGACAAGGCCCTGATCATCGCCTTCACCAAGGACCGCGGCACGCCGGTCGAGACCCAGGCGGGTACCTGCCTGGCCTGCCACAGTGGCGGCCCGCGCGACCATTGGCTGGGCTCCATCCACCAGCGCAACGGGCTGTCGTGCAGCGATTGCCACAACCCGATGACCCAGGTCGCGGCCGAGGGCCTGACCGCGAAGGAATCGATCAACCAAACCTGCGCGACCTGCCACAACGACATCCGCCAGCAATTCAACCGCCGCTCGCACATGCCGCTGCCCGAAGGCCAGATGACCTGCGTGGACTGCCACAACCCGCACGGCACGCTGAACGCCTCGCTGGTCAAGACCGACACGATCAACGAAACCTGCTATCAGTGCCACGCCGAAAAGCGCGGGCCGTTCCTGTTCGAGCACGCTCCGGTGCGCGACAACTGTGTGAATTGCCACACACCGCACGGCTCCAACCAGCACGCGCTGCTGGTGGCGCCGGTCCCGATGCTCTGCCAGCAGTGCCACTCGCACATGCGCCACCCGAACGACCTGTTCACGCCGCAACAGCTGGCTACCGGCACGGGTCCGAACGAGCGGGTAATGGGACGCGGCTGCATCACTTGCCATGCCCAGATCCACGGCTCCAACAGTCCCTCGGGACCGCGCCTGCACCGTTAAGGGAGGGGAATGCACCATGTCCGGACATCCGCGCAAGAAAAAGCTCGAGCGCCGCCTGCTGGTACTGGCGCTGGCCGCCATACCCGGAATGGCATGGGCACAGGACAGCGGCCTGGGCGTCGACCTGCAGTTCGGCAATCCCCTTGATCCGGGCGGACAGAACGTCCACGGTTGCCGCCCGGACGGCAGCAGCTGGCTGAACGACGAGCGCAAGCACACGCCGACCGGCGCGATGTTCGCCTGCGCCCCCGACTATCCCGATTTCAAGACCGGACAGGCCTGGCGCTATCGCGGCACTTTCGGCATCGGCTACATCTCGGTCAGCGGCGACGAGGACAATGCGGCCTGGCGCCGGTTCTCCAACTACGAGGACGGATTGATCCTCGGCGCCAACCTGCGCTTCGAGAAGCCCGCCGACGGCCATTACGCCGACGTGCGGGCCAGCGTCATCAACGAGGACAGCTACTACCTGCGCACGGTGTTCGGCCAGGCCGGCAAGTATCGCGTGCAGGCCTTCGCTCGCGCGCAGAGCAACGTGACCAGCGGCAATGCGCGATCGATCTGGGACGGCGTCGGCAGCCGGCATCTCACGCTGAAATCGGGCCTGACGCCCGCCACCAGCACGCCCGCGCAGGTCGCCGCCGTCTCCGCGGCCAGTCCGGAGCAGATCCTGCGCGTCGTTCGCGACAAGCAGGGCGTGGGTGTCCAGTACTTCCTCAACCCGCGCTGGACCTTCTTCGGCAACGCCAGCCATGAGAGCCGCGAAGGCGCGCGTCCGTTCGGCGGCCCGTTCTTCTTCTCTTCGTTCGGCGGCATCTACGAGATCCCGCGCCCGATCGACGACAGCACCATCAACTTCAACGGCGGTGCGCGCTTCACCGGCAAGAAGTGGCGGATGAGCTTCAGCTACACCGGCTCCTTCTTCCGCAACGCCTTCCCCAGCTACGACTACCAGGTACCGTTCGGCGTGAAGACCGTGGTCCCGGGCGTGACCCCGCCGGCGATCACCAGCGGCGTGTTCGCCTACGAGCCGGAAAACGACTACCACAACCTGAAAGCGAGCTTCACACGCAAGCTGGCGGCACAGAACGGCGAGTTCAGCCTGGCATTGTCCGGCAGCCGCTCGCGCCAGAACGATACGCTCATCCCCCACACCCAATGCCAGGGGCGGCTGGGCATCCCGATCCCCGGCGGGATGATCAACTGTGCCGATTGGAACACGCCCGCCAGCCTCTCCCGCCCCAACGCCGACCTGACCATCAATTCGCACCTGGTCGATGCAAGACTGGTCATGCAGCCCAGCAGCACGTTCACCTGGCGCATCACCGCCCGCCACCAGCGCGACGATTACTCCGGCACCTACAACAGCTACAACC
>DAIRVA010000073.1:0-9194 GCA_036803045.1 Lysobacter sp. | reverse complement strand
CGGCGCGCATCTTCGACGTGCAATCGCGCGGCCTGCCGTGGCTGGTGCATGTCGAGGGCGATGCCGTGCTGGGTTACGCCTGCGCCGGCCCGTGGAAGGCGCGCGCCGCGTATGCGCGCACAGTCGAGTCTTCGATCTACCTGCATGAGGCCGCGCGCGGTCGCGGCATCGGCAAATCGCTTTACCTCACCTTGATCGAGCAATTGAAGATCGCGGGCATCCATGTGGTGATCGGAGGCGTGTCGTTGCCGAACCCGGCAAGCATCGCGCTGCATGAACAGCTCGGCTTCGACTACATCGGCACGTTCGCTGAAGTTGGCTGGAAGTTCGAGCGTTGGGTCGATGTCGGCTACTGGCAGCTGCGGCTCTGATCGAAACGGGGCCATGAAGCGGCGATCTTTCGGGCGTGACTTGCATTTGGCCACCCGTCAGTCCAGGTGACGATTGGCACATGAATGCAGCGAACACGTGTGTGAGCTTGGTTGCAAGCCTAACGAGGGGTCCATCCATGCTTTATCGAAGCGTGTTGCTGGCGTCACTCATGGTTGCCGGTGTTTCGGCGGCGAACGCTCAGGCACCGACTCCCGTTCCCGTCGCAGACTACCTGTTCGTCGGCAGTTATCACATGAACAATCCCGGCCGCGACGCGCACAACACGCGGGCCGATGATGTGCGCCTGCCCAAGCGGCAAGCGGAGATTCGCGAGGTGGTGGAGGCGCTGAAACGCTATCGCCCGACCCGGATCATGATCGAGCAGGATGCGGGCGCGCAGGCACGCATCGATGTGCTGTTTGCGGAGACCTGCAGCGGCAAGCGTCCTTACGGGCGCGGTGAAGAAGAACAGATCGGGCTTCGCATTGCCTGTGAGCTGAAGCTCGGGCCGCCGGTCGCCGTGGACTGGAGCGAGATGGGACCGATCAAGGACGAGGCCAGTATCAACTACATCAAGGCTGCGGAGAAATACGGGCAACAGGCCCAGCGTGCCGAGAGTTTCAAGGCGGGCGAGGCATGGAACCAGCGACAGCAATCGGTGCTGGACAATGGCACGGTTGGCGACGTGTTGCGTTACCTCAATGCCCCGCAATGGCGGGCGGAAAATGCGCGGGCCTATTTCCGGATTGCCCAGTACGGCACGCCTGCGGATCCTGTCGGTGCCAATTGGGAGGCACTCTGGTACCTGAGGAACCGGATGATTTCGAACAATATCCGCCGTGCGACCCGTGAAGGTGATCGCGTGCTGGTGCTTTACGGGGCGGGCCATGGCAACTGGCTGGTCCAGCAGGCCGCGGAATCGGGTGTGTACCGGATGCACGCGGCGGCGGATTACCTCGGCACCGGAGTGCCGCCGGGAAAAACGGATTGAACGGGACTATGATCGGGCCATGCGCCTGATATCCCTCGTCCTGACCGCCGCGCTCGCATTGGCGCTTTCCGCCTGTGCCACCGCGCCGCGCAATCCCATCGCGACCTGGGTGCCGTCGGAGAACTTCGACGTGCGTCGTCCCGTGGTCATCGTCCTGCACTTCACCGAGCAGGATTCGGTGCAGCAGAGCCTGGATACGCTGCGCTCGCAAAACAGCGGTGGGCGAGTCAGCTCGCATTATCTCATCGGCGACGATGGCCACATCTACCAGCTGGTGTCCGACCGCGACCGCGCCTGGCATGCCGGCGCCGGGCGCTGGGGCACCATCACCGATCTCAACAGCGCCAGCATCGGCATCGAGATCGACAACGACGGCCGCGAGCCCTATACCGAAGCGCAGGTCACCGCGCTGTTGAAGCTGCTCGATGACCTCACTACGCGCCTGCGCATCCCGAAATCGCAGGTGATCGGCCATTCCGACCTCGCGCCCACGCGCAAGGTGGACCCGGGCCCGCATTTCCCGTGGAAGCGCCTGTCCGACGCCGGCTACGGGCGCTGGCCGCAACGCGCGCTGTCGGATCCGCCGCCGGGCTTCGACGGCTGGATGGCGATGGCGATGCTCGGCTATTCGCCGATCGACCGTGCGGCGGTGCTGCGCGCGTTCCGCATGCACTTCCGCGGCCGCGACGATGGCGCGGAACTGGTGCCCGAACTCGATGCCGAAGATCTCCGAATCCTGCATGCCCTCACGCAATCGCAATAGCGTGGCCCTGCGCCTGTTCGGAGTCGCGATGGGCGGACTGCTGCTCGCCGGCTGCGCCAGCATTCCCGCGGGCCAGCGCAGCGCACTGGCTGAGTGGAAGCCGTCACCCAATCATGGCGTGCGCCGCCCCTCGATCATCGTGCTGCATTACACCGTCGAGGACACGCTCGAAGGCAGTCGCGAAATCCTCAGCGATGCCGACCGCAAGCATCCGGTGAGTTCGCACTACCTGCTCGACCGCGATGGCCGCCTGTTGCAATTGGTGCCCGACCATCTCGCCGCATGGCATGCGGGTGCGGGCCGGTGGGGCACCATCCGCGATCTCAACCAGGCCAGCATCGGCATCGAGATCGTCAACACCGGCAGCGAGCCGTTCCCGGATGCGCAGATCGACGCGTTGATCGCGCTGCTCGCCGACCTGTGCGCACGTCACGACATCCCGCGGTCGCAGGTGATCGGCCACGCCGACCTCGCGCCCGGCCGCAAGATCGATCCGGGCAAGTTCTTCCCCTGGAAAAAGCTGGCCGATGCCGGCTTCGGCCTCTGGCCGCAGGGCGAGCCGGTCGACCCGCCGCCCGGCTTCGATCCGTGGATGGCGCTGCGCGCCGTCGGCTATCCCGTCGACAACCCGCGCGCGGCGCTGCAGTCGTTCCGCCTGCATTTCCGCGGCATCGACGATGGGGATCGCGGCACCGACAGGCCCGACGCCAACATCGAACAACAAAATGCGCAGGCCTTGCCGACGTTGGAGCCGGAAGACCTGCGCATTCTTTACGCACTCACGCGCAACTAGGCGCGCTTACTCCTGGAACGTCACCGGCGTGCCGATCTTCACCGCGCTGGCCACCGCCTCGGCGGCGAAGTTGGTCAGGCGCACGCAACCCGATGATTGCGTCCGGCTGATGTGGCCGGGCTCGGGCGTGCCGTGGATGCCGTAATGGGGCTTGTCGATGCCCATCCAGATGATGCCCACCGGGCCATTCGGGCCGGGCGGCAGGGTGGCCGGTTTCGCGTCCTTGGGCTGGCCGACCAGGATATCCGGGTCGTAGCGGTAGTCCGGGTTGTGCACGACGGAGTTCACCTTCCACTCGCCGATCGGCAGCGGGAAAGCCGATGAGCCGGTCGAGGCCGGGAACTGCGCGTAGATCTTGCCGCTGTCATCGAGCAGCTGCAGTGCGCCTTCGGACTTGTCCACCACGATGCGCGCCGCGGGCGCGATCTGCTGCGCGGGGCGCGTGTAGGGAACGACGAGTTCGGTGCCGGCCTTGCTAAAGTCGGCATCGGGGTTCAGCTCTTTCAGGAACTCGGGCTTGATGTTGAAGCGCTCGCCCAGGGCCTCGTGGATGTCCTGGTAGACGATGCGCTCCATCTTCGCCTTGTCCTGCGGGTTCTTCGGCGTCGGCGCATACGGGCCATCGATGTCCTGCTGGGTCAGCGTGTAACCGACCAGTATCGGCGCGGTGTCCTTGTTGAGTTCGGCCCAGGTCGCGTCATCCAGTTTCCCGGTGGCTTCGATGCCGCGATCGGCCTGGAAGGCGCGGATCGCCTTCTCGACGTTCATGCCCTCCTTGCCGTCGATCTCGCCAGTGGAGAAGTGCGCGCGCAAGAGCTGCACCTGTGCGCGCAGCACGCTGTCCGGACCGGCGGTGCTGGCACTGTCGTTGGCGGCCTGTTCGGCGATTCCGGCCGGGGGTGGCAGGGTCAGGTCCATCGCCGGCAGCGGGTAACCATCCGGGCCGTAGAGTTCGATCGGTTCGGGTGCCGGTTCGGGTGCCGGCGGGGCCGTCTGCTGCGTCGGCGCGGCGGGCTGGGCGGTCGTGGCGGCCGGTGGCGGATCGCTGCAGGCGGCCAGCAAGGCGATGGTGATGGCAGGGACGAGCGGGCGCAGCGATTTCATCGGGATCTCCGTGAAAGGGTGCCGTCGATGCTGGCGTCGTCCCTGCGGCGGCAGCGTGAAGGCATCCCCATTCAGTATGATGAAAACCAATCCGGCTACCGTAGCCGATGCGACGTTGTCGCCTGCAACGCGGAGGACATGAGATGGACCCGCTCAGCAACCGCACGTTCGATGAAATCGCCATCGGCGATTCCGCCACCCTGACCCGCACGGCGACCTTCCAGGACATCGCCCTGTTCGCTGCGGCCATCGGCGATCCCAACCCGGCGCACCTGGATCCCGAATCCTCGATCGAGGACTGCATCGATCACGTCGTCATGCACGACATGTGGGCGGTATCGCTGGTCTCGGCGCTGGTCGGCAATGAATTGCCCGGCCCCGGAACGACGTGCCTGACGCACTCCCTGCGCTTCAGGCGGCCGGTGATGGCCGGCGAAACCGTCACGGCGCGGGTCACCGTGCGCGAGAAGCGCGCCGACGGCCACGTGGTGGTGCTGGATTGCCTGTGCAGCGCTCCCGACGGCGAGCCGGTGGTGGAAGGGACCGCGGAGGTGGTCGCGCCGACCGAAAAGCGCAGCATGGACCGCGCCGAACTGCCGGAAGTGCAGATCAACCGCCACCGCATCTTCGACATCGGCAGGAAGCGCGCCTACACCCTGCCGCCGCTGCGGACCGCCGTGGTGCACCCGTGCAGCGACCGCGCCATCGCGGCCGCGGTCGAAGCCCACGACGAGCATCTGTTCGTGCCGGTCCTGGTCGGCCCGCGCGAGCGGATCGAGGAAGCCGCGGTGAAGGCCGGCGTGTCGATCGAGGGCCTGGAGCTGATCGACGCGCCGCACAGCCATGCCGCCGCGCAACTGGCGGCCGCGATGGCCGGGCGCGGCGAGGTGGACGCGCTGATGAAGGGCAGCCTGCACACCGACGAATTGCTGTCGGCGGTGATGGCGCGCGAGAACGGCCTGCGCACCGATCGCTGGCTGAGCCATGTCTTCCTGTTCGACGTGCCGATGTACAACAAGCTGCTGCTGATCACCGATGGCGCGATCAACATCGCGCCGACGCTCGAGCAGAAGCGCGACATCGCCCAGAACGCGATCGACCTGGCGCGCAAGCTCGGCGTGCGCCAGCCGAAGGTCGCGGTGTTGTCGGCGGTGGAAACGGTCAACCCGAAGATGATCTCGACGCTGGATGCCGCCGCGCTCGCCCTGATGGCGGCACGCGGGCAGATCAAGCACGGGCTGGTGGACGGGCCGCTGGCCTTCGACAACGCCATCGACAAGGATGCGGTACGCGAAAAGGGCATCGAATCGAAGGTCGCCGGCCAGGCCGACATCCTGCTGGCGCCCAACCTGGAGGCCGGCAACATCGCGGCCAAGCAGTTGATGTACTTCGCGCGCGCCGACAGTGCCGGACTGGTGCTGGGTGCGAAAGTGCCGATCATCCTGACCAGCCGCGCCGACAGCGTGCGCTCGCGCCTGGCCTCGATCGCGGTGGCGCGGATCGTCGCCCACATGGCGATGCCCGCGGACACGGAATGAACCGCATCCTGACCTTCAACGCGGGCTCTTCCACGATCAAGCTGGGCGTGTTCGAGACGAGCGGGCGGGAAGCGCACGCGGTCGCCGGCGGAGTGGTGGACCTGCGCGCCGCGCCGCTTCGGCTGAAGTTCAACGATGCCGGCCATCGCCAGGAAATACCGCTGGATGCATGCGCCACCGACGACGCGCGCGGAGTGGTGGCGGCGCTAATGGCATGGCTGGAAGCCCGCTACGGCGATGCGGCCTTCGCCGCCTGTGGCCACCGCATCGTGCACGGCGGGCTGGCGTTCTCCGCGCCGGTGCTGCTGGACGATGAAGCCATCATCGCGCTCGACGCGCTGTCGCCGCTTGCCCCGTTGCACCAGCCGGCCGGTCTGGCGCTGGTGCGGGCGATGCGCGAGGCGCGCCCGTCGCTCGCGCAGGCCGCCTGCTTCGACACCGCCTTCCACCGCACCCAGGACGCGCTGGCGACGCGGATGGCGATCCCGCGTGCGCTGCACGACGAAGGCGTGCGGCGCTACGGCTTCCACGGCCTTTCCTACCAGTCCATCGCCGATGAACTGCGGCGCAGCGAACCGGCCCTGCTGGCCGGGAAGCTGGTGGTCGCGCACCTGGGCAGCGGCGCCAGCCTGTGCGCGATGGAGGGCGGCAGCAGCCGCGATACCAGCATGGGCTTCTCCGCGCTGGACGGCATCCCGATGGCGACCCGTCCGGGCGAACTGGATGCCGGCGTGCCGCTCTACCTGCTGCGCGAATGCGGGATGGATGCCGATGCGCTGCAGCATTGGCTCTACCACGAGTGCGGGCTGAAAGGTGTATCCGGGATCAGCGCGGATGCGCGCACGCTGCTGGAAAGCGATGCGCCCGAGGCGGCGGAGGCGATCGCGCTGTTCTGCTTCCGGATCGGCCGTGGGATCGCCGCGTTGGCCAATACGCTCGGTGGACTGGACGGCATCGTTTTCACCGCCGGCATCGGCGAGCACCAGCCGCGCGTGCGCGCAGCGGTCTGCGAACGGCTGTCGTGGCTGGGTGCGAGGATCGATGGCGAAGCCAACGCCGCCGATGCGCGCGTGCTGGACGCGGCCGACAGCCGCATCGTGATCCGCATGATCGATACCGACGAGGAGCGGGTCATCGCCAGGGCAACGCTGTCCCTGCTTTGATCTTGCCCGTGCGTTTCCCGGCCGGCCCCATAATGGTGCAATGCCGGAAACCCTCGCGCCCGCAACGGATCGGTTGGCCACGCCGCTGGCCTGGGGCGACGGCGCGGGCGTGATCCGCGGGTGCAATCCGGCGTTCGCCCGTTGGCTGGGGGTTGGCCAGCGGCGTCTGGTCGGCCTGCCGTTGGCTTCGCTCGAAGCCCAGGGTGAACGACTGGCCGCATGGCTGGGCCAGGCCGATGCCGCCCACCGGCCGCCGCGCCTGCGACGCGTCGCGATGGCGCCGCCGGGCAGCGGGGAGCCGCGCTTCGCCGACTTGTGGCTGGCCGCGGACGACGATGCGGGCTGGCTGCTGGAAGCGCATCCGGTCGATGAGTTCGCCGAGGGCGATGCCGGGGTGGCCTTGCCCGCTGCGGTCGCCGCCGCGCTCAAGGGGCTCGCCCATGAGCTGCGCAACCCGTTGTCCGGGATCAAGGGCGGCGCGCAGTTGCTGGCGCGCCGCCACGACGATGCCGCATCGACCGAACTCACCCAGCTGATCCAGTCGGAAGTCGATCGACTGGCCGCGTTGCTGGACCGTCTGATGTCGCCTCGGCCGGCCACCCCGCACGCTCCCCTCAACCTGCATGCGGTGCTCGACCGGGTGCTGAGGCTGGCCGAAAACGATGCCGGTTGGGCAGTGCGCCTGATCCGCGATTACGATCCCAGCCTGCCGGAGGTCGAAGGTGACGGCGATCGTCTGGCGCAGGCGGTGTGGAACCTGGTGCGCAACGCGATCGAGGCCGGCGCGACGCAAATCACCTTGCGCAGCCGTGCCGAGCACGGCGCGCGCATCGCCGATCGCGTGCATCCGCTTGCGCTGCGGCTGGACATCGTCGACGACGGCCGCGGCATCCCCGAGACATTGGCCGAGCAGGTTTTCCTGCCGCTGATCAGCGGTCGTGCCGAGGGCAGCGGGTTGGGCCTCGCGCTGGCCCAGCAGGTGGCGCGCGAACATCGCGGTGCGCTGGCGTTCCGCTCGCGCCCCGGCCATACGGTGTTCACCCTGCTGCTGCCGATCGAGGAGCAGGCCGATGGCTGAGCGCGCGCGCGTCTGGGTGGTGGATGACGATCACGGCGTGCGCTTCGTTCTGGCGACGGCGCTGCGCGAGGCCGGCTACGACGTGCGCGCGTTCGCTTCCGCTGCCGATGCGCTGGCCATGGCCGCATCCGGTCCGGCGCCGCAGCTGCTGTTCACCGACGTGCGCATGCCCGGTGAGGGGGGACTCGCATTGCTCGACAAGCTCAAGGCCGTGCATCCGTGGCTGCCGGTCGTGGTGATGAGCGCCTATACCGATGTCGCCTCCACCGCCGGTGCGTTCCGCGGTGGTGCGTTCGAATTCCTGTCCAAGCCCTTCGACCTGGACGAGGCGGTCGCATTGGCCGCGCGCGCGCTGGACGAAACGCGCGGCGAGGCGGAAGCCGGTGCACCCGGCGTGGCGACAACCCCGGCCGGAGACGAGATTCCGCCGGTGCTGATCGGGCAAACCCCGGCGATGCGCGCATTGTTCCGCAGCATCGGCCGTGTCGCGCAGGCGCCGCTCAACGTGTTGATCACCGGCGAGACCGGCACCGGCAAGGAGCTGGTCGCGCGTGCGGTGCATGCCGAATCGCCGCGCGGCGAGCGGCCGTTCGTCGCGCTCAATACCGCTGCGATCCCGGCCGAGCTGCTGGAATCCGAACTGTTCGGCCACGAGGCCGGCGCGTTCGCCGGTGCCGGAAAACGCCATGTCGGGCGTTTCGAGCAGGCCGATGGCGGCACCCTGTTCCTCGACGAGGTCGGCGACATGCCGGCTGCGCTGCAGACCCGGTTGCTGCGCGTGCTGGCGGAGGGTGAATTCTTCCGCGTCGGCGGGCGCGAGCTGATCCGCGTCGACGTGCGCATCATCGCCGCGACCCATCAGCCGTTGGCCGAGCGCGTGGCGGAAGGCCGCTTCCGCGCCGACCTGCTGCATCGCCTCGACGTGGTGCGGCTGACGATCCCGCCTCTGCGCGAGCGTCGCGACGACATCCCGTTGCTGGCGGAGGATTTCATCGCGCGTGCGGCGCGGCGCCTGGGCGTGAAGCCGAAGATCTTCGGCAAGGCCGCGATGCAACACCTGCAGCATCACGACTGGCCCGGCAACGTGCGCGAGCTGGAAAACCTCTGCTGGCGCGTCGCGGCGATGGCGCCGGGCGAGCGCATCGGCGTTCCCGACCTGGGCGAGGGCCTGCGTGCCGGCGAAAGCGGCGCGGACTGGGAGCGGATGCTGGCGACATGGGCGACGCAGCGCTTGTCCCAGGGCGATGCCGGCCTGCATGCGACGGCCCGGCAGCGCTTCGACCGGGTCCTGATGGAAGCGGCGCTGGCGGCCAGCGACGGCCATCGCGGGCAGGCGGCGGATGCGCTGGGCGTGGGCCGCAACACGCTGACGCGCAAGCTGGGGGCATCGCG
>DAIRVA010000072.1:0-9565 GCA_036803045.1 Lysobacter sp. | reverse complement strand
ATGAAGGTGCGGCCGACGTAGCGGTTCTTGATGAAGCCCTCGCGGTACTTCACGTTGAGCACGTTGGCGATCTCCAACGCGGAGTCGCGGCTGGTGTCGGGGATCGGGATGACGACGTCGATATCGTGGTCGGGCCGCTCGCGCAGGATCTTCTCGCCCAGCGCCACGCCCATGCGCATGCGCGCCTTGTGCACCGAGATGTTGTCCATCATCGAATCCGGGCGCGCGAAGTACACGTACTCGAACACGCACGGACGTGGCGCGACATCCCCTGCCACCACGCGATGGTGCAGCTGGCCATCGGCGGTCACCACCACCGCCTCGCCCGGCTCGACATCACGCACGCGCTCGAAGCCGATCAGGTCCAGCGCCACCGATTCGGACGCCAGCGCGTATTCGTCGCCCTGCGGCGAGCTGCGCTTGCCCAGCACCAGCGGGCGGATCGCGTTCGGGTCGCGGAAGGCGACCAGGCCCAGGCCCATCACCATGCACAGCACCGCGTAACCGCCCTTCGCGCGCCTCATCACGCCTTCGACCGCCCGGAAGGCGGCATCGGCATCCAGCCCGTCCTGCTGCGCCAGTTCGTGCGCGAACACGTTGAGCAGCACCTCGGAATCCGACTGCGTGTTGACGCTGCGGCGATCCTGCTCGAACACCTCGCGTCGCAGCGCCTCGGTATTGATCAGGTTGCCGTTGTGCGCCAACGCGATGCCGTAGGGCGAATTGACGTAGAATGGTTGCGCCTCGTCGCTGCCCTCGCTGCCCGCGGTCGGATAGCGGCAATGGGCGATGCCCACGTTGCCCTGCAGCAGCGACATCATGCCGATGTCGAATACGTCGCTGACCAGCCCGTTGCCCTTCTCCACGCGGATCTGCGTGCCGTTGCTGGTGGCGATGCCGGCCGCATCCTGCCCGCGGTGCTGCAGGACGGTCAGTCCGTCGTAAAGGCGGGCCGCCACTTCGGTGTGGCTGACGATGCCGACGATGCCGCACATGTGGTTGTCGCTCCGGTCTAGGACGAATGGATGGAAATGCCGGCCATCAGGGATGCGGCCGGACGATGCCGCCGATCCCCAGCTTGGACTGTGCCTGCTCGCGCAGCTTTTCGGCGGCGGCGCGGTCGGCGACCGGACCGATCCGGACCCGGGTGCGCATCCCGTCGTCCGTCCTCACCGTTTCGGTGAAAGCCGAAAGCCCGGCGGCGCGCGCACGGTCGCGCAATGCCGTCGCGGCGGCCGGATCGGCGAATGCGCCGAGCTGCACCGCAAACCCGACATCGGCAACGGCGGGCTTGGGCTCTGCCTTGGCCGGCGCAGCCGGCGGTGCCGGCGGTGCCTTGGCTGCAGGCTTCGTGGGCGGCTCCGCAACCGGTTTCGCCGATTCGACCACCGGCTTGACGGCCGGCGGCGGCGCGGGCACAGCTTGCGCCGGCGGCCCGTCCGACGCGGCGGCATCCAGTGCGACTACGCTGGCGTTCACCTTGTCGCTCACCTGCAGGGCGCTCAGGCGCGCATCCTCGGCTTCGGCACGGGTGGAGAACGGACCGACGCGCACGCGCCACGCGCTGCGCCCGGACAAGGTGGCAGACTCGGCGTAGGCGGAGAGCCGTGATCGGACCAAGGCCGCTACCATCCGGTCAGCCTCGGCAGAGCTGGCGTAATGCCCGAAGTTGACGGCGTAAGCGCCGGCCGCCGTGGCCGGCGGTGCGACGGTATCCTGCGCGGGGGTTGCGGCCGGTGCGGCGGACGGCCCATCCATGCCGGCGACGCCTCCCGCAGGGACATCGCCGGGCGCGCCCAGCGGCAATTCCCGGGTCTCGAACCCGTCGCGCGGCGCATCGGTGACCGTCATCGGAATGTCGGTCACGCCGCTGTCGGGCGCGGGACCCTTCACGATCATGGGCAGGAAAACGACCGCCAAGGCGATCAGCACGATGGCGCCGATCAGGCGCTGCTTCAGGGGACGTTCCATCGGCGCGCAGGGGGAGAGGGAAACGCGATTATACCGCCATGGGCGATGGCGCTTCCCCTGGCGCGAGTCGAAGCAGTGCTTCGCCAGCGGCATGGAACCCGCCGAGCACGAGGATGCGGTCGCCACGCACGGCATCGCCGAGGGCGCCCTGCAACGCCTGCCCGACGTCCGCCCAGCGCGTCGAAGGTGCCGATGCCACCGGCCTGATGCGCGATGCCAGCGCCTCCACGTCCAGGCCACGGGCGCCGGCCGCCCCGCTGCCCGCCAGATGCCAGGCATCGACGACGCCCGCCAGGGCCGCAGCAACGCCCGCGACGTCCTTGTCCGACAAGGCCGCATACACCGCCAATGTCCGGCCCCTGGCGGGTGCCGCCCGCAACGCTTCGGCCAGGGCCCGCGCCGCCTGCGGGTTGTGGCCGACATCGACCAGGATCTCGATCCCGGCGCGGTCGAACCGCTGCAGGCGCGCACGCGCGTTCGCCCGCGCGATGCCCCGCGCATGGACATCCTGCTCCGCTTCGAACCCGATCGCGCGCAACGCGGCGATGGCGCAGGCGGCGTTGCGCAGCTGCACCGGCGCGCTCAGCGCCGGCATCGGCAATAGCATTTCAAAGCCGATCTCGCGCCATCGCCAATGGCCGGCATCCACCGGCTCGGCGAAGAAATCGTTGGCGATGCGCCAGCTGGACGCACCGATGGCATATGCATGGCGCAGCACGCTGGCCGGCGGATCGTCGTCGCCGAGCACCAGCGGTTTCCATGGCCGGGCAATGCCGGCCTTTTCGTAGCCGATGGCCTCGATGTCCTCGCCCAGCCATTCCTGGTGGTCCAGATCGACGGTGGTGATCACGGCGCAATCGGCATCGACGATGTTGACCGCATCCAGCCGGCCGCCCAACCCGACCTCCAGCACGGCGAGGTCCAGCGCTGCGCGCTCGAACAGCCACAAGGCCGCCAGGGTGCCGGACTCGAAATAGGTCAGCGAAATATCGTCGCGCGCGGCTTCGACGGCATCGAAGGCGGCGACCAGTTCATCGTCGTGCACATCGACGCCTTCGATGCGGACGCGCTCGTTGTAGCGCAACAGGTGCGGCGATGTGTAACTACCCACGCGCCAGCCGGCTTCGCGCGCGATCGATTCGATGAAGGCGACCGTCGAGCCCTTGCCGTTGGTGCCGGCGACGCTGACGACCTGCCGCGCCGGCTTGCCGATGCCCATGCGCGAAGCGACTGCACGCACGCGCTCCAAGCCCATGTCGATTTTCTCGGGATGCCGGCTTTCCAGCCGTTCCAGCCATCCGGCGAGTGTCCGGGGGTTCGCCTCGCCCATCGTCACAGCGCGCGATGCACGGCTTCGCCGAACAGGGCCGTGTGGTGATTGGAATCGTTCAGGCGCACCACGTCGAGGCGCTCGACATCGGTGCCTTCGAGCAGGTTGAGCGTGGTCGGCGCCTGGCGGAATCGCCAGAAATTGGACAGGGGCATGCCCAGCACCCGGCACAGCAACGCGCGATTCACCGCGTCATGCGCCACCACCAATACCGTGGCGTCATTCTCCAGGCCCTCGCAGGCGCGCACGAACGCGGGCCAGGAGCGATCGAACACCTGCTGCAGGGATTCGCCGCCGGGCATCTGCACGGTTTGCGGGGCCTCGCGCCAGGCGCGCATGCGCCCGGGATCACGCGCATGGATTTCACTGGCCAGCAGGCCTTCCCATTCGCCGTGGGCGATCTCGGCCAGTCCTTCGTCCAGCGCCAACATGGATGCCCGCGCTTCGCCCAGCGCGAGTTCGGCGGTGCGCCGCGCCCTGGACAGCGGCGAGGCGACCGCGCGATCGATCCGCAGCTCGCGCAGGCGTTTCCCCAGCGCGTGTGCCTGCGCTTCGCCCGTCGGCGAGAGCGGGATGTCGGCCTGCCCTTGGTAGCGGCCTTCGGCGTTCCACGGGGTTTCGCCGTGGCGGGCAAGCAGGATCCTCATGGCGGGCGTCGGCATCGTTTGCTGCGGCGCGTCAGCCTAGCAGTTCGACCGCCGCTTTACCCGGCCGTAGTAGTCTGGAATCCTTTCCACGGAGCGGCATCCATGCAGGCCAAGGGCGAATTCGAGGTGATCCGCATCCCGCAGGGCGAACTGGACATCGGCGGCGGCGCGAGCATCGGCCATTCGCGCTTCGACAAGCGTTTCCACGGGCCGCTGGACGCGACCGGCGTGGTGCACATGCTGGCGGTCATGTCGCAGATGCCAGGGTCGGGCGCGTACGTGGCGATCGAACGGATCGAGGGCACGCTGGAAGGCCGCGCGGGCAGCTTCTTCGCACAGCACTCCGGGGTGATGGACCGCGGCCAGCCTTCGCTGGACCTGACCGTGGTGCCCGATACCGGCACCGCTGAACTCACCGGCCTGCGCGGGCGCATCGCCATCGACATCGTCGACGGCAAGCATCATTACGCCTTCGACTACGATTTCCGCGATTGAACCGGTACGCAAACGAAGAACGCCGGCACGAGGCCGGCGTCTTCGCTTAGCGTCGGGCGATGCCGCTTACTTCTTCGGTGCGACGCCCATTTCCTCCAACAACCGCGGCGCCGGATAGACCTCCTGCATGATCCAGCGCATGTAGCGCTGGTCAACCGAGATCATCCGGGTCATCTTCGGGTCGAAGACCCAGTTCGAACTGACCGATTCCCAGTTGCCGTCGAACGCCAGGCCGACCAGTTTGCCTTCGGCGTCGAGCACCGGCGAGCCGGAATTGCCGCCGGTGATGTCGAGGTCGGAGAGGAAGTTGACCGGCACCGTCTTCAGGCGCTTGTCATCGAGCCCGCCATAGCGCTTAGCCGCCACTGCATCGATCAGGGCCTTGGGCGCATCGAAGGGCTCCTTGCCGGTGGCCTTGGCCGGCACCTGCTCCAGCAGGGTGAACGGCGCCTGCTTGCTGCCATCGGTCTTGGTGTAGCCGGTGACGTTGCCGAAGGTGATGCGCAGCGAGGAATTGGCATCCGGGTAGACCGCCTCGCCCTTCGCCTTGCGATAGTCCATCACCGCTTGCAGGTAGGTCGGGCGCGCCACCAGCACTTCGCCGGCCCGGGTCTTGGCCTGCGTTTCCAGCTGCATCAGGGTCGGCATCACCGCCACGGCGTATTGGATGGCCGGATCCTCGCTCTTCTCGAATGCGCCGCGATCGGCGGCAAACCACTTCATGCGCGCATCGGCGGTTTTCAGCTCGCTCTTGCCCATGCGGTCGAGCGCACGGTCGACGGCCGCGGCATCGTTGCCGCCCAGCCACGCGTCGATCGCCGGCACGCGCTGGTTGGCCGGCAGCTTCAGGTATTCCATCAGCCAATAGCGCTGCAACTCGCGGTCCATCGATGCCTCGTAGCGGCGCTCCATCTGCTTCAGGCTGCCTTCGATGCCCGGCAAGTCGCGTTGCTGGTAGCCGGATTCGCGCTCGGCATCGGGCTTGGCACGTTCGATCGACAGGCGATACAGCGAAACGGCCGTATTGCCCAACGCACCGCCGGTCTGGCGCATGACCAGGTCGCGCTCGCGGGTGGCGCGGCTGGTGGCATTGAGCTCGAGCAACTTCGCGTGGGCGGCCAGCGCGGCCTCGCCCTTGCCGCCCTGCTTGGCCAGCCATGCCAGCACGGCGGCTTCTTCACGTTGCTTGGTTTCCGCCGCGCCGATGCGCTTGAAGCCTTCCAGCTGGCCGTCGTAGTTCTTCAGCACGTTTTCCCAGCTACGCATGGTGCTGGCGTACTTCACCTGGATGTCCGGGTTTTTCTCGCCGGCGGTCTGCACCATAGACGTAAGCTTCTTGTAGTGCGAAGCGATGGTCGGATACGCCCACTGCGAGGTGTTGTCGAACTCGTCGGCAAGCGCGTAGCGACTGGTGCTGCCCGGGTAGCCGGCCACCATCACGAAATCACCGACGCCCAAAGGCTTGTCGGCGAACTTCAACCAATGCTTCGGCCGGTAGGGCACGTTGTCCTTGCTGTAGGCCGCCGGCTTGCCGTCCTTGCCGACGTAGGCGCGATAGAACGAGAAATCGCCCGTGTGGCGCGGCCACATCCAGTTGTCGATCTCGCCGCCGTAGTTGCCGACCGACGCGGGCGGCGCGTAGGCCAGGCGCACGTCCTTGATCTCGATGTTCTTGAACAGCCGGTAGGTATTGCCGCCGAAGAAGCTGTAGAGGCGGCAGCGATAGCCACCATCGCCCTCGCACCGGGAGATGAGCTGCTTTTCGAGGTTTTCGACCGCCTGCGTGCGCTCCATCGGCGTCTTCGCCGCGGCGATGGCCTGCCTGACCTGCGCAGTCACGTCGCTGATCTCGTCGAGCACGTAGATGCGCGCATTCGGGCCGGCGGAAAGCTCGTCGGCCGGGACCGCGGCATTGAAGCCGCTCGCGATCAGGTTGCGCTCGGGTGTCGAGTTGAGCTGGATCGCGCCGTAGGCACAGTGATGGTTGGTCGCGACCAGACCCTGCGGCGAGACGAAGCTGGCGGTGCAACCGCCCAGCGACACCACCGCGCCGAGCGGGTCGCCGGTCAGGTTGGCGAGCTGCTTCGCATCCAGCTTCAAGCCAGCCTTCTTCAGCGACTTGGAAATCTCGGGCAATTGCTGCGGAACCCACATCCCCTCGCCTGCCTGAGCAGCGGTGGTAAGTCCCAAAGTAGCCACGGCGACGGCCGCGGCGAGTACGGTGATGCGCATGATTTCTTCCGGTGTAGTGAACCTGTGGAGTGTAGCCCGCGGCGACACCCGGCCCGTGTGACAAAGGTCATGGCCGGATGCCGCATTCAGGGGGTGCGCGATCAGCGCGGCAGGTTCATCTCGTTCAGCAACCAGTGCGCCGGATAGACCTTGTCCATCAGCCAGCGCATGTAGCGCGCATCGACATGCACCGCGCGCTTGTAGCGTGGATCGAACATCCAGCTGGCGCTGACCGATTCCCAGTTGCTATCGAAGTTGATGCCGATCAGCTTGCCCTGCGCGTCCATCACCGGCGAGCCGGAGTTGCCGCCCGTCGTATCGAGGTTGGTGAGGAAGTTGACCGTCTGCGTCTTCAGCACCGGGTCCGCCGTGTTGCCGAAGTCGCCCTTGGCGATGGCATTGCGGAGCGCTTCGGGGGCATTGAACGGATCGATGCCAGTGTGCTTGTCCATGATGCCGGCAACCGTCGTCACCGGCGTGTATGACACGGCGTCGCGCGGCTGCAGCGATTGCACGCGGCCAAAGCTCACGCGCAGCGTGGAGTTGGCGTCTGGGTAGACCGCACGGCCTTGGCTTTCGCGGAATGCGATCAACGCACGCATGTAGGCCGGGCGCAGGCGAAGCAGGTCGCCGCTCTCCGCCTTGCCTTCCTCTTCCATCCGCAGGATCGCCGGCATCAACATCTTCGCGGCCTTGAGCATCGGATCATCGGCGGCCGCGAGCGCTGCACCATCGACCTGCATCCAGCGCAGGCGTTCGGCCTCGACGCCCAGCTTCGTGCCGGCGTAGAGCGCGTCGAGCGCCTTGCCGGCAGCCGCTGCATCGGCGCCAAACACGACATCGACTTCCGCGATGCGCTGGTCGGCCGGCAGCGCGTAGTAGCGCTTGAGCAAATCCGCCAACATCGCCTTCTCGACTTCCGGCGCGTAACGACGCTGCACTTGCTTGAGCTGGCCTTCGATCAGCGCCTCGTCGCGCTGCTGGTACCCGCTCTCGCGCTGCGCGTCGGGCTTGCCGCGCTCGATCGCCAAACGCTGCAGCGTGATGGCCGAGCGCAGCAATTGCGGCACGCCCCGCATCATCGAGAACAGCTGGTCGCGTTCGCGGGTGGCTTGGCCTTCGGCCAACAGCCGTTGCATGGCCTCGATGTCGGCGCGCGTCGCCTTGGCATTCGACTGCTTGCCCAGCCAGGCGAGCATCGCCGCTTCGTCCGCGCGGCGCACGCTCACCGCATCGCTGCGCTTCAGGCCTTCCAGCTCACCCTGCGCGCGCTTGAGCGTGTTCTTGAACGATTGCACCTGCGAGGCGTACTTCACCGCCGCATCCGAGCCTTCCGGCGCACTGGCGGCGATGTCCTTCAGCAGGCTGTCGAACAGCTCGATGCGCGAAGGCAGCTGCCATTCGATCTGGTTGGCGAACTCCGACGCGCTGCGATGGCGATACGTGGTGCCCGGATAACCCGCCAGCATCGCGTAATCGCCGTCCTTCACCGGCGCGGTGCTCACCTGCAGGTGCGCGGGCGGCGCGTAGGGCACGTTGTCCTGGTTGTACGCGGCGGGCTTGCCGTCCTTGCCGACGTAGGCGCGAAGGAAGGTGAAATCGCCGCTGTGCCGCGGCCACATGAAATTGTCGATTTCATCGCCGTAGTTGCCGATGTCGCGCGGCGGCGCGTACACGAGGCGGATGTCTTTCAACTCGAGCTGCTTGACCCGGTAGAAGTCGGTGCCGTAGTACATGTTGACGATGCTGCAACGGTAGCCGGCGTCGGCTTCGCAGGCCTTCACCTCGGTCTTGGAGGCGGCGTCGATCGCATCGAAATAGGCACGACCGGTCTTGCCGCGCGCTTCCTTCAGGATCCGGTCGGTGATCTTGTCGAAGCCGGTGGTGACCAGCACCCGGAAATCTGGGTTGGCCGGCAACTCGCCTGCCATGTCCGGTGCGACGAAGCCATTGAGGATCAGGTCGCGCTCCTTGGAACTGTTGTACTGGATCACCCCGAAGGCGACGTGGTGGTTGGTGACGATCAACCCCTTGTCGGAAACGAAGGAGCCGGTCGCGCCGCCCACCTTCACCACCGCGGCCAGCGGCGGGCGGGTGACGTCGGCCAGCTTGGCCGGATCTCCCTTGTATCCGGCCGCCTTCATCCGCTGCGCGATGCCGGGCAGCTGCATCGGCAGCCACATGCCCTCGTCCGCGCGTACCGGGCCATTGGCCGCCAGCCCGCCCACCATCGCCACGCCCGTGGCCACCGCCAACATCGTCTTGCGCATCCGCCTGCTCCATCAATTGATCGGGCCATTATCCGTCCGTTGGCGCATCCGGCATGTGCAGGCAGTCACGTCCCGCGCGGTAAAATGGCGTATTGCACCGCACAACGGACCCCAGCATGACGCAGCAAACGATGAAGGCGCTGGTGAAGCGCGAAGCCGGCAAGGGCATATGGATGGAGGAAGTCCCCATCCCGGTCGCCGGCCCCAACGAGGTGCTGATCAAGATCGAGAAGACGGCGATCTGCGGCACCGACCTGCACATCTACCTCTGGGACGAATGGAGCCAGCGCACGATCAAGCCCGGCCTGGTGATCGGCCACGAGTTCGTCGGCCGCATCGCCGCGATCGGCCCGGGCGTCACCGGCTACGACATCGGCCAGCGTGTCTCGGCCGAAGGCCACATCGTCTGCGGCCATTGCCGCAACTGCCGCGCCGGCAAGCAGCATCTGTGCCCGAACACGGTGGGTATCGGCGTGAACCGCAACGGCGCCTTCGCCGAATACATCGTGATGCCCGCCACCAACCTGTGGCCGATCCCCGACCAGATCCCCAGCGAACTGGCCGCGTTCTTCGACCCCTACGGCAACGCCGCGCACTGCGCGCTGGAGTTCGACGTGGTC
>DAIRVA010000071.1:0-9723 GCA_036803045.1 Lysobacter sp. | reverse complement strand
AATTCGCGCGCGAGGCCCTGCGCCAGGCGCTGGTGAACCTGGAATCCATCGATGCCCCCGCAGGCGTGATGCCGGTCGTGCTCGGCAACGGCTGGACCGGCGTGCTGCTGCACGAAGCGGTCGGGCACGGACTGGAAGGGGACTTCAACCGCAAGGGCACCTCGACGTATGCGGGACGCATGGGCCAGCGCGTCGCATCAGCCGGCGTCACCATCGTGGATGATGCGACATTGGCCGGGCGTCGCGGCTCGCTCAACATCGATGACGAAGGCACGCCGACGCAATCGACCACGCTCATCGAAGATGGCGTGCTGACCGGATACATGCAGGACACCCTCAACGCCCGCCTGATGGGCATGCCGCCGACTGGAAACGGGCGCCGCGAATCCTATGCGCATCTGGTGATGCCACGGATGACCAATACCTACATGCTCGCCGGGCAGGACGCGCCCGAAGACATGATCCGCTCGGTCAAGCGCGGTCTGTACGCGGTCAACTTCGGTGGCGGGCAGGTGGACATCACCAGCGGCAAGTACGTGTTTTCCGCGACCGAGGCGTATCTGATCGAGGATGGCAAGGTGACCGCGCCGGTGAAGGGCGCGACGCTGATCGGCAACGGGCCCGAGACCATGCAGCGCGTGACCATGATCGGTCACGACCTCGCGCTGGATGACGGTGTCGGTGTCTGCGGCAAGGATGGCCAGTCGGTGCCGGTGGGCGTGGGCCAGCCTTCGCTCAAGATCAGCGAGATGACCGTCGGCGGCACACAGGCCTGAGGCCGCGCGGGTGTTTCAGCTTTCTTCTTCGTCAATGTCGATGTCGATGCCTGCATCGTCATCTTGCACGGCACCGCCCTGCACGGCGGCCAGCACTTCGCGGTACAGCTCGCGGAAGGCGCGCGGCGGCTTGTTGCGCTTGGCTTCTTCCTGCGCATTGCGCACCAGCTGGCGCAGGCGCTGGCGGTCTGCGCCGGGGTTTTCATCGATGAAGGCGCCCAGCGCGTCATCGCCGCCGTCGATCAACCGCACGCGCCAGTCTTCGGCGCGATGCATCATCGCCACTTGCCTGCGCGTGCCCTCGCTGTTGGCGTCCAATGCGTCGCGGATTGCGTCCAGCGTCTCGTCTTCTTCCTTGCGCATCTGCTTGGCGAGGAAGGCCACGGCCCGCTTGCGCGCGATGGGCGAGGTGATCCGAGCGGCATCGCGGACATGCGCACGCAACGTATCGTCGACGGGCAGCTTTTCCAGCTCCGTCATGGTCTTGCCGACCAGCACATGGGCGAGTGCCAGCACGTCCAGCGCTTCGCGACGCTGCTCGCTGCGGCTGGGCGAGAGGAAATCGCCGCTGTCTTCGTCGCGTCCGCGCATCGATCAAACCTTTTCATCCAATATCGTCACAGGATAAGCCATGCCCGCCCACGAACTCGCCCACGACGACAGTCAGGCCCGCATCGCCCGCCTCGAGGCGACGGCCGCGCGCCTGCTTGAGCTCGCCCGCCGGCAGGGTGCGACGCAGGCCGAGGTCAGCTGCTCGGAATCGCGCGGGCTGAACGTCGGCGTGCGCATGGGCGATGTCGAAACGGTCGAATCCAACCAGGACCGCGGCATCGGCGTCACCGTGTACTTCGGCAAGAAAAAGGGCAGCGCGAGCACCGGCGACGTGCGCGATGAAAGCCTCGTCGCCACCGTCGCGCAGGCCTGCGCCATCGCCCGCCATACCGAGGAAGACGCGGCAGCCGGTTTGGCCGATGCCGACCTGATGGCGACCGACCTGCGCGAATTCGACACCTGGCACCCGGCCACCGTCACCGCCGATGAAGCGGTCGAACGCGCCTTGGCTTGTGAAGCGGCGGGCCGCGCCGTCGACGCGCGCATCGGCAATTCCGATGGGGCTTCCTTCGGCAGCGGCGAGTCGCTGGGCGTGTATGCCAACTCGCACGGCTTCGTCGGCGCCGAGCGCGATACCCATTACACGCTGGGCTGTGCGCTCATCGCCGGCCAGGGCGAGGGCATGCAGCGCGATGGCTGGTACAGCACCGCCTTGTCGCTGGACGGGGTGGAGGATGCTGCATCGGTCGGGCGCATCGCCGCGCAGCGCGCGCTGTTGCGGCTCGATCCGCGCAGCGTCACGACGACCACCATGCCCGTGATCTTCAGCGCAGAGGTCGCGCGCAGCCTGATCGGCCATTACGTCAGCGCGGTGTCCGGTGGTTCGCTGTATCGCCGCGCCAGCTTCCTGTGCGATTCGGTCGGCCAGCGCGTGTTCCCGGACTGGTTCGGCATCGTGGAGGATCCGTTCCTGCCGCGCGGGTTCCGCTCCGCCGCGTTCGATGGCGAAGGCGTGGCGACGCGGCGCTCGTCCTTGGTCGAAGCCGGCATCGTCCAGCGCTACGTGCTGGGCAGTTACTCGGCGCGCAAACTGGGCCTGCAAACCACGGCCAATGCCGGGGGCGTGCACAACCTGGATGTCCGCGCGAATGCCGAGAACCTGCAGTCCATCCTGCGCGGCCAATCGCGTGCGCTGCTGGTCACCGAGCTGATGGGGCAGGGCATCAACCTGATCACCGGCGATTACTCGCGGGGTGCGGCAGGTTTCATGATCGAAAACGGCGAGATCACCCATCCGGTGGACGGCATCACCATCGCCGGCAACCTGCGCTCGATGTTCGATGCGATCGAGGCGGTCGGTGCCGACATCGATCCGCGCTCGCACATCCGCATCGGCCCGATCCTGGTCGGCCGGATGACGGTGGCCGGGCAGTAGGTCTTCAGTTCACTTGTGGTGCGCAGTCCTGTCCCCGATATTGTGGGAAAGCGAACGAGAAGGAGGTCGCCATGAACGATCACGAACAGCAAGCGGTTCCGCCGCCCGCGCCATCCGCGATCAGCCAGGATGACCGGCTTTGGGCCGCCGGCGCGCATGTCGGAGCATTGGTTGCCGCGTTCCTGACCAGCTGGATGGCCGGCGTCGCCGGCGCCCTTGCCGCGCTGGTGGTCTGGCTCTTCGTGCGCGACCGCTATCCCTTCGCCGCGGAGAACGCCAAGGAAGCCTTCAACTTCAACGTCAGCATGTTCATCTACATGTGCATCGCTGGCCTGATCGGCCTGTTGCTCGTCGGCGGCACCGTGCTGACCCTGGGCATCGGTGCGCTGGTGGCGATCCCGGCGGGCATCGTCCTGCTGATGGCGCTGTTCGCGCTGGCCATCGCCTGGCTGGTGTTCACCGTCATCGCCGCGATCAAGGCCTACGACGGCGAGATGTACCGCTATCCGCTGGCGATCCGCCTGCTCAAGTAGTCCCGGCGGCGATTGCGCCGCGACATGACGCGAGGTGGCACGGCTCACCTGGCGTTTTTCATGGGCATGCAGCGGTAACGGTTCAGCGGTCGCGTTCGACCACGCGCCGGGCAAGCGCGGCCAGGGCGTCGATGCCCGCATGCAGGCTGTCGAGGGATGCCTGCATGGTCGTGGCCAGATCCTGCAGCCGCGCACGCGAGGCTTCGATGCCGATCAGGGCGGGGAAGGTCGCCTTGTCCTGGGCGATATCCTTGCCGGCGGTCTTGCCCAGCGTGGCGCTGTCACTTTCGATGTCGAGCAGGTCGTCCTTGATCTGGAAGGCCAGGCCGAGCGCATCGGCGTAATCGTCCAGCGCGGCATGCTGCCGCGCATCGGCGCCGCCCGCCAGAGCGCCCAGCCGTACCGCGGCGCGCAGCAGGGCGCCGGTCTTCATCGCATGCAGGCGTTCGAGCTGGCCGATGTCGATGCGTCGGCCGGTGGCGTCGATGTCGAGCGCCTGGCCGCCGCACATGCCGGCGTGGCCGCTGGCGACGGCGAGTTCCCGCAGCATCGACACCTTCGCGGCATCGGGCAGCGGCGCCGAGGCCAGGCGCTGGAAGGCGAGCGCTTGCAGTGCGTCGCCGGCGAGGATCGCGGTCGCTTCGTCGAAGGCGACGTGCACCGTCGGCTGGCCGCGGCGCATCTCATCGTCGTCCATCGCCGGCAGGTCGTCGTGGACCAGCGAATAGCAATGGATCAGCTCGACCGCGAGTGCGGCGTCATCGAGTGCTTCGTCCGTCGCCCCGAGTCCATGGCCGCTGGCATAGACCAGCAGGGGACGAATGCGCTTGCCACCATTCAATGCGGCATGGCGCATGGCGGCATGCAGGCGCGAAGGCGCGAGGTCGGGCGCGGGCAGGACGCGATCCAGCGCGGTCTCGATGCGCGCTTGCCATCCGGCCAGGCGCGCGTCGACCGCCGATGCATCACTCATCGCTGTCGTCGAAAGGTTCTGCGCTGGCCGGGTCTTGAGGGTCCGACAGTAGGCGCACACGCAGCTCGGCCTGCTCCAGCGCGGTGTGGCATTTGCGGTACAGGCCGACGCCGCGCTCGTAGGCGGCCAGCGATTCTTCCAGCGACAGTTCGCCGGTTTCCATCCGTTCGACCAGTTGTTCCAGGGCTTCCAGTGAATGCTCGAAGTCGGCGACGGGCGAGGGTGCGTCCTTGTCGGGTGTCTTGCGTGCCATGGGGTGAGTTTACGTCAATTGCCAGCGCAGGCTGGCGTACTCGTCGATGGGCCAGCGCTGGAAATGACGCGACCGGATGCGGTCGCCCGCGGCCAGCACGGTCCCGTCGGCCGGATCCAACAGTAGCGGCAGGCGTTGCCTGTCCCATGGGGGCATCGAGTGTTCCTGCAGCACGTGTTTGAGCGCATGCGAATGCGAGCGGAACGGAAGATCGATGCGCTCGCCCCCCAGTCGGGGGCGGACCATCACCGGCTGCCGGAAACCGCTGCCGCCGGAGAGGGACAGTCGGCCGCCTTCAGGCAGATCGAGCGGCATGCGCCCGTCCCACAGCCGCATCCAGCCGGCAGGAAAGGGCGGCTGGCGCGAACCTGCATGCAGCAGTTGGCGCCAGCGTTGGATGCGGGCGGCGCCCCAGTCGTATCGCGGTTGCGCATCGTGGCCGGCGGCGAGCACCTCCGCCTCGATGCGCCGGATGCCGTCGTGCGGCAGCGGCGGCAGTCCCAACGTGCGCACCCACAGCCGCAATACCCGGGCGCGCCGTCCCCGCGGCAGGCGCAGCAATGCTTCGGTGGAAAGCAGGCGTTCCGACGCATCGCCGCCGTGAACGCGTTCGAGATCGGCCAGGTCGCTGTCGGCCAGCAGCGCATGGGCGCTTTCGCAAAGCGCGGCGGAACGCGCGAAAGCGGAATCGGCCTGCGGCCAGCGCTTCCGCAACAATGGCATCACGCCGTTCCGGAGGAAGTTGCGGTCGAACGCGTCGTCGTCGTTGCTCGGGTCGTCGATCCAGGCCAGTCCGTGCGCCCGGGCATAGGCCAGCAGCGCATCGCGGGAAATCCCGAGGAAAGGCCGCCACAACTTGCCGGTACCGAAACGCCGCCAGGGCCGCATCGCCGCCAGGCCGTCGGGGCCCGAGCCGCGCAGCGCGCGAAGCAGGAAGGTCTCGGCCTGGTCGTCGCGATGGTGGCCCAGCGCCAGCCACTCGCCTCCGTGCAGGTGGGCGCGGAATGCCGCATGGCGCGCGGCGCGTGCCGCGGCCTCGGGACCTGCAGCAATATCCGCCACGTCGATCCTGGCCACGACCAGCGGCACGCCGAGGGCATCGCAGGTCCGTTCGCAATGAATGGCCCAGCCGTCGGCCTCGGGATGCAGCCCATGATGGACATGGATTGCGCGCACCTTGCCCGGGTGGGCCATCGTCAGCGCGTGCAACAGGGCCGTGGAATCGAGACCGCCGCTGTATCCGACCAGCAGGGCGGGCGGAGCGGCGCCATCCGGCCCCGAGGCCACGGCTTCCTGCAACGAACCGGCGATTGCATTGTTCATCGCGTGATCGCCGCTCGTTTCAATCGGTCAGGTGCCCGCGCATCATTCGGTTTCGATGCGGATGCCGCCGACGAACCTGGCGGCGATGTTGTACACGAATCCGTGGATGAGCCCGCCGATGAAACCGAATGCGCCGTACATCAACGGCAGCACGATCACGCCCATGAATCCGCCGGCCATCGCCATACCCAGACCGCCACCGTGCCCGCCGAACCAGCTGCCAAAGACGAAGAACAGGATGCCCGCGATCAGGCCGAACACGGCGGCGATGATGCCGGTGATCCTGGCCACGGACATCGGGTCGATGCGCTTGATGATCATGTCGTTGTCCCTCCCCGGGACCGGCGGATTGCCGGCGCACCCAGCTTAGGGGATTCCCGCCGCTCGCCGCACTCAGGCCGCGTAGGCCCCGTAGCCGCGCAGGCGGGCATAGCGATCATCGAGCAGACGATCGACCGGCTTGGCCTCCAGCGCGTCCAGCTCGTTCATGATCACGGCCTTGAGGCGCTTGCCCATCTGCAGGGGATTGCGATGCGCGCCGCCGATCGGCTCGCGGACCACCTTGTCGACCAGGCCCAGCGATTTCAGCCGCTGGGCGGTGATGCCCATCTGCTCGGCGGCGTCCTTGGCCTTGGCCGCGTCCTTCCACAGGATCGATGCGCAGCCTTCGGGCGAGATCACCGAGTAGGTGCCGTATTCGAGGATGTTGGTGACATCGCCCACGCCGATCGCCAGCGCGCCGCCGGAGCCGCCTTCGCCGATCACGTTGCAGATGATCGGCACGCGCAGCTCGGCCATTTCCAGCAGGTTGCGCGCGATGGCCTCGCTCTGCCCGCGTTCCTCGGCGCCGATGCCGGGGTAGGCGCCGGGCGTGTCGATGAAGGTGATCAGCGGCAGCTTGAAGCGCTCGGCCATCTTCATCAGGCGCAGCGCCTTGCGATAACCCTCGGGACGCGGCATGCCGAAGTTGCGGCGCACCTTGGTCTTGGTGTCGCGGCCCTTCTGGTGGCCGATGATCATCACGCTGCGGCCGTCGATGCGGCCCAGCCCGCCGACGATGGCGGGATCGTCCGAGTAGGCACGGTCACCCGCCAGCTCCTGGAACTCGCTGCACATGATCTTGATGTAGTCGTTGGTGTAGGGCCGCGCGGGGTGGCGCGACATCTGCGACACCTGCCACGGCGAAAGGTCGCGGAAGATGTGCGCGGTGCGCTGGCGCAGCTTGTCCTGCAGGGCCTTGACCTCGGCGTCGATGTTGACGGCCTGGCCGTCGCTGGCCTGGCGCAACTCCTGGATCTTGGCTTCCAGGTCGGCGATGGGTTGCTCGAAATCGAGGTAGTTCGGGTTCATTTAGCGGGTACTTGGCGGATTTTTCATCACGGCGGCGCCGGTCAGGCCCGTCAGTCTAGCGGATGCACCGCAGCGGCCCATACGCTAAGGTCATGTGCCCGGGGTGCGCTCATTGCGCCCACGGCTTGCCCAGCGCCAGCTTGACCGCACGCACGCCGGGCTGGGCGCGCAGGGTGGCGGCAAGCTCCTGATCGATACGGATGCCGCGGCTGCCGTTGAGGTCCAACTGGCCGGCCGCACCTTCACGCAGCAGCTCGAAGCGGATCGGGGTCGGGCCGGGGCGATGCCGGTCCAGCACCGCATCGACCGCTTCCATCGCGCCGGGGACGCGCAGGTCCAGCCGCAGCGCGAGGCGCAACGCCTGCGTCGCGCAGACCTGGCTGTAATCCCAGCAGCGCCGCGCGCGCAGACTGAAGCCGCCGGAGAATTCGTCCTCACGCAGGCCCCCTTCGATGATGAGGATGCGGTCGCGGGTCAGCAGCGCGGCGTACTCGGTGAAGGTCTCGGCGAAGAACGCGCACTCGATGCGACCGCGTCCGTCCTCCAGTTGCACGAAGGCTTGCGATTCGCCCTTGCGGCGCATGCCGGTGACCTGGCCGGCCAGCACCACGGTTTTCTCAGGCCGCCAGCCGCGCTTCTCGTCCTCGGCGCGCTCGCTCCAGACCTTTTCCAACTGACCGAGGTGGAAGCCGGTCACGCCGGCCAGATCGTCGCGATACG
Organism: Lysobacter sp.; assembly: GCA_036803045.1. GTDB lineage: Bacteria > Pseudomonadota > Gammaproteobacteria > Xanthomonadales > Xanthomonadaceae > Solilutibacter. The sequence goes on along the minus strand of DAIRVA010000071.1, from coordinate 1,808 downwards.
GATCCATCGGGTGGCCGGAGAGATAGAAACCCAGCGTCTCGCGCTCATGGCGCAGCTTGTCCGCCAGCGGCCAGTCGTGGGTTTCGGGCAACCGGATCTCCAGCGCGGGTGCTGCGGATTCGACCGCGCCGAACAGCGAGACCTGACCGGCTTCGCGTTCGCGTGCCAGCTGCTCGGTGGCCTTCATCGCCTCGGGCAGCTGCAACAGCAACGAGGGGCGGTTGCCGCCCAGCGCATCCATCGCGCCGGCGTGGACCAGCGCTTCCATCGTGCGGCGGTTGAGCTTGTTCGACTCCACCCGCTTGCAGAAATCCAGCAGGTCGGTGAACACGCCTCCCTTCCCGCGCGTCTCGACGATGGCCTCGCAGGCGCCGCGACCGACACCCTTCACCGCGCCGAGGCCGTAACGCAGCGTTTGCGGATCCACGGCATCGAACATGTAATCCGAGGCATTCACGTCTGGCGACAGCACCGTGAGGTCCATCGCCCGCGCCTCGTCGAGGAAGCCGACGACCTTGTCGGTGTTGTCCATGTCCGAGGACAGCACCGCGGCCATGAACTCGGCCGGGTAGTGCGTCTTCAGCCACGCAGTCTGGTAGCTGACCAGCGCATAGGCGGCGGCATGCGACTTGTTGAATCCGTAGCCGGCGAATTTTTCCAGCAGGTCGAAGATCGGGCCGGAGGCCTTGGGCGCGATGTCGTGCGTGGCCTGGGCCCCGGCCTCGAACTTGGCGCGCTCCTTCGCCATCTCCTCGACCTGCTTCTTGCCCATCGCACGACGCAGCAAGTCCGCGCCGCCGAGCGAATACCCGGCCAGGATCTGCGCGGTCTGCATCACCTGCTCCTGGTACACCACGACGCCATAGGTCGGCGAGAGCACCGGCTCCAGCAGCGGGTGCGGGTACCGCACCTCGGCGCGCCCGTGCTTGCGGTCGATGAAGTCGGGGATCAGGTCCATCGGGCCGGGGCGATACAGCGACACCAGCGCGATCAGGTCCTCGAAGCGGTCCGGCGTGGCGCGTTTGAGCAGCTCGCGCATGCCGCGCGATTCGAACTGGAACACCGCAACCGTGTCGCCGCGGGCGAAGAGTTGATACGTGGCGGAGTCGTCCAGAGGAAGCGCGGCGATGTCCAGCGGCGGCTCGCCCGCGGCATCGCGACGCGCGTTGATCGCCTTGACCGTCCAGTCGATGATGGTCAGCGTGCGCAGGCCGAGGAAGTCGAACTTGACCAGGCCGATCGCCTCCACGTCGTCCTTGTCGAACTGCGTCACCGGGTTCTTGCCGAGGCCCTCGACATCGTGTTCGGCGAACAGCGGGCAATACTCGGCCAGCGGTTCGGGCGCGATCACCACGCCGCCGGCATGCTTGCCGGCGTTGCGCGTCAGGTCTTCCAGCTGCAGGGCGAGGTCCAGCAGGTCGCGCACGTCGTCTTCGTCGCGATAGCGCGCGATGAGTTCGTCGCTGCGCCAGGCATCGTCGCTCTTCGATTTGTCGGTCTGGCCAAGCGCATCCTCCAGGCCGATGCCGAGCGTCATCGGCACCAGCTTCGCCACGCCATCGACGAACCCGTACGGGAAGCCCAGCACGCGGCCCGCGTCGCGCACCACCGCCTTGGCCGCCATGGTGCCGTAGGTGATGATCTGGCTGACGCGTTCCCGCCCGTACTTGCCGGCGACGTAGTCGATCACCTCATCGCGGCGGTCCATGCAGAAGTCGATGTCGAAGTCGGGCATCGACACGCGCTCGGGGTTGAGGAAGCGCTCGAACAGCAGGTCGTACGGCAGCGGGTCGAGGTCGGTGATGCCC
>DAIRVA010000070.1:0-9797 GCA_036803045.1 Lysobacter sp. | reverse complement strand
GGCCATCGCCGCACCTACGTCGGTTCGATGCCGGGCCGCATCGTGCAGAACCTCAACAAGGTCGGCACCAGGAACCCGCTGTTCGTGCTGGACGAGATCGACAAGATGGCGATGGACTTCCGCGGCGATCCGTCGTCGGCGCTGCTGGAGGTGCTCGATCCCGAGCAGAACCACAGCTTCAACGACCATTACCTCGAGGTGGACCTCGACCTGTCCGAGGTGATGTTCATTGCGACCTCGAATTCGATGAACATCCCCGGTCCGCTGCTGGACCGCATGGAGGTGATCCGCATCCCCGGGTACACCGAGGAGGAGAAGGTCAACATTGCGATGCGCTACCTGGTGCCGAAGCAGATCAAGGCGAACGGCCTGCGCGAAGGCGAGCTGGAGATCCAGGAAAGCGCTATCCGCGACATCGTGCGCTATTACACGCGCGAATCGGGCGTGCGCAACCTGGAACGCGAGATCGCCAAGATCGCGCGCAAGGTGGTGAAGGAAATCGCGCTGGCCGGACCGCAGAAGAAGAAATCGACCAAGACGACCAGGGTCGGCGACAAGAATCTGGAGAAATATCTCGGTGTACAGCGTTTCGACTTCGGTCGCGCCGAGGCCGACAACGAGATCGGCCTGGTCACCGGGCTTGCATGGACCGAGGTCGGCGGCGACCTGTTGCAGATCGAATCCACGCTGGTGCCCGGCAAGGGTGCGCTGATCCTGACCGGCCAGCTGGGCGACGTCATGAAGGAATCCGCATCGGCCGCGCTGTCGGTGGTGCGCTCGCGCACCGAGCGTTTCGGCATCGATCTGGATTTCCTGTCGAAGTTCGACGTCCACGTGCACGTGCCCGATGGGGCGACGCCGAAGGATGGCCCGAGCGCGGGCATCGCGATGACCACGGCCTTGGTGTCGATGCTGACCAAGATCCCGGTGCGCGCGGACGTGGCGATGACCGGGGAGATCACGCTGCGCGGGCGCGTATCGGCGATCGGCGGCCTGAAGGAAAAGCTGCTGGCCGCGCTGCGTGGCGGCATCAAGACCGTGATCATTCCCGACGAGAACAGGAAGGACCTGGCCGACATTCCGGCGAACGTGACCCGGGACCTGAAGATCGTGCCGGTGAAATGGATCGACGAAGTGCTCGACCTGGCGCTAGAGCGCCCGCTGACGCCGGCCAACGTGGAGATTCCCGAGGAGCCGGCGGCCGGCAAGCGCGTGCCGCCGGGAGCCGACCGGGAGCCGAAAGGCCGCCGCAAGAGCACGGTCAAGCACTGACCGCGCGGGAAACCGCACGTTTTCAGGCGTTTCAGCGCAGGTGGCGGGTTCGCGTGTAAACTCCGTCCACGCAGTCGACAATCCATGCCGCATCCACGGGATGCGGTACCCAACCGATCCGGCACGACCGGGTGCAAAAGGAGCTAGCGATGAACAAGGGTGATGTAATCGAGAAGGTTGCCGAGACCACCGGCCTGTCCAAGGCGGATGCGGCCCGTGCCGTCGATGCCGTGCTTTCCGCGATCAGCGGCTCGCTGGCTTCGGGCGAGAGCGTCGCGATCGCCGGGTTCGGCACCTTCGACGTCCGTGAGCGCGCCGCGCGCACCGGCCGCAACCCGAAGACGGGTGAAGCCCTGCAGATCGCCGCCTCCAAGGCCCCGGGGTTCAAGGCCGGCAAGGCGCTGAAGGATGCGGTGAACTGAACCGCGCCATCGGTACCTGCGAAGACCCGGCCACGCGCCGGGTTTTTCGTTTGCGGTGTCCGCACGCTATCATTTCGTCGCCGGGGGAGCTTAGCTCAGCGGTAGAGCGTCTCCTTTACACGGAGAGGGTCGGGGGTTCGATCCCCTCAGCTCCCACCATCACTTGCGAAAAAACGCGTCGCGTCGCGATTTCTTCGGCATCGGGTGTTGTCAGCCGCGAAGCGTGTCTGTATAGTCTCGCGTCTCGCGGAGCGGTAGTTCAGCTGGTTAGAATGCTGGCCTGTCACGCCGGAGGTCGCGGGTTCGAGTCCCGTCCGCTCCGCCATCGATTCGAACGAAACCCCGCCTGACGGCGGGGTTTCGTTTTTCCGGGTTCCGCTGCTTCGGGCGTTACCCGCGCTAAACTGTCCAGCTACGTCCAAGCACGGCTCCGTACACATGCTGCAATCGCTCCGCGACAAATCCAGCGGCTGGGTGGCCACGGTCATCCTCGGCCTGCTCATCGTTCCCTTCGCTCTGTTCGGGGTCAACGATTACATCTCCGGCGGCTCCCAGAACTATGCGGCACGCATCCAGTCGCCGCCCACCTGGTGGCGGTCGGCGCCGGCCGTCTGGCCGGCATCCGTGCTGTGGCGGCACCAGGACGTCGGGGCCGGCGAGTTCCGCGAGCGCTTCGAGCAGGAGCGGCAGCGCGCGCGGCAGGCCGAAGGCGCCGCATTCGACAACAAGGCCTTCGAATCGGCCGAGAACAAGCGCAAGGTGCTGGAGCAGCTCATCGACGAGCGCCTGATGCGGATGGCCGCTGAAGATGCCGGCATCCGCATCCCGGATGCGACCGTGCGCCGCGAGATCGAGTCGGTGGCCGATTTCCAGGTGGACGGGCGGTTCAACGCGCGGCGTTACCAGGCGCTGCTGGCGGGTTTGAATCCGCCGATGACGCCGCTGCGTTTCGAGCAGAGGATGCGCGACGACCTGCAGCGCAATGCCTTGGTCGGCCAGTTGTTCCAGACCGCCTTCGTGACCGACGCCGACGTCAGGCGGCTGGTGGGGATGTGGTTCGAGGAACGCGACATCGATGCCGCGCAGGTGCCTGCCGTGGCGGCCAACCAAGCGGTCACCGATGCCGAGGCCAAGGCCTGGTATGACGCCAACGAAGCGCGCTACCGCACCGCCGAGACGGCGACGATCGAGTACATCGACATCGATGCCGCGAAGCTTGTGCAGGCGCCGATCGACGAGGCGCAGCTCAGGGCGACCTATGCCGCGCAAATGGACAAGTTCGGCACTCCCGAGCAGCGGCTGGTCTCGCACATCCTCATCCCCGTGGACGCGAAGGCGGATGCCGCCGCACAGCGCGCCGCGCAGGACAAGGCCAGGCAGCTTGCGGCGCAGGCTGCGGCACCCGGCACGGATTTCGCCGCGCTGGCGAAGGCGCAATCAGGCGACCCCGGTTCCCGCAACACGGGCGGCGACCTGGGCTGGATCGAGCAGGGCGGCAGCCTGCCCAAGCCGTTCGTCGACGCGGTTTTCGCGCTGCGGAAGGGCGCGGTCAGCCAGCCGGTCAAGAGCGATTTCGGCTGGCACGTGATCCAGCTGCGCGACGTGCGCCCCGGCACGCGCAAGACGTTCGAGGAGGTGCGCGCGCAGCTGGCCGAGGAAGCCGCGACCGGCACCCGCGAGCGTACCTACAACGACCTGCTCGGCGCGCTGGTGGACGAGCTGATGAAGAACCCGTCGGGCTTTGCCCAGGTCGCGGCGAAGCACCAGTTGCCCGTGCAGCGCCTCGGGCCCTTCCCGCGCAACGGTGGAGATGGCATCGCGGCGGTCGCCGGGGTCCAGGCCGAGGCTTTCTCCACGGCGCGGGTTGAGGATGGCTCGGTAAGCGATCCGATTGAAGTCGGCAACGATCGCAGCGTGCTGCTGCGCGTGGTCGGACACGCGCCTTCCAAGGTGCAGCCGCTGGCCAGCGTCCGCGCCCAGGTCGATGCCGACCTGCGTGCCGACAAGGCCAGCCGTCAGGCTGCGACGACCGCCAAAGCCTTGGCGGAGGCCGTGCGCAAAGGCAAGCCGCTGGCCACCCTGGCGAGCGAGCGGGGCTACCCGCTGCAGGCGCTGCCGGGCCTGATGCGTACCGCCACCACGCCGACGCCGCAAGCGGTCAAGGCGGTCTTTTCGGCGCCCAAGCCGACGGAAGGCGCGCCTTCGGCCGGCCAGATCCTGTTGCCAGACGGCAGTTGGATGGTATTCCAGGTGATGGCGGTGCGCCCGGCCGACGTGTCGGCGATCCCGGGCGACCAACAAACCCGGATGCGAAACGAATTGGGCGTGGCTTCCGGCGATCAGGATGCCAAGGCCTACGTGGCCGACATGCGCAAGCGCGTGAAGATCCGCGTGGTCGAAAGCCAGCTCTAGGCGCCATCGGGTCGATGCGGAAACGCCCGGCATGGCCGGGCGTTTTCCGTTGCGGTGGGAGTGACGGGGCCGTCAGTCGTTCAGGCCGGTCATGCCGAGGATGTTGTAGCCCGAATCCACGTAGGTGACCTCGCCGGTCACCGCGCTGGCGAGATCCGAGCACAGGAAGGCGGCGACGTTGCCGACCTCCTCGATGGTCACGGTCCGGCGCAGCGGCGCGTTGTCCTCGACATGGCCGAGGATCTTGCGGAAGCCGCCGATGCCGGCCGCGGCCAGCGTCTTGATCGGGCCAGCCGACACCGCGTTCACGCGGATGCCTTCCGGGCCGAGGTTGTAGGCGAGGTAGCGCACGGTGGCCTCCAGGCTCGCCTTGGCCACGCCCATCACGTTGTAGCCCTGCAACGCGCGTTCGGCGCCGAGGTAGGAGAGCGTGAGGATGGCGCCGTTGCGGCCGGCCATCATCGGGCGTGCGGCGGCCGAGAGCGCGGCCAGCGAATAGGCCGAGATGTCGTGCGCGATGGCGAAGTTCTCGCGGGTCAGGCCGTCGAGGAACTGGCCGGCGATGGCTTCGCGCGGGGCATAGGCGATGGCGTGGACGAGGATGTCGAAGCCGTCGCCCCACGGGCCGCTGAGGGCCTCGAAGCACTCCATGATCTGCGCGTCGGAGGTGACGTCCAGCGGGATGACGATGTCGCTGCCGAATTCGGCGGCGGCCGACTCCACGCGCGATTTCAATTTCTCGTTCTGGTAGGTGAAGGCGAGTTCGGCGCCTTCGCGATGCATCGCCTCGGCGATGCCGCTGGCGATCGAACGTTCGCTGGCGATCCCGGTGATGAGTGCGCGCTTGCCTTGCAGGAAACCCATGCTGTCTTCCATTCCGTGAGCGGACGAAGCGTACAGTTTACCCGTCAGGGACGGGTGGCGTCGAGCTTCAGCACCATACCGGGCCGTAGCGGGGTGTCGGCGCTGGCACCGTTCTGGCGCAACAGCCCGGACAGCGGCAGGCCCTGGCGGCGGGCGATGCGCGCCCAGGAGTCGCCTTTCATCACCGTGTAGGTCCGATGCGTTGCATCGGCTGCGGGCGCATCGCCGTTCGGGGTGCGGGCATCGCCGGCGGCTGCCGCGATCGGCGCGGCATCGACGGCCGGATCGGCGGGCCCCACTTCGACACGGGCCGGCGCCAGCACCCATGGCCCCCCCGTGCGGACGCCGGTCGTGGACAGCGCGGGATTGAGACGGACGATCAGCCCGGGGTCCAACCCGCGCGCGCGCGCCCATGGCTTCAAGGCGATGCTCTCTTGGCCGGGCTTTTCCGCCACCAGCAACGGCACCGGCCTGTCGATGGCATCGAGCCAGTCCTTGCGGTCGTCGGCCTGTTCGAGCAGGCAGGAAATCGCGTGCAGTTTCTCGACATAGGCGCGGGTCAGCGACGGGACACCCTGGATGCGTGCGGCATCCGCGCTGCGCTGGGCCTGGCCGCTGCGGCGGATCGCGCCCACGAGGCGATATTCGCCGGCGTTGTAGGCCATGATCGCCACGCGCCATCGCCCGCCGAACATGCTGTGGAGGATCTTGAGGTAGCGCACGGCGCCACGGGTCGAATCGATCACCGACAGGCGGCCATCGTATCCGTCGCGCATCGGGACGCCCTGGTTGCGCGCGGTGATGGCGATGAACTGCCAGAGTCCGGTGGGTCCCGCGCTGCTGCGCGCACCGGGCTTGTAGCCGCTCTCCACGAATGGGATCAGTGCGTATTCGGTGGGCAACCCGGCCTTCACCAATTCGTCGACGACATAGCCGAACAGCGCGAGCAGCTCATCATCCTCCGATGCCAGTCGCTTGGGCGCGTGGGCGAAATGCCCGCGCCATCGGGGGCTTGCGTTTGCGCACTCGGGTTCGGCCAGGTGGCTGCGGAACCGTTCATGGATGGCCAGTCCGCTCCGGGTCCCGATGTTCGGATTGTCGCCGGCCGCGGCCGGTCCGTTCGCGGCGACGGATACGCCGGGGATCGCCGCCAGCCACAGCAGGGCACCCCATGCAGGGTGGGTCGACGGCATCGGGCTCGTCATCCGCGAAAATCGTCCTTCCATCCACGCAGCGCGGCGAAGGCGGCATCGCGGTCCGCCGGCGCGTGGCCGATGCGCATGGTCAGGGCGGCCCGTACTTCGGGATCATCCAGACGCAGGAAGGGATTGCAGGCCCGCTCGTCGAAAAGCCGGGAAGGCAAGGTGGGGCACCCGGCTTCGCGTTGGGCATGGGCTTCCCGGATCCGGTTGGCGAGCGCGTCGTTCCCGGGCATGAGGTGGCGGGCGAAGGCGGCATTGGAGAGGGTGTATTCGTGCGCGCAGCAGACCCGGGTGTCGTCGGGCAGCGCGGCCAGGCGATCGAGTGAGGCGCGCATCGTCTGTGCATCCCCCTCGAACATCCGCCCGCAGCCGAGGCTGAAGAGCGCATCGCCGCAGAACAGCAGGCCATGGCCGTGGTAGGCGATATGGCTGCGGGTATGGCCGTGGACTTCGATGACCTCGAAGCGATACGGATCGACATCGACCAGATCGCCTGCCGCCACGCGCCGGCTGGCGAACGGGATGCGCGGCTCGTGCGGAGCGATGACCGGCGTGTCCGGCCAGCGCGCCAGCAGCGCCGGCACGCCGCCGATGTGGTCGTCGTGGTGGTGCGTGAGCAGGATCGCTCCCAGCGCGGGCTGGTCGCCGAAGCGCGCGAGGATCGGGCCGGCATCCCCCGGATCGACCAGCACCGGCCCGTGCGCACCCGGCAACCACCAGAGGTAGTTGTCGCTGAAGGCGGGCAAGGGTTCGGGGATCGATATCAAGGGCAGACGAGACGGGCCATGCACGTAGAATGGGCGACGATGCCTGCCTTGGTCGCCGCCCGTCAACCCGATCCGCCGCAGGGCTGGTTCGCCACCGAACACGGGCTGGCGCTGGCCATGAGCGAATTGCCCAGCCTGCATGCGGAAATCTCCGCACGGCCGGGCATGCCTTGGCTGGCGTTCAGCGCGATCCCGCGACCGAGCGCCATCGACCAGCCGCACGGGTTGTGGCTGAGCGCCGCGGAGCTGGGCGGCTGGCGGGGCGACGTGACATGCGGCCCCGCGTTGCCGTTGGCGGGCGAATCGATGGGTGCGGTGATCATCCAGCACGTCGAGGGCAGGCCGGTCGAGGATTGGCTGGCCGAATGCGTGCGCGTACTGGTCCCTGGTGGCCGCCTCGGCGTGTTCGCGTTGAATCCTCTGTCGCCCTATCGCGCGCACTGGATGGGCGAAGGCGAATCCGGGCGCGAGCCGGTCACCTGGCGCCGCCGGCTCAAGCGCGCCGGACTGGTCCCGGAACCGGTCGCCCAGGGGATTGGGCCGCGCTGGCGCAGCCGCATCGACAGCCAGCCGCAGCGCGGTGCCGGTGTCCGCGCAGCCTATTTGATCTCGGCGGAAAAGCGCCGCACCCCGATGACACCCAGGCGAGCGCCCGCATTGGGCCCGGCCGTGGGCGATTCCGCATGACGTTGAAGAAGGTGGTCGAAGCGCATACCGATGGCGCCTGCCTCGGCAACCCGGGTCCGGGTGGCTGGGGCGTGCTGTTGCGCTATGGCACCCGCGAGCGCGAGATATCCGGTGGCGAATCCGATACCACCAACAACCGGATGGAGTTGATGGCGGCGATCATGGCGCTTGAGTCTTTGACCGAGGCGTGTGAGGTCGCGTTGCACACCGACTCGCGCTACGTCCAGCAGGGCATCTCCGAATGGCTGCCCAACTGGATCCGGCGCGGCTGGAAGACCGCGGGCGGCGCGCCGGTCAAGAACCAGGACCTGTGGGAGCGCCTGCATGCCGCGACGAAGCGGCATCGCATCGACTGGCGTTGGGTGAAAGGGCATAACGGCGATCCGGACAACGAGCGCGTGGACGAGCTCGCGCGCGATGCGGCCATCGCCATCAAGCAACAAGGAACCCGTTGATGCGGCAGATCGTGCTGGATACCGAGACCACCGGGCTGGATTGGCGCAAGGGCAACCGCGTGGTGGAAATCGGTTGCGTGGAGCTGATCGAGCGCAGGCCGACCGGCCACCATTTCCATCGTTACCTCAACCCTGACCGCGAGTTCGAGCCCGGAGCGCAGGAAGTGACCGGGCTGACGCTGGAATTCCTCGCCGACAAGCCGCGATTCGAGGACGTGTTCGAGGAGTTTCTCGCCTACATCGACGGTGCGGAGCTGATCATCCACAACGCCAGCTTTGATGTCGGCTTCCTCGACAATGAGCTGTCGAAGGCAGGAGTGTCTGGCGGCCCCATCCGCGAGCGTGCCCTCATCACCGATACGCTGGAGATGGCGCGGCTGCGTTATCCGGGACAGCGCAATACCCTGGACGCGCTCTGCAGGCGGCTGGGTGTGGACAATGGCCATCGGCAATTGCACGGCGCATTGCTCGATGCGCAGCTGTTGGCCGATGTCTACCTGGCGATGACCGCCGGCCAGGGCGAGATCGGCTTCGATGCCTTCGCCGTCGCAGACGATGCGGCCCTGGCCGATGCGGCAGCGCGCGCGGCCCTGGCCGATGCCGCGGCGCTCGGTCCTCGCCCGCGGGTGGCCGTCAGCGAAGAGGAGCGCGACGCGCACGAGGCGCGGCTGGATGCCATCGGCAAGCGGCTGGACAAGGACAAGTCCGTGTTATGGCGGGCCTTGGCCGGCGCCTGATTCCACGAGCGCCCGCGTGCTGTCTTCAATGGCAGCGCAGCACCAGCACCGTGATGTTGTCGCTGCCGCCGTTATCGAGCGCGGCAGCCACCAACGTGTCCGCGCACTCCTGCGCGCTCAGGCCGGGCCTGCCGAGGATTTCGCCGATGGCGGCATCATCGACTTCCTCCGTCAGGCCGTCGCTGCACAACAGCAATTGCATGCCGCTGGTGAAAGTTCCGATGAGATGCTCGATTTCCAGCAGGTCCGGCATGGTGACGCCCAAGGCTTGCGTCACGACCTTGCGCTGGGGATGGTGGCGGGCCTGTTCCATGGTCAGCGTGCCTTGCGCGATCAGCTCCTGCACCAGGCTGTGGTCCTGCGAGAGCTGGACCAGCCGACCGTTCTGCCAGACATAGGCGCGACTGTCCCCGACCCATGCGACCTCGAAGCGGGTACCGGTCACGCGCACGGCCACCGCGGTCGTGCCCATCGGGAGCGTGGCGGCGCGCTGGCGCGACTGACGCAGGATTTCCTCTCCGGCGACACCGATGGCCTGGACGAGCGGTGTCCCGTCCTGGACCTCGCGCACGATCGTCGTGCGGGCGATGGCGCTGGCGATCTCGCCGTTGTCGTGCCCGCCCATGCCGTCGGCCACCAGCCACAGCCCGAGGCGCGCATCGCCGTGGTAGGTGTCTTCGTTCAGTGGGCGGCGCAAACCGGCATGGGTCAGGTGTCCGAACTCGATCACGGTCTGGGCGCAGGAACGGGAGGGGAGTCCATCATCGGACGAGGCGGGATACGCCGCAAGCGCAACACGTGCTGGCCCGACCTGGGCGGACGAAGTTGGTCCGCATCCGCGCGATGCATGGTGTGCGATGAAAGGCGTTCACCCGCATCCACCCATGACACAAGGATCGGATGCGTAACGCGAGGCCAGCAAAGCTGGCGGAGAGTGAGGGATTCGAACCCTCGATGGAGCTTTTGACCCCATACTCCC
>DAIRVA010000069.1:0-10130 GCA_036803045.1 Lysobacter sp. | reverse complement strand
GTGGCGAGGATCGAGAACACGCCGATGCGGTTGCCGATGAAGTTCGGCGTGTCGCGCGCGATCACCACGCCCTTGCCGACGTAGCTGGTCAGGAAGCTTTCCAAGCCGTTCATGACGGCCGCATCGGTGTACTTGGTCGGGATCAGCTCGACCAGGTACATGTAGCGCGGCGGGTTGAAGAAGTGCACGCCGCAGAAGCGATGGCGCAGTTCCTCCGGCAGCACGTCGGCCAGCTTGTTGATGCCGAGGCCCGAAGTGTTTGAGGCCAGCACCGCGTGCGCCGGCACGTGCGGGGCGATCTTCTTGTACAGGTCCTGCTTCCAGTCCATGCGCTCGGCGATCGCCTCGATCACCAGGTCGCAGCTTTCAAGCAGGCCGAGGTCGGTTTCGTAATTGGCCGGGACGATGGCCTCGGCCAGCGACTTCACGCCGAGCGGCGCGGGCGAGAGCTTGGTGAGGTTGGCGATGGCCTTCTGCACGATGCCGTTCTTGTCGCCTACCTTGGCGGGCAGGTCGAACAGCACGGTGTCGATGCCGGCGTTGACGAGCTGCGCGGCGATCTGCGCGCCCATCACGCCTGCGCCCAGCACGGCCACGCGGCGGATCAGGAGGTTGTCGGACATGTCTTGCTCCAGTGGAAAGAGGGGTTGGCCGGAAGCCGGCGCAGGTGGGGAAATCAGGGTGCGGCCTTCAGGCCGGCCGCGGCAAAGGCGATCAATTCGTCCGCGGCACGCTGCTGGTGCTCAGCCTCGGACACGCCTTGCGGGCGCTTGATCGTGCCGAAATCGGCCATCGCATAGGTCAATGCGCCGGCGAGGAAATCCAGCCGCCAGTACAACTGCTCCTTGCCGAGCCCGGGCAGGCAGGTGGCCAGCGCCTTGGCGAAATCGCGCAGGACATGGCCGTAACGGGCCGACAGGAAGGCACGCAGGCCGTCGTTCTTCTCGGCATAGGCGCGGGCGATGACGCGGATGAAGGCCACGCCGCCGCCGCGGTCCTGCGACACGGCCAGGGCAGGGATGACGAAGGCGCGCAGGATCGGCTCGATGGTGCCGGGTTGCTCCGCAACTGCCTGTTCCAGCAGGGAAATGCGGGCTTCGCTCATTTCGTCCATGCGCCGCCGGAAGACCTCGTTGATCAGGTTTTCCTTGCTGCCGAAGTGGTAATTCACCGCTGCGATGTTGACGTCGGCGCGGCTGGTGACCTCGCGAAGCGAGGTGCCGGTGAAGCCTTGCAGTGCGAACAGGCCTTCGGCCGCGTTGAGGATGCGGTCCTTGGTGCTGAACTGGGTGGATGACATGGCTACAACAATCGATTCAAACAGATGATTGACTTTCGCCGATCCCGATCTCTGCGTCAAGTGCCCGGTGCGGGCCGGAACCACGCCGGGGCGGCATGTGTACGCCAAGTCGATGATTCGTTAGACTGTTTGGTGGGTTTTTACGCCAAGCCCTCGATTTTCAACGGGATTGTCGTGCCGCAACGGCATTGATCGTCCCCTCACCGCACGACCCCACTGTCCGATACGGAGACCCCTCATGGCGCAGGAGCGCACCCTTTCCATCATCAAGCCCGATGCCGTCGCCAAGAACGTCGTCGGCGAGATCTATTCGCGATTCGAGAAGAACGGCCTCAAGGTCGTCGCCGCGAAGATGAAGCAGTTGTCCAAGCAGGAGGCCGAGGGCTTCTATGCCGTGCATCGCGAACGCCCGTTCTTCGATGCGCTGGTGAATTTCATGATCTCCGGTCCGGTGATGATCCAGGTGCTGGAAGGCGAAGGCGCGGTGCTGAAGAACCGCGAGCTGATGGGCGCCACCAATCCGAAGGAAGCGGCTGCCGGCACGATCCGCGCCGACTTCGCCGATTCGATCGATGCCAATGCCGTGCACGGCTCGGACTCGCTGGAGAACGCCGCGATCGAGATCGCGTATTTCTTCCCGGCCACGGACGTGCTGTCGCGTTGATGCCATGAACGACGCGCAGCCCAAGCAGAATTTGCTGGAGCTGGACCGTGAAGGTCTGGAGCGCTTCTTCGTCGAGACCCTCGACGAGAAGCGCTTCCGCGCGCACCAGGTGATGAAGTGGATCCACCACCGCCACGTCACCACGTTCGATGAAATGACCGATCTGGGCAAGTCGCTGCGCGCCAAGCTGGAGCAGCATGCCGAGATCATCGTGCCCAACGTCCTGTTCGACAAAGGCTCGGAGGACGGCACCCACAAGTGGCTGCTCGGCATGGATGGCGGCAACGCCATCGAAACCGTCTACATCCCCGACAAGGGCCGCGGCACGCTCTGCGTGTCCTCGCAGGTGGGTTGCGCGCTGAACTGCACGTTCTGCTCCACCGCCACGCAGGGCTTCAACCGCAACCTCTCCACCGCCGAGATCATCGGGCAGGTGTGGGCGGCCGGCCACCACCTCGGCAACGTGCCGCATCGCGAACGTCGCCTCACCAACGTGGTGATGATGGGGATGGGCGAGCCGCTGATGAATTTCGACAACGTCGTGCGCGCGATGAGCGTGATGCGCGACGACCTCGGCTATGGCCTCGCCAACAAGCGGGTGACGTTGTCGACCGCGGGCCTGGTGCCGATGATCGATCGCCTCGCTACCGAGAGCGACGTGTCGCTGGCCGTCTCGCTGCACGCGCCGTTCGACGAGTTGCGCAACGAGCTGGTGCCGCTCAACAGGAAGTACGACATCGCCACCCTGATGGACGCCTGCGTGCGCTACGCGCTGCGCAAGAAGGGCGAGTCGGTCACTTTCGAATACACCTTGATGCGCGGCGTCAACGACCAGCCCGAGCATGCGCGCGCGCTGGCCAAGCTGATGCGCGATTTCGACCGCCGCGTGCAGATGAGCGATGCGGCGAAGGTCAACCTGATTCCGTTCAACCCCTTCCTGGGCACACGCTACGAGCGCTCGTCCTCCGACGACATCCGTGCGTTCCAGAAGGTGTTGAACAACGCGGGCCTCGTCGCGCCGGTGCGACGCACGCGCGGCGACGACATCGACGCGGCCTGTGGCCAGCTGAAAGGGCAGGTGCTCGATCGCACGCGTCGCCAGGCCGAGCATGCCAAGCGCCTCAAGGCGCAGGAAGGAGGCATCGATGCTGCGGCTTGATCGGCTGTTGCCGGGCATCGTGCTGGCCGCCGTCGTGCTGGGGGCGGCCGGTTGCAATCGGCTCACTTTCGTCAAGCCCAACCTGAAGAAGGTCAAGATCGAGCAGGTGCGCCGGCCGGTCGTCGCCCACGACAGCAGCGAGGTGAAAGCGCGCCAGTCCGCTCAGGGCCTGACCACTCAGGCCAGCGGCCTGCTGCAGGCCGGCGATGTGGACGGCGCCGAGGCGAAGGCGAACGAAGCGTTGAAGCTCGATGCGGCTTCCGTGGATGCGCATACGCTGCTTGCAGCCGTCGCCGAACGCCGCGGTCAGGCGCAGGCGGCCGGCGGCTGGTTCAAGAAGGCCGCCGAACTTTCCGGTGGTCGCGCCGCCGAGGTCGGGAATTACGGCGCATGGCTATGCGCCAACGGTCGTGCAGCCGAATCCCTGCAATATCTGGACTATGCGGCGCAGGCCCAGTACGGCACTGCCCGCGCCGACATGCTGGCCAACCTCGGCGCTTGCGCGACGAATGCGGGCATGGATCCGCAGGCCGAACAAGCGCTTCGCGACTCGATCGGGCTGGACCCCGAGAACACCCTGGCGCTCGAAATGCTGGCCCGCCTCTCCATGCGGCGTGGGCAGTGGATGGAAGCACGTGCATTCATCGAGCGCAGGCTGGCCCTGCAGCCGGTCGATGCCACCGTCCTCGGCCTTGCCGAACAGATCGAGACCCGGCTGGGCGACGCCCGCGCCGCTGCCGGCTACCGTGCGCGCATCCAGCGCGAATTCCCTCAAACCGTTCCCCGGACCACCGGTCGATGAATGCCATGAACAGCCAAACGAACAGCGAAAACCGGATCGCGGTCGGCGGCCGCATGCAGGCCGCGCGCGAACAGCGCAACCTCACGCTGCAGCAGGCCAGCCAGACCCTGCATGTCCCCGCCAGGACGTTGGCGCTAATCGAAAGCGGCGATTGGGATGCCCTGGGCGCCCCGGTCTTCGTCCGCGGTCAACTGCGCAGCTACGCGCGCCTGCTGGGGCTGGATGCCGACGACCTCCTGGAACAGGGCGCGGCCGAGGCAGTGCGGCCGGTCGAGCTGGTGAGCCATGACCACACCCCGGGCTGGGAGCGCTTCCTCAACCAGCTGGGCAGCCGGTTGGTCTACGTGGTGATGACGTTCGCCATCGCCATTCCGGTCTACATGGTGGCCACGCGCTCGCTGCTCCCGGGCGGTGGGGAAGTCGCCGAACGGGCCGATTTGTCGCCGCGTGCGGCGCTGCACCGCGAGCCCGTCACCGCATCGCTTGCCAGCTTGCCGAAGCCGGCCGCGTCGGGGCTCGAGTTCGAATTCGACGGCCAGAGCTGGGTCCAGTTCTATGCGCCCGATGGCTCCAGCATCGAGAAAGGGTTGATGGAAGCCGGCGATTCGCGCAATTTCGCCCCGGGCCGCCTCGGTCGCGTGGTGGTGGGGAATGCCTCGCAGGTCCGCATCCTGCACGATGGCCGGGAAGTCGATACTTCACCCTGGCGCAAATCGAACGTGGCCCGCTTTGCGGTATCCTCTGACGGCTCGCCGCTCGCCTCCGAATAAAGGCGTGCCGCATCCCTTCCGCCCCACTATGACTGCCTCGGGCAGTGCGACCGCTTCGACATGGATGAACTACTGAACGAACACGAACAGGGCGAACGCGTCCGTTCGTGGCTGCAACGCAATGCAATCGGCTTGATCGGCGGTATCGCCGTCGGCCTGGCTGCCGTCCTTGGCTGGCAATGGTGGCAGGAACGCAGTTTGGCGGCCGACATGGCGGTCGCTGCCAAATACGACCTGGTGTCCCGCACCGCCGTCACCGATGCCGCAAAAGCCAGCATCGACCTCAAGGGCATTCCAGCCGAAAGCCCCTATGCGGCGTTGGCCCGGCTGCAGATAGCCAAGACCCAGGTCGATGCAGGCAAGAACACCGAAGCGTTGGCGACCCTGCGCGCCGTGAAAACCCGGG
Organism: Lysobacter sp.; assembly: GCA_036803045.1. Taxonomy (GTDB): domain Bacteria; phylum Pseudomonadota; class Gammaproteobacteria; order Xanthomonadales; family Xanthomonadaceae; genus Solilutibacter. The sequence goes on along the minus strand of DAIRVA010000069.1, from coordinate 5,029 downwards.
ACGCGATGCTGGCGCGCATCGTCGACCAGCGGATGGCGCACTTGCTGACGACCACCGGCCAGCCGGGCGAGGCGGTCAAGCTGCTCGGCAACCGCGACGACGCGGCCTCGCTCGAGGCGCTCGGGGATGCCCAATCGAAACTGGGCCAGACCGAGCAGGCGCGCGCCAGCTACGGCAAGGCATTGCGCCAGCTCGAAACCGGTTCACCGCAGCGTCAAGTCGTCGAGATCAAGCTGGTCGAGGCGGGCGGCAGCGTGCCCAACGCCTGATTCGCCGACGATCCCGACCCCCACGATCTCCAAGGAAAACCCATGCGTCCTACGCGTCCCTCCGCTCGTGCCATCGCGATCGCCGCCTGCATCGTCATGCTCGGCGGCTGCACCACCGTCAAGGGGTGGTTCGGCGGCAACAAGAACAAGGAGGCCAAGCCGGCGCCTCTGGTCGAGTTCACGCCGTCCTTGAACGTGGTCAAGATGTGGACCGTCGATCTGGGCGAAGGTGAAGAGCGCATCGGCGTACGCCAGCGGCCCGTGGTGGCCGATGGCCGCGTCTATGCCGCAGCCGCGGATTCGGCGGTGCGTGCGCTCGACCTGCAGACCGGCAAGCCCCTGTGGAGCTGGGGTGGCGGCAAGGACGAGAAGAAAAAGCGCTATGCGGGTGGTCCGGGCGTGGGCGGCGGCATCGTCGCCGTGGGTAGCCTGGATGGCGACGTGGTGATCCTGGATGCGGCGTCCGGCGCCGAGAAGTGGCGTGCCCGCCTCCAGAACGAAGTCATCGCGGCCCCGGCGATCGCCGGGGGAATGGTCTTCGTGCGTTCCAACGACGGGCGCGTCACCGCTTTCGATGCGGCCAACGGCCAGAAGCGCTGGGCATGGCGCGCGGACATGCCGGCTCTCACCGTGCGCGGCAATGCCGGGCTGACCCTGGGGCCGGGTTATGTCTTCGTCGGCAACGACAACGGCAAGATGGTGGCGCTGTCGGCCACCGATGGCAGCGAGTTGTGGACATCGGTGGTTGCCCAACCCGAAGGACGCAGCGAACTCGACCGCATGAACGATGTCGACGGCCAGCCGGTCCTCGTCGACACGACGCTCTACGCGACCAGCTACAAGCCGCATACGCAGGCTATTGAGGCCCCGACGGGCCGCGTCCTGTGGTCGCAGGAGAACGGCGGCATTGGCGGCACCGGCGTCGGTGGCAGCATCGTTGCCGTGAGCGACGTCAACGACGTGGTCTGGGGGCTGGATCGCAATACCGGTGCGCCGATGTGGAAGCAGCCGGCGTTCCCGCGCCGCCGCGTGTCGGGTCCTGCGGTCCTCGGCGATTACGTGGTCGTTGGCGACTACGACGGTTACCTGCACTGGCTCTCGGCCAGCGACGGACGCATCGTGGCCCGCATCCGCCTGACCGGCAAGCCGATCCGCGCCCAGCCCGTGGTCGCCGACGGCATCCTGCTGGTGCAGGACACGGACGGCAACCTGGGCGCCTACCGCCCCGGGCAATAACCATGTTGCCGACCGTTGCGCTGGTGGGGCGGCCCAACGTCGGCAAGTCCACCCTTTTCAATGCGCTGACGCGCAGCCGTGACGCGCTGGTCCACGACCAGCCGGGCGTCACCCGCGACCGCCACTATGGCGTCTGCCGCCTGCGCGAGGATCGGCCGTTTGTGCTGGTCGATACCGGCGGCATCGCGGGCGAGGAAGAGGGTCTCGCCGGTGCCACCGCGCGGCAGGCGCGGGCGGCGGCGGAAGAAGCCGACCTGGTCCTGTTCGTGGTCGATGGCCGCGAAGGCCCCTCCGCGCTGGACGACGGGATCCTCGGCTGGTTGCGCAAATCGGGGCGCCCGGTGCTGCTGGTGGTCAACAAGGTCGATGGCATCGATGCACGGCAGGCCGAGAACGAATTCGCCCGCTACGGCTTCCAGGACGTGGTGCAGACCGCGGCCTCGCATCGCTCCGGCATCGACGAACTGCTCGACGAAATCCATCCGCGCCTGCCCGAGGAAGGGCAGGGCGAGACGCTGGACGCCGATCCCGAACGCGTGCGCATCGCCTTCATCGGCCGGCCGAACGTCGGCAAGTCGACGCTGGTGAATCGCATCCTCGGCGAGGAGCGGATGATCGCCTCCGACGTGCCGGGCACCACGCGCGACTCCATCGCCGTCGATCTGGAACGCGATGGCCGCAAGTACCGCCTGATCGACACCGCCGGCCTACGCCGCAGATCGCGGGTGGACGAGGCGGTGGAGAAGTTCTCCGCGGTGAAGACACTGCAGGCCATCGAGCAATGCCAGGTCGCGGTGCTGATGCTCGACGCGACCGAAGGCGTGACCGACCAGGACGCGACCGTGCTCAGCGCCATCCTCGATGCCGGACGCGCGCTGGTCGTCGCGATCAACAAATGGGACGGCCTGTCCGATTACCAGCGCCAGCAGGCCGAGGACATGCTCTCGCGCAAGCTGGCTTTCGTCGATTGGGCCGAGGCCGTGCGCATCTCCGCGCTGCATGGCTCGGGCCTGCGCGAGCTGTTCCGCGCGGTGCATCGCGCCCATGCTTCGGCCACGCGCGAGTTCGGCACCAGCGAGGTCACCCGGGCGATCGAGATCGCCTACGAGGCCAATCCGCCGCCGGTGGTGCGCGGGCACGTCGCCAAGATGCGCTTCGCGCATCCGGGCGGCAGCAACCCGCCGACCTTCATCGTGCACGGCTCGCGCCTGCGCACGCTCTCCGACACCTACAAGCGCTATCTGGAAAACTTCTTCCGCAAGCGTTTCAAGCTGGTCGGCACGCCGGTGCGTTTCGTCTTCAAGGAAGGCGAGAACCCGTACAAGGACAAGAAGAACGTGCTGAGCGATCGCCAGGTGGCCAAGAAGCGCCGGTTGATCCGCCACGTCAAGCGCAAGGGCTGAGATGGCCGAAGTGCGTCGCCTGACACCCGCCGAGGCGTTCGCGTGCGTCGCCGCGGGTGCGCGGCTCATCGACGTGCGAGGCGAAGCCGAACAGGCCGCGGGCATGGCCGAAGGCACCGAAGCCATCGCGCAGGACGCCTTGCTGGCAGATGCGGCTGCCTTGTTGCCGCGTGATGCCGAAATCCTGCTGATCTGCCAGCGCGGCCTGCGTTCGCTCGCCACCGCCGAGGGGATGCGAACGCAAGGCTTTGGCAACGTTGCCAGTGTCGAAGGCGGCACCGAAGCCTGGCAGCGTGACGGCTTGCCGATGACTGCGCCGACACTCGACGGCGATTTCCTTGAGCGCTATTCGCGCCAGTTGCGCCTGCCGCAGGTCGGCATCGAAGGGCAACGCAAGTTGCAGCAGGCTCGCGTCACCTTGATCGGTGCGGGTGGGTTGGGCGCACCCGCGGCGTTTTACCTGGCCGCGGCCGGCATGGGAAATCTTCGGCTGGTGGACGATGACATCGTCGACCGCAGCAACCTGCAGCGTCAGGTGTTGCACGTGGATGCCGGCGTGGATGTCGATGCGAAAGTCGATTCGGCGCGCGAACGATTGCTGGCGCTGAATCCCACGATCGAGGTCGAAGCCGTGCGTGTCCGGGTGGACGACGACAACGTCGATGCCTTCATCCATGATGCCGACGTGGTGATCGATGGCGCCGACAATTTCCCCGTGCGCCATGTGTTGAACGATGCGTGCCTACGTCTGGCAAAGCCACTGGTCTACGGCGCGGTGCAACGTTTCGACGGGCAAGCCAGCGTGTTCGATGCGGGGCGCCAGCGCGGCATCGCGCCGTGCTATCGATGCCTGTTTCCCGAAGCGCCGGAGGATGCGCCCAACTGCGCGGAAGCGGGCGTATTGGGCGTTGTCCCGGGCATCATCGGCCTGGTGCAGGCGACCGAGGCGATCAAGCTCGTCCTCGGCATCGGCGAGCCCTTGATCGGCCGCTTGCTGCAATTCGATGCGTTGGCAATGCGCTTCCGCGAGACGCGTCTGCGCGCCGACCCCGATTGCCCGGCCTGCGGGACGCGCCGCTAGCGCAGGAAATCGGCCAGCGCCTGCGTATAAGCAGGCGAGACGGACAGGTTGTTGTGATCGCCTTCGATTTCCACCACCCCCGTCCCCGTGGGCAAAGTGGCTAGCAATGCATCGGTATTGGCTGCAGGCACCGCTTGGTCGCGGCTTGCGCGGATCACCAGCGTGGGTTCGCTGCGTCCGTGCAGCCAATCGGCACTGTCATAGCGTTCGGTCAAGAGCGTATCGACCGGCAGCCACGGGTAATGCGCCTTGGCCACGTTGCCGAGCGAATCGAAGGGTGTAATCAGCACCAACCTCGCCACCGGGCGCTGTCGGGCTACCCAAGCCGCCACGCCGCTACCGAGGCTGCGACCGACCACCGCGACCGGCTGGCCGCGATGGCGCTTGGCCACCTTGTCGTACAGGGCCAATGCATCGCCGAGGATCGCATCACGCGATGGCGAACCGTCGCTGCCACCGTATCCGCGGTAAGGCAGGAAATAGCCGCTCCAGCCCGGGCAACATTCGGCCAGTCGCGCGCGTGCGCCTTGCAGGGTCTCGCCATTGCCCCCGAAGTAGAGCAGGGCGCGTGGCTGGCCGGGGCGGTCCACCCAGCCACGCAGCTGGATGTTGCCGGGACGCGTCAGCTCGAACGTGCTCGGTGCGTCGGCATCGCCGCGGGTGGCATCCGGGAAGTAGACCAGCCGCCTTTGCCCGAAATAAAACGCCGCAAGCGCGAGCCCCAGGGCCAGGACAATCAGCAGCAGGAGTGCCGGAATCGTCTTCAAGGCGAGCCTTCGATGCGACTTGCAGACAGCATGCCCGACATGGCAACTGGCCGCGAGCCGCATCGCCCGCGATAATGGCGTGTCTTCATCCGGCGCCGCATCCACATGACTCCAGCCCGCATCCTCGACGGCAAACGCATCGCCGATGACGCCCTGCATGCGATGAAGGCCGAGGTGGACGCCCGCGTCGCCGCCGGCAAGCGCCGCCCGGGCCTCGCCGTGGTGCTGGTCGGCAGCGATCCGGCCTCGCAGTCCTACGTGCGCAACAAGCGC
>DAIRVA010000068.1:0-10317 GCA_036803045.1 Lysobacter sp. | reverse complement strand
ACCAGGCTACGAACTTGGGGGTCGGAGGTTCGAATCCTTCCGGGCGCGCCAGATCGACGAAAGCCAACCTTGCGGTTGGCTTTTTTTCGTTTGGCCTGCCCTCGCGTCGGGCATTTCCATTTGCCCGCCAGCCGCTTGCTCAGGCACGGTTCCAGAAGCCAGGCAGCGGGCAAACAAAAGCCCGCTGCGATTTGCAACGGGCTTTCAGGGTCACGCTACCGTGCGCCTCAGACGAACGGGTCGAAGGGATCCTGCAGCACGATGTTGGCGCCGCGGTCCGGGCCGGTGCTGACGATCGCCAGCGGACAGCCCGCCAGTTCCTCCAATGCGCGCAGGTAGGCACGCGCGGCCGGCGGCAGCTTGTCCCACTCGGTGATGCCGGCGGTGGATTCCTGCCAGCCCGGGAACTCCAGGTAGATCGGCGTGATCTCGTCCCAGCCCTTCTCGTCCAGGGGCGCATATTCGGTGCGCTTGCCGCGGTATTCGTAGGCGATGCACATCTTCAGCGTGTCCATGCCGTCGAGGATGTCCAGCTTGGTGATGCACAGGCCGGTGATGCCGTTGATCATCACCGCGCGCTTCAACGCGACGATGTCCATCCAGCCGCAGCGGCGCGGGCGGCCGGTGGTCGCGCCGTATTCCTGGCCGCGGTCGCGGATGCCCTGCCCGACCTCGTCGTGCAGTTCGGTCGGGAATGGGCCGCCGCCCACGCGCGTGGCATAGGCCTTGGCGATGCCGAGCACGTAATCGATGCTGTCCGCACCCACGCCCGTGCCGGCGAACGCGCCCCCGACCGTGGTGTTGCTGGAGGTGACGTAGGGATAGGTGCCGTGGTCGATGTCCAGCAGCGAGCCCTGCGCGCCCTCGAACAGCACCTTCTTCCCCTGCCTGCGCAGGTCGTGGAGGATGCCGGCCACGTCGGCCTTCATCGGCTGCACGTACTCGCCGAAGGCCAGCGCCTCGTCCAGGGTCTGCTGGAATTCGACGGCATCCACCTTCAGGTACTGGGTCAGGACGAAGTTGTGGTAGTCCAGCGCGGCGCGCAGCTTTTCGGCGAGTTCGTCCGGGTAATGCAGGTCGGCCACGCGGATGCCGCGGCGCGCCACCTTGTCCTCGTAGGCCGGGCCGATGCCGCGACCGGTGGTGCCGATGGCCTTGCCGCCGGCGGCCTTCTCGCGCGCCTGATCCAGGGCGATGTGGTACGGCATGATCAGCGGCGTGGCCGGCGAAATCTTGAGACGGCTGCGGACCTCGACACCGTTGCCTTCCAGCTCGGCGATCTCTTTCTGCAGCGCGCCGGGGTGCAGCACCACGCCATTGCCGATCAGGCACAGCGCGTCGTCGCGCAGAATGCCGGACGGGATCAGGTGCAGCACGGTCTTCTTGCCGCCGATCACCAGCGTGTGGCCGGCGTTATGGCCGCCCTGGAAGCGCACCACCGCGCCGATGTCCTGCGTCAGCAGGTCGACGATCTTGCCCTTGCCTTCATCGCCCCACTGGGCACCCAACACGACGACAGACTGACCCATTTCGCTCGCTCCAGACGTGGAAAAAGCCGGCGGGGAAACGCCCCGTCCGGCTTTTCCAAATGATACCCGTGGCGGCCGGGGATTGCCAGCCGCGGCCGGGGATCAACGGTCGTTGCGCAGGTACTGCAGGAACGGATCGTTGCGGTCCAGCACGATCACCGCATCGCCGCTGGCGAAGGCGGCGCGATAGGCCTCGAGGCTGCGCTGGAAAGCATAGAAGCCCGGATCCTTCTGCGCGGCCTGCGCATACAGACGGATCGCCTGGGCGTCGCCTTCGCCGCGCAGCTTCTGCGCATCGCGCTCGGCCTCGGACAGGATCACCGCCTGGTCGCGATCGGCCCGGGCCCGGATCTCGCGTGCCTGCTCCTCGCCTTCGGCGCGCAGCTTGCTGGCGACCTGCTGGCGCTGGGCGCGCATCCGGTTGTAGACGTCGCCGATCACGTCGCTGTCTGTCGGCAGCTCGATCTGCTTCAGGCGCAGGTCGACGATGCGCACGCCGACGTTGCGGGCGCCGCGGTTGATGATGTCGAGCTGCTGGCGGGTCACCTCGGCACGGTCGCCGGAAACGACTTCCTTCAGCGTCCGCGAATTGATCTCGTTGCGCAGGGCGTCCTTGATGATCGGTGCCAGCCGCTGCACCGCGACGCTCTCGTCGCCGTTGGTGGACCGGTAGAACGCTATCGGGTTCTCGATCCTTCCCAACGCGAAGAAATCCACGCTGAGGTCCTTGCGCTCCGAATCGAGGTAGCGCTCGGAATCGGCATCCAGCACCTGCAGGCGCCGGTCGAAGATGCGTGCCGACTCGATCAACGGGATCTTGAAGTGCAGCCCCGGCGCTATGTCGGCGCGGGTCACGCGACCCAGATTGAGCACGATGGCGGTCTGGCCTTCGCGCACGACATAAAACGAACCCAAGGCCAGCATCAATCCGACCACGACAGCGGGCAGCACCCGCAGCATCCATCCGTTCATCAGCGATTCTCCTGGCTGCCGCTGCGCGGTTCGCGGCCGGGTCTGGGCGTCGCGGCAGCCGGCGGCAACTCGGCGGCTGGCGCCACGACTTCGGCCGGCACCGCAGGCTGCGGCACGCTGGCGGCGCCCTGCGCATCCGTCATCGGCACATAGATGAGCTGCCGGCCATCTCCTCCGACGACCTTGCGGTTGGCGGCCAGCACCTGCTGCACCGTCTCGAGCCACAGGCGCTTGCGGGTGACCTCCGGGGCCGATTTGTACTCGCCGACGACCAGACTGAAGCGTTCAGCATCACCGGTGGCACGGGCCACCTTCGCAGTCTTGTAGCCTTCGGCCACGGTGCGGATGCTGGCGGCCTGCCCGCGCGCCTCCGGGACCACCCGAGCGGCGTACGCACGGGACTCGCTGATCACGCGGTCGCGGTCCTGGCTGGCGCTATTGACGTCGTCGAAGGCCGGCTTGACCTCGTCGGGCGGACGCGCGTTCTGCAGGTTGAGTTCGGTGACGGTCAGCCCCGTCCTGTAGGCATCGAGGGATTTCTGCAGCTGCTGGCGCGCCGTCACCGCCAGCGCATTGCGCGCGCCCAGCACGGTGTCGAGCGGCGCACGCCCGACCTGTTCGCGCACGGTGCTGAGGGCGGCCTGCTCAAGCACGCGGTCTGCATCGCGGGTGCCGAACAGGTAGCGGCGCGGATCCCCCACCTTGTACTGGACGTTGATCTGCACATCGACCAGGTTCTCGTCGCTGGTGAGCACCGGCACCGTCGCGTCGTAGGTCTTGATGGCGGTGGCATTGACCTTGATGACCTCCTCGATCGGCCAAGGCAGTTTGAAGTTCGGTCCCGGCTGCATGGTGCGATTGAACTGCCCGAAGCGCAGCACCACGCCGCGCTGCTGTTCGGCCACCAGCACGAAGCTGGAGAACAGCAGCCACAGCGCCACCGCGATCATCACCCAGCGCAGGGGTGAGCCGCCGTCGAACAGGCCGCGCAGGCGCGAAGCCATGCCGTCGAATGGGTTGCGTCCGCCGCCGGATGGCCTCGGGGTTCGTGGCGGGTTGTCGCGACCGCCGTCGCCGGGTTTGTTCCAGGCCATGCCTGCTCCGTCTGGGCCCGGCCTTAGGAACGGCTCCGTAAGCGCGGGCGTGCATCTGTTTCTGGGGCTACGATTCTAACGGGCGACGCGCCGGCCGTCCGCCGGTATTACATGGGGGCATCGCCGGCCTCGGGCAAGTACGCCCGCAACGGCGCCGCATGCGGGTCGGCCAACAGGCGATGCGCATCGCTGGCAGGCAGGTCGATGTCGAGGCGCCAGCCATCCTCGTCGTGGGATTCGGAACGGATCGCCCCGAGCTCATGCAGCTGGGAACGCAGGCGGGCGGCGGCGCTGGGCAGATGGAGCGTGGCGATGATGCGCTGCATGCCGAACAGCTGCGCCAGCCCCTCGCGCAGGTCGTCAAGGCCCAGCCGATCCTTCGCCGAGACCCACGCCCGCGGCCGAGTATCCTCGCCGCGCTCGAAACGCGGGATGGCGGCCTCCAGCCGGTCGATCTTGTTGTAGACCAGCACCTGCGGCAGGTCGCCCGCGCCGATCTCCTCCAGCACCTCATCGACCTGGCCGATGCGCTCCTCGCGCAGGGGATCGGCGGCATCGACCACGTGCAGTAGCAGGTCCGCCTCGCGCGCCTCGGACAGGGTCGAGCGGAAGGCCGCGACCAGCTCGTGCGGCAGGTCGCGCACGAAGCCCACGGTGTCGGCCAGCAGCGCATGCCCGCCCGGCAGGTCGATCCGGCGCACGGTCGGGTCCAGCGTGGCGAACAGCTGGTCCGCGGCGTAGGCCTCCGCGCCGGTCAGCGCGTTGAACAGCGTCGATTTCCCGGCGTTGGTGTAGCCGACCAACGCGATCCGCGGCAGGGCGCTGCGCACGCGCGCACGGCGCATCTGCGTGCGTTGCACTTCCACCTTCTCAAGCCGCTTCTGCAGCTGCTCGACGCGCTTCTGCAGCAGGCGGCGGTCGGTTTCGAGCTGGGTTTCACCCGGGCCCCGCAAGCCGATCGCGCCGCCGCGCTGGCGCTCAAGGTGGGTCCAGCCGCGCACAAGGCGCGTCGCCAGGTGCTTGAGCTGGGCCAGCTCGACCTGCAGCTTGCCGTCGTGCGAATTCGCGCGCTGGGCAAAGATGTCGAGGATCAGGCCTGTGCGATCCACCACCCGGCGCTCGAGCGTCCTCTCCAGGTTGCGCTCCTGCACCGGCGACAGTGCGTGGTTGACGAGGATGAGGTCGGCACCGAGCGCATCCGCCGTCGCCTTCACTTCCTCCAGCTTGCCGCTGCCGATCAACGTGGCCGGATTGGGCTTGTCGATGCGCGCGTTCGCCATGTGCAGCACCTGCGCGCCGGCGGAGCGCGCCAGTTCGGCGAACTCCTCCATCACTTCCTCTTCGGGCGCGCCGCCCGCATGGGGCTGGATCAGGAGCGCGCGCTCGCCTTTCTTCGAACGATCAAACAATTCCACCGATTATTTCTCGCAATTCAGGCGACCCGGCGGAACAAGCAAGGTTTCCGCATCAGTCGTCCGTGGGCGACGGGGACATGTCGTCCTCGTCATGGGATTGAACGTAGCCGCCGCCCGGCCCGACGCGCACGTTGCGCGCAGGCACCACGGTCGAGATGGCGTGCTTGTAGACCATCTGGCTCACGGTGTTGCGCAGCAGGACCACGAACTGGTCGAAGGACTCGATCGTGCCCTGCAGCTTGATGCCGTTGACCAGGTAGATCGAGACCGGCACGCGCTCGCGGCGCAGCGCATTGAGGAACGGATCCTGCAAGGATTGGGCTTTCGACACGGCACTTTCCCCTTTCTTCTTGTTTGTTGTTGTTCTGGTGCAGCCAACCGCCAGCCCCGTCCGGCGGAACCGTGAGTTTAACGCAAGCCCCCGATCAGGCGGGCATGAATGCCTCCACGGCCCGCCACAACCATGCCTCTTCCATCTGTGGGTCGAACCACAGTGCATCAAGGCGGCCACGCAACCAGGTCAGCTGGCGTTTGGCCAATTGGCGCGTGGCGAAAACCGCGCGGTCGCGGAACTCGGCCGCATCGTACTGGCCATCCAGATGCTCCCAGGCCTGCCGGTAACCGACCGCACGAATCGCCGGCAGGTCCAGAGGCGCAGGGTGGTCGCGCAACTCCGACAAGGTACGCAGGCCGCGCACCTCGTCGAGGAATCCGGCTTCGAGCATCTGGTCGAAACGCCTTTCGATGCGCCGGTGCAGCACCGCTCGCTCGGTCGGCGCCAACGCCAGTTTCAAGACCCGCGCCGGAAACGATGCCGACGCCCTGCCCTCGCGCTGCCATTGGCTGATCGGCTTGCCGCTGAGCTGCCAGACTTCCAGCGCGCGCTGGATGCGCTGCGGGTCGGTGGCGTGGATGCGCGATGCGGCATCCGGGTCCACCTCCACAAGCTCGGCATGCAGTGCCGGCCAGCCTTCGCGCTCGGCGCGGGCGGTGATTGCAGCACGCACGTCGGGGTCCGCTTCCGGCATCGCCGCGAGGCCTTCCAGCAGCGCCTGGAAGTACAGGCCCGTGCCGCCGGCGAGAATCGGCAACTTGCCCCGCGCGAGGATACCGTCGATGGCGGCGCGCGCATCGGCGGCGAACTCGGCCGCGGAGTACGGCTGCCACGGTTCGCGCAGGTCGATCATGTGGTGCGGCGCGCGCGCCAGTTCCCTCGCGTCGGGCTTGGCCGATCCGATGTCCAGGCGCCTGTAGACCAGCGCCGAATCCACGCTGACGATCTCGCCGCCGTACCTGCGCGCCAACGCCAGGGCGAACGCGGTCTTGCCCGATGCGGTCGGGCCCATCACCGCAATCGCAACCGGGCGATGATCCGCTGGCATCAGTAGCCTGTTTGCTGCAACTCCGCGCGCACGGCGTCATGAGTCGCCAGCACCTCGCGCGATGGCGCCGCGGTCAACAGGCTGCCCGCGACCACGGCGAGCGCACCGGCGATGAAGCCCGGCACGATCTCGTACAAGGCGCTGCCGGCGTATTGCTTCCACAGGATCACCGTGGCCGCGCCAGCCAAGATGCCGGCCAGCGCACCCCAGCCGTTCATGCGACGCCAGAACAGCGACATCAGCACCACCGGCCCGAAGGCCGCGCCGAACCCGGCCCATGCATAGCTCACCAGGCCCAGCACGCGGCTGTCAGGGTCGCGTGCAAGGAAGATCGCGACCAGCGCGACCAAGGCCACCATCGCGCGACCGAACCAGACCAACTCGCGCTCGCCCGCACCCGGGCGCGCGAAGCCGCGATAGAAATCCTCGGTCAACGCGCTGGCGCAGACCAGCAGCTGGCAGGACAGCGTGCTCATCACCGCGGCAAGAATCGCCGACAGCAGGATGCCCGCGATCCACGGGTTGAACAGCAGTTCGGCTAGGGCGATGAACACGCGCTCCGGGTTGGCGTTCACCGGGCCGGCCAGGTCCGGATGCGCCTCGAAATAGCTGATGCCGAAGAAGCCGACCAGGATCGCGCCGCCGAGGCACAGCACCATCCAGGTCATGCCGATGCGGCGCGCCTGCGGGATCGTCTTGACGCTTTCGGCGGCCATGAAGCGCGCCAGGATATGCGGCTGGCCGAAATAGCCGAGCCCCCAGGCCAGCGCCGAGACCACCGCCACCACGCCGCCGGCGCCGATCCACGACAGCTTCTGCGGGTCGTTCTGCTCGATCAGCGCGATGCTGGCACTTGGCCCACCCACCGCCGTCATCACGATCACCGGCGTCAGCACCAGCGCGAAGATCATCAGCGTCGCCTGCACGGTGTCGGTCCAGCTCACCGCGAGGAAGCCGCCGATCAGCGTGTAGGCGATCGTCGCCGCGGCGCCCCACCACAGCGCTTGCGCATACGGCAGGCCGAATACGCTTTCGAACAGGCGCGCGCCGGCGACGATGCCGCTGGCCGCATACAGCGCGAAGAACACCAGGATCACCAATGCGGAGACCACTCGCAGCAGCTTGCCGTTGTCGCCGAAACGCGTGGTGAAGTAATCCGGCAGCGTCAGGGCATCCGCGCTGCGCTCGGTGTAGAGGCGGAGGGGACCGGCCACGAAGCGCCAGTTGAGGTAGGCACCGATCACCAGGCCCACCGCGATCCACGCTTCCGAGAGGCCAGTGAGGTACAACGCGCCGGGCAGCCCCATCAGCAACCAGCCGCTCATGTCCGACGCGCCGGCCGACAGTGCGGTGACATAGCCACCCAGCGAACGCCCGCCGAGGATGTAGTCGTCGAAGTCGCGGGTGCGCCACCAGGCGATCAGGCCGATGGCGATCATCGCCACGAGGTACAACCCGAAGGTGATCAGCATCTGCGGGCTGGCGCTCATGGGGAACTCCGCGGAAAGAATGCCCGGAGTTTACCCGCAGGCCTTGCGGTTACACCCGCCGGGCTATTCCGGCCAGGTGATCGCCGGCGACGCTCGTTCCGCGCGCGGTGCCGGCACCGCGGCCACGGCCTCCCAGACCTTCAGCGCATCCACGGTGGCCGCCACGTCATGCACGCGCACGATGCGGGCACCGTTCTGCGCGGCGACCAGGTGCGCGGCGACCGAGCCGAACAGGCGGTCGGCGGGAATGTCGCGACCGGTCAGTTCACCGATGGTTTTCTTGCGCGAGAGTCCGGCCAGTACCGGCACGCCGAGGGTCGTGAGGTGCTCGAGCCTCGCCAGCAACTGCAGGTTGTGCCCGCGATTCTTGCCGAAGCCGAAGCCCGGATCGACGATGATCTTCTTCTTGTCGATGCCCGCCATCTCGCAGGCGAAGATGCGTTCGGCGAGGAATCGGTGCACGTCGCCGACCACCTCATCGTATTCGGGCGACTGCTGCATGGTGCGCGGCTCGCCCAGCATGTGCATCAGCACCACCGGCACGCCAAGCGCGGCGGCCTCGTCCAGGGCGCCCTCGCGGCGCAGGGCGTACACGTCATTGACCATGCCCGCACCCGCTGCCACCGCTGCGCGCATGACTTCCGGCTTGGAGGTGTCGATGCTGACCGGCACGTCGACCCGGGATGCCAGGGCTTCGATCACCGGGATGACGCGGCGCAACTCCGTTTCGATGGCGACCTCGCCCGCACCGGGGCGCGTCGATTCCCCACCGACATCGAGCACGTCCGCGCCCTCCTCCACCAGTTGCAGGCCATGCGCGATGGCCGCGGCGGTCGTGTCGTGTTCGCCGCCATCGGAAAACGAATCCGGCGTGACATTGACGATGCCCATCACCCGCGTGCGGTCAAGTTTGAGGATGCGGCCGCCGCAGTGGATCCGGTGGGCGATGTCGAACATCAGCGTTCGTCCTTGCGCAGGTCCGGATGGCGATCAGGCACCAGGTTCAGTCGTACGCCCTGCTCCAGCCACGCCTTGGCGCCGGCAAGCACGAAGGCGAAGCCTTCCGTGCTGTCGCGCAGTTGCGCGATGACCGATGCGTCGCCGCCCCGGAAGCCGGCATGTTCGATCTCGACGAACGTGTCGTCAGCACGCGGGGTGAAACGCCAGGTCACGATGCCGGCGTCGTCGCCCTCGCCCCAGCGCACCCGGATCAACGAGGGGCGCTCGATCTCCAGCACTTCGACCGGACTCTCGAATCCGTACCAGACCCAACGCCACGAGATTTTCTGCTCGGCTTCACGCAACCCGTCGCTGCCGTGGCTGAACCAGAATCCCGAGGTGATGGACGGATCGGCAAAGGCATCGAACACCGCCTCGACCGGGCGACGGATCAACATGGCGGCTCGGGCGGGAGGCATGTCCATGCGGCCAGCGTAAACGATCGCGCCAGCCCCGACACCGGGCAAAGCGGGTCGTCCAAAAAGAAGCGGGCGACATCGCTGCCGCCCGCCTCCGCCATCCACAACGCACCGTCCGGTCAGGTGCTCGGCGCTTCCACACCGCCCAGATGGACGGTCTTCGGCTCTTCGACCGCCGGACCGCCCGGCGACCAGCCGGCCGGCGGCGGCGGATCGCGGCCCTCCATGATCGCGTCGATCTGCGGGCCGTCGATGGTCTCGTACTTGAGCAGCAGCTTGGCCATCGAGTGCAGCTTGTCGTTGTGCTCGGTCAGGATCTGCGTGGCGCGCGCATAGGCGCGGTCGAGGATGCCGCGCACGACCACGTCGATCTTGCGCGCCGTCTCGTCCGACACATGCTTGGTCTGGGACACCGAGCGGCCGAGGAACACTTCCTCCTCGTCCTCGGCGTAGGTGATCGGGCCGAGTTCGTCCGACAGGCCCCACTTCGTGACCATGTTGCGCGCCATCTTGGTCGCGCGCTCGATGTCGTTGGAGGCGCCCGTGGTCACCTTGTCGGCACCGAAGATCAGTTCCTCGGCGACGCGTCCGCCGTAAAGCGAGGCCAGCTGCGATTCGATCGCCACCTTGTTGAGCGAGTACTTGTCGCCTTCGGGCAGGTACATGGTCACGCCCAGCGCACGGCCTCGCGGGATGATCGTGACCTTGTAGACCGGGTCGTGCTCCGGCACCATGCGGCCGACGATGGCATGCCCGGCCTCGTGGTAGGCGGTAAGCGTCTTCTCCTCCTCGCTCATCGCCATCGAACGCCGCTCCGCACCCATCAGGATCTTGTCGCGCGCCTTGTCCATGTGCTCCATCCGCACGGCACGGGCATTCTCGCGTGCGGCGAACAGCGCGGCTTCGTTCACCAGGTTGGCGAGGTCCGCGCCCGAGAAACCCGGCGTGCCGCGGGCGACGATCATCGGCTCGACGTCGTCGGCCAGCGGCACCTTGCGCATGTGCACGCGCAGGATC
>DAIRVA010000067.1:0-10536 GCA_036803045.1 Lysobacter sp. | reverse complement strand
GAACTTCATGGCGATCTTCAACCGCGACTACCGCCGCATCGCCGAGCTGCACGTGGAGGCGGGCTGGATGCCGGCGACCGTGCGCATCGACGAGCTGGAAGCCGCGGCGCGCGCGATCTGCGAGCCGTACTTCACGCGGCCGTTGTCGCAGATCTCGCTGGCCGAAGTGCTGGCGAAACTGTTCCGCATGGCGCAGCGCTACCAGCTGACGCTGCAGCCGCAGCTCATCCTGTTGCAGAAGACCTTGCTCAACATCGAAGGCGTCGGCCGCCAGCTGGACCCGCAGATCGACATCTGGGCGGTCGCCAAGCCGGTGCTGGAGAAGATCCTGGCCGATCGCTACAGCCCGCGCCGGCTGGCACGCGAGTTCGGCAAGCGCCTGCCGGAGCTGGTGACGCACGCGCCGGACATGCCGGGGCTGTTGCATGCCTGGCTCAGGCAGCAGGTCGAGGGCCGGCACCAGCTGCAGATGGAATCGCGCGACCTGCGCGTGCTGTCGAAGGACCTGCACATCATGCAGAAGCGGATGATCTCCGCCGTGCTGGGCATCGGCCTGTTGATCGTCGCCAGCGTGCTGTACGGGCTGGAGGCCGGCGGCCCGCGCATCGTGGGCATTCCGGTGGCGACGTGGGTGGCCGGGCTGGGCGGCTTGTGGGCGCTGATTGCCGCATGGCCGCGGCGGCGGAATTGAGCGCCTGCTTTCCCGGTCATCCGGGCAACCCGATTGCGAAGCGCTGGAGAGGCGGGCCGCGGGCGGCCCGCCTCCGTAACGGTTACTTGCCGGCAGGCGGCGCCTTGGCGGCGTTGGCGAAATCGCCGGCCACGTAGACGCTCAATTCGCCCGGCTTGAAGTGGCGGCGGATCGCGGCATTGACGTCGTCGACGGTCAGTGCCTTCAGCCTGGCCTCGAAATCGGCGCGACGGGCCATCTTGCGCCCGAGGTACTGGTCGGAGTTCAGCATCGAGGCGATGTTGCCGTCGCTGGCGCGCGCCTGCTGCCGTTGCGTCAGCATGCCGTTCACCGCATCGGACAGCTCGGCGGCAGTGATGCCATCGCGGACCAGGCGAGCCAGCTCCTCGCGCACGGCCGTTTCCAGCTTCGGCATGTTCTGCGGCGCCGCGATGCCCTGGATGCTGAAGCTGCCGGCGTCGTCCTTGCCGTCGCGGCTGGAGTCGGCGGAGAGTCCGCTGCCGATGCCGTAGCTCAGGCCGTCCTTCTGGCGAACGCGGTCGAACAGGCGCGACTTCAGCCCGCCGCCGCCGAACACGTAGTTGGCCGCCACGAGCGCGGGATAGTCCGGCGCGTCGTCGTTGAGCGGCATGTTGAAGCGCGCCAGGAAGATCGCGTTCGACTTGTCCGGGGTCTCGAAGCTCTGGCGCTCCGGCTTCACTTCGAAGTAATGCGTCGGCACCGGCGCATGCGGCACGCCGGGCTTCCAGTCGGCGAACAGCTTGGCGAGCAGCGGCTTGACGACGGCGGGATCGAAATCGCCGACGATCGAGATCTGCCCCTGGCTGGTGCCGTAGAAAGCGCGATGGAACGCGCGCACGTCGTCCAGCTTGAGCGCACGCAGGTTGGCCAGCGATTCGTCCAGCGTCTGGACATGGAAGGGATGGCCCACCGGCCACGGATCGAAGCGGCGCGCCATCGCCAGGCCGGCGACCGTGCCCGGCTCCTTGCGCGAGGCCTCGGCACCGGTGATCGATTGCAGGCGCAGCTGCTCGAACTCGCTTTCCGGGAACGTCGGATTACGCAGGATGTCGGCGGCCAGCGTCAGCGCCTCGACCAACTCGTCGCGGCGCGTCTGCAGGCCGATGCTGGCACCTTGCATGCTGCCACCGATGCTGGCCTGGGTCTTCAGGGCCTCGAAGCGCTTGTCGATCTGCTCACGGCTGAGCGTCTTGCTGCCGCGCATCAGCATGCTGCCGGCGACGCTGCCCGCGGAGTCGGCGGTGCGCTTGATCGCTTCCATGTCGCCGAAGCGGAAATCCGCATCGACGACCACGGTCTGTCCGCGGGTCTTCTTGGGCAGCAGCGAAACCTGCAGGCCGTCGCCGATGGTGAAGATTTCGGTGCGCGCGGCGATGTTCTCGATCGTGGGGTCGAAGGCCTCGCCGGCGGCCACCGCGGCGCGGCCCTTGTAGCCGTCCACCAGACTGGCGACCGACGGCGCGCCGTCGACCTTGGCGCGCACCGCGTTGTCGGTCGGGACAAAACGGGCGAGCGTGCGGTTGGAGGGGATCAGGTATTTCGCCGCGACGCGGTTGACGTCGTCCGCCGTGACCTTGGCGATCGCATCGCGCAGCACGAAGTACAGGCGCCAGTCGCCGGCGGCCACGTACTCGCTCATCGCAAGACCGACACGGTTGACGTCGTTGAAGGAGAGCTCGTAGCCGTTGGCCATCCGCTGCTTGGCTTCGGCGACCTCATCGGCGGTGGCCGGGCTGGCGGCGACCTGTTCGGCCTGCTTGAGCAGTTCCGCCTCGATCCTGGCGCCATCGCCATCCTTGGGCGGCACGGCGATCAGGGTGAAGGTCCCGGGGTCTTGCTGCGCGCCGGCGCCGGCGAAGGCCGCCGCGGCAAGCTTGGGCTCCACCAGCGCCTTGTGCAGGCGGCCGCCGGGCGAATGGCTGAGGATGTTGGACAGCACCATCAGGGCCGGCGTGTCGGCGTGGGTGGCCGCGGGGATGTGGTAGGTCAGGCCGACCAGGCGCAGGTCGCCGCTGCGGCGGATGGTCACTTCGCGCTCGCCGTCCTGCGTCGGTTCGGTCGTCCACAGCGTGGGCAGCGTGCGCGTCGGGCGCTTGATCTTGCCGAAGGTGTTCTGGATCTTGGCCAGGACCGTCGCCGCATCGAAGCGCCCGGCGACGATCAGCGTGGCGTTGTCGGGCTGGTACCACTGGCGGTAGAACGCCTGCAGGTTCTCGATCGGCACGTTCTCCACGTCGGCGCGGTTGCCGATGGTGCTCTTGCCGTAGTTGTGCCACTGGTAGGCGGTCGAGCGCATGCGCTGGCTGAAGACGCTGCCGGGCTCGTTCTCGTTGCGCTCCATCTCGTTGCGCACCACGGTCATTTCGCTGTCGAGGTCCTTCTTGGCGATGAAGGAATTGACCATGCGGTCGGCCTCCATCGACAGCATCCAGTCGAGCGTCCCGTCGTTGGCGGGGAAGCTGCCGAAGTAGTTGGTGCGGTCGAGGTTGGTGGTGCCGTTGAAGCTGATGCCGCGCTTCTTCATCTCGCCCGGGATATCGCTGTGGTCCGGCGTGCCCTTGAACACCAGGTGCTCGAGCAGGTGGGCCATGCCGGTTTCGCCGTAGTTCTCTTGCACGGAACCGACGTGATAGGTCACGTTGACGGTGACCGTGGGCTTGGACGCATCCGGGAACAGCAGGACCTGCAGGCCGTTGGCGAGGCGGTATTCGCAGATGCCCTCGACGCAGGAGGCCGCGGTCACGCCCTTGGGCACGGATACCGCATCGGCTGCGAAGGCGTGGGCGGAAAACAGCGAGACGGCGATGGCGCAGGACAGCGGGACGAGACGAAGACGGGACATCCGGATTTCCCTGGTTGAGAATAGGCCATGATATCCGCTGTCCCGATACCCGACCCCTGCCGAAAGGCCCTTGTCAATGCCCACGGCCTTCCGGTGCTGTGGTCCGATGCGCGGCTTGCAGTGGTCGACAAGCCCGCCGGGCTGATGGTCCACGACAGCGCGTTGGCGCGCGGAGAGTCCGATTTCGCCGCCGATCGCCTGCGCGCGCAGTTCGAGTGCCCGGTGTTCCTGGTGCACCGGCTCGATCGCGCGACCAGCGGCTGCCTGTTGCTGGCGTTCGATCGCGATACGGCGTCCGCGCTGGGCAAGGCCTGGATGGCGGGCGAGGTGGCGAAGGATTACCTCGCCGTATGCCGGGGCTGGCCGGATGCTGAACGCTTCACCATCGACCACCCCCTCGATGGCGGCCCGGGCAAGCCGGCAAAGAAACAAGCCATCACCGATTTCGAGCTATTGCGTACCTGCGAACTGCCGTGGCCTTCGCAGGGTTTCGACACGTCCCGCTACGCGCTGTTGCGCGCCTCGCCTCGCACCGGCCGTTTCCGGCAGATCCGCCGCCACCTCAAGCACGTCTCGCACCACCTGATCGGTGACACCAGCCACGGCGACGGACGCCACAATCGCGCCTTCCGCATGGCCGGCATCCACCGCATGCTGCTGCACGCGCAGGCGCTGTCCTTCGTCCACCCGGGCACGGGAGAGGCGATGCGGGTGGAGGCGCCGGCCGATGCGGCATTCGCGCGGGCGCTGGCGCTGTTCGCGCCGGTCCCGGACTGAAACGGGGTCATTCGTCCTTGGCGGGCGCGTCGGCCTCGATCTCCGAGCGCATGCGGGCTGCCTGCTCCTGCATCAGCGACACGATCAGCGGCTGCATCTCGACCATCGTGCGCTGCAGGATCTGCGGCATCTTCTGCATCACGCTGCGGCCTTCCGGGCTTTCGTAGAAGCGCGTCATGGCGTCGATTTCGGCGGCGCTCAGCGTATCGGCGTAGACGCGGACGTAGGCGGGCTTGAGCTTTTCCCACGTCAGCAGCTTGCGCATGTCGACCTCCTGCGATTCCAGCAGGCGTTGCATGCGCTCGCGCTGCGCCGGGCCCGCCTTTTGCCGGTCGAGCTGTTGTTCCAGCATTGCGCGGGTCTGTTGCGCCAGCATCGGCAGCATCTGGTCGACGATCTTGTTCGCTTCCATCACCTCCAGCAGGTGTTCGATGCGGGCGGTGTCCGGCGGTCCGGCCGACGCCGGGCCAGCCAGGGCCAGGCCGAGCAGGAAGGCGGCGATCAGGCGTTTCATGACGGACTCCGTGCCGATGAAGCCCCAGCTTAGCGCGGCCCCGACGGACTGCTAAAGTGCGGCCATGCTGCAGATCGCCCCGGGGATCGACATCGACGAGGACGAACTGACCGAGCGCTTCGTGCGCGCCTCGGGCGCGGGCGGCCAGAACGTCAACAAGGTCGCGACTGCGGTGGAGCTGCGCTTCGACATCGCCGCTTCGCCTTCGCTGCCGGAGGCGGTGCGCGCGCGCCTGCTGGCGCGCCGCGATCGCCGTATGACCGCCGATGGGGTGGTGGTGATCCAGGCGCAGCGCTTCCGCACCCAGGACCGCAATCGGCAGGATGCACGCGCGCGGTTGGCCGCGTTGATCGCGCACGGCTTGCATGCGCCCAAGCCCAGGGTGGCGACCAGGCCGAGCAAGGGCTCGAAGGAGCGGCGCCTGCAGGCCAAGCGTGGGCGCGGCGAGATCAAGCGCGGGCGCGCCGCGCGCGATTGGGATTGAACGGGGAATGCCAGACATGCCGATGCCGCATCCAGCCACGCCCGCCCGCGATGGCGACTTGTTGGTATTGCCGCCCAGGGTGCCGCGCGTGCATCGCAGCCGCTTTGCGCGCTGGCTGGGTCGCAGCATCCTGAAGCTGGGCGGCTGGAAGATGGTCGGCGAGTTCCCGAACGTGGAGAAGGCGATCCTCATCGGCGCGCCGCACTCCTCCAACTGGGACGGTGTGTGGGGGTTTGCCGCCCTGCTCGCGCTGGGGCTGGATTTGCGCATCCTGGGCAAGAAGGAATTGTTCTGGGGACCGATGGCTTGGTTGATGCGCGTGTTGCGCGTGATCCCGATCGATCGCAGTGCGCCGGGCGGATTCGTCGCCCAGAGCATCGAGACGATGAAGAGCGCCGACGCGATGTGGATAGGTCTCGCACCCGAAGGCACGCGCAAGAAGGTCGACCAGTGGAAGACCGGCTTCTGGAAGCTCGCCAGGGGCGCCGACGTGCCGGTGATGCTGGCCTACTTCCACTACCCGGACAAGATCATCGGCATCGGCCCGACCATCGTGATGTCGGACGACATGGATGCCGACATGGCGAAGATCCGCGCGTGGTACGCGCCGTGGCAGGGGAAGAGGCGCAGCACGGCGTGAATCCGCCGGGCCGCCGCGTCAGCGTGGCCTGACGCCGTCGGTCAGGATCGAGAACAGCGCGGCGGCGGCATCGGGCAGTGGCACCGGCAACACCAGCCCCAGCACGCCATCGACATGCAGGCTGGCCAGACCGTGCACCATCGTCCAGCCCGCAAGCGCCACGTGCTCCGGCGGGCGCGAACCGATCAGGCCCGCATCGCCGCAATCCCTGGCGGCCTGGAGCACGACGCCGAATGCGCGCTGTCCGGCCTCAAGCAGCGCGGGATAATCGGGCTTGTGGCGTTCGATGCCGAACATCAGCCGATACAGCGACGGATGCGCTGCCGCAAAGCCGAGGTAGGCCTCGCCCACGGCGAGATACGCGGATACCGGGTCGCCGGCGCTGCCCCGCGCGGCCTCCGTCGCGGCGGCCAGCCCGTCGAAGCCTTCGGCGATCACCGCGGCCAGCAGCGCATCGCGGTCTTCGAAATGCCGATAGGGTGCCGCCGCACTCACGCCCGCTTTTTGCGCCGCACCGCGCAGCGTCAGCGCCTGCGCGCCGCCGTCTTCGATCATGTGCCGCGCGGCCATGATCAGTGCGCGGGGCAGGTCCCCGTGGTGGTAGCCCTGCGGCTTGGGGATGCGGGGTTTCTTGCGCGCGGGCGGCCTCATGTTGACAACTGTAACATCGCGCGGATAGGCTGAATGTTGACGATATAAACATTTCGTTAAGCCCGCATTGCCGAGGAAATCGCGATGAACTTCAACCCCGTCGTCTGGTTCGAGATCTACGTGCAGGACATGCCGCGCGCGCAGGCGTTCTACGAGCAGGTGCTCGGCAAGAAGCTGGAAACGCTGGTGGCGCCGGAAGGCGATGCCTCCGGCCTGCAAATGATGGCCTTCCCGATGGAGATGGAGAACGGCGGCACCGGCGGCGCCCTGGTCAGGATGGAAGGCGTGCCCTCCGGCGGCATGGGCACCCTGGTCTATTTCGGCTGCGAGGATTGCGCGGTGGAAGCGGGTCGGGTGGCTGCAGTCGGCGGGCAAGTGTTCAAGGAGAAGTTCGCCATCGGCCAGTACGGTTTCTGCGCGCTGGCGCACGACACCGAAGGAAACCTGTTCGGCCTGCACTCGATGCAGTGACGCCGGAGAACCCATGCAACGGGAGAACCCCAATGAACGATGCCCCCATCGCCGTCGAAACCACCATCCGCGCGCCTGTCGATGCAGTGTGGTCGGCTTGGAACACGCCGGACGACATCAAGCAATGGAACGCCGCCTCCGATGACTGGCACACCACCGCTTCGGAGGTGAACCTGTGCGAAGGCGGGCGCTTCCGTGCGCGCATGGAAGCGAAGGACGGCAGCCACGGGTTCGATTTCGGCGGCACGTACAGTGCGGTCGATGCCGGCAAGTATCTGCGATACGAAATCGATGACGGCCGCCAGGTCCACGTCGATTTCGTCGACAACGGCGACGGCAGCGTGACCGTCCGAGAGCGCTTCGATGCCGAAGGCACGCACACGCGAGAGCAGCAGCGCGAGGGCTGGCAGGCGATCCTCGACAACTTCAAGCAACACGTCGAAAACAAGGCCTGAGGAGGCATGCACATGACACGCACGACCGGACTCTTCGTCAACCTTCCCATCTCGGATGTGGCTCGCACGCGGGCCTTCTACACGGCGCTCGGTTTCGAGATCAACGAGGCTTTCAGCAACGACAAGGCGGTTGCCGTCATCTTGGGCGAGCATCAATTCGCGATGCTGTTGCAGCGTGATTTCTTCCGGACGTTCACCCAGCTTGAAATCGCCGATCCGACCAAGTCGGTGCAATGCCTGGTGGCGATCCAGTTCGACACCAAGGGTGAGGTCGATGCCGTCGTCGAGACCGCACTCGCCAACGGCGGCGGCGAGCCGCATCCGCCCGAGGACATGGGCTTCATGTACCAACGGGCCTTCAGCGATCCGGACGGCCACGGTTGGGGGCCTTTCTGGATGGACCCGGCCGGCATTCCCGAAGGGCACTGATCAATCAATACATGGGGTAGGCGATGAATCCGTATCTGAATTTCAATGGCAATTGCCGCGAAGCGCTCGACCATTACCAGCAGGTGCTGGGCGCGAAGCTGGTGTTCCAGCACACCTGGGCCGAGTCGCCGATGGCCGACCAGGCGCCTGCCGGCCAGGGCGACGCGATCATGCACGCTACCCTGCAATTTGCCGATGGCTCCTTGCTGATGGCATCGGACTGCCCGCCCGAATACTTCAAGCCGATGCAGGGCTTCTCCCTGTCGGTCAACGCCGCCCATGTGGAGGAAGCCGAGCGATTGTTCGCCGGTCTGTCCGAGGGCGGACAGGTCACCATGCCGCTGGAGCGCACGTTCTGGGCCGAACGCTTTGGCATGTGCACCGATCGCTTCGGCGTGGCATGGATGGTCAACTGTGAAATGAAAGCGCCCTGAGCGCGAGGAGGCAGCATGTACGTCGATGGATTCGTGATGGCCGTACCGAAGGCCAGGTTGGACGAGTACAAGGTGCTGGCCGAGAAGTCACGCGACCTGTGGAAGAAACATGGCGCGACCGACTACGTCGAGTGCGTGGCCGATGACGTCAAGCCGGGCAAGCTGACCTCGTTCCCGCAATCGGTGATGCTCAAAGACGATGAGGTGGTGGTGTTCGCGTGGATCACCTACCCCTCGCGCGCGGAACGCGACCGCGTCAATGCGGCGGTGATGGAAGATCCGTGGATGAAGGAGATGACTCCGGAGGCGATGCCGTTCGATGGCAAGCGCATGATCTGGGGCGGTTTCGAGACCCTCGTGCAAGGTTGAGGCGTGGCCGAAAAGCATCCCGCGCTGTCGATGCGCCCGTTCTTGATGTTCGAGGGACAGGCGCAGGCTGCGCTCGATCTTTACCGCGAGGTATTCCCGGATTCGAAGCCGGGCCCTTCCATCCCGCATCCCGATGGCAACGGCCTGATGCTGGCCGAGCTGGATATCGCCGGTACCCGCCTGCTGGTCTCCGACAGTTCGGTCAGGCACGGGTTTTCGTTCACGCCTTCGTCGTCGCTGTTCGTCGAGTTCTCCGGAGCCGATGCGCTTGATTTCGCCTTCAACCGCCTGTCGGATAGCGGGCAAGTGCTGATGCCGCTCGGCGATTACGGTTTCAGCCCGCGCTTTGGTTGGTGCAACGACCGTTTCGGCGTGTCCTGGCAGCTCAATCTCGCCGCGACGGCATGAGCTCCGCGTTGGCGGCCGCGGGGTCATCGCCGGTTCCGCAGCACAGGCCGGCTGCCGAGCATGTAGCCGATGCGATCACCCGGACCATCAGCGGTCCGGCAACGGCCCGAGACGGGCACGAGGCGCGCTTCGCGATCTAGCGTTCCGAATGCCCGGTCTGGTCGTAGCCGCGCGAGGCCAGCAGGTTGGGCTGGATCAGCTCGACGAAGGCGCGTGCCTGCGGCGAGAGGAACTTGCCCCGCCGCTTGACCACGCCATAGCTGCGCGAGGGGAAGAACTTCGCCAATGAGCGCGTCGCCAGCCGTGCGCGATCGGCCTCGGTGATGCAGAAGGCGGTGACGATGCTGATGCCTTGCCCCATCGCCACGTACTGCTTGATGACCTCCCAGCCGCCGACTTCCAGCGCGACCGTATAGGGCACACGCGCGCGCTGGAACACGAGGTCGATCAGGCGATAGGTGGTGAGGCGCTGCGGCGGCAGGATCAGGCCGTAGGGCGAAAGATCGGTCAGTTCGATCTTTTCCTTCGCCGCCAGCGGATGCTCCGGCGGCATGATCAGCAGTGGCGCGAACTCGTGGATCGGCGCGTAGTCGAGGTCGGCGGGGACATCCAGCATCGAGCCGAACGCCAGGTCCACCTTGTCCGAACGCAGCAGTTCCAGACCGCCTGCGCCGGTCACGTTGTGCAGGGTCAGGCGTACGTCCGGATGCGCGGCGCGGAAGGCGCTCACGATCTGCGGCAACAGGTAGAGGATGGTCGATGAGCCGGCGGCGACGTGCAGCTCGCCTGCGTCCAGGCCGCTGAGCTTCTCCCGGAAGGCGGCCTCCAGCCCGTCCAGTCCCTCCACCAGCGGACGCGCCATCTCGTAGAGCAGTTCGCCTTCGCGGGTCAGGGTCAGGCGCCGGCCACTGCGGTCGAACAGGCGGCTGCCCAGCTCCCGTTCCAGCGCCTGCACCTGCAGGCTGACGGCGGGCTGGCTGAGGAAAAGAGCCTCGGCCGCGCGGGAAATCGAGCCCAGTCGGGCCACCTGACAGAACGCCCGCAGGGGCTTGAGACGACTGCCCTTGTAGGAAAAGCGCGGAAATTCAGAGGCTTGGGCCATACGGTTCCGCGCGACATTGAGTTATTTGTTTATCAAATACTAATCATTGACAACTCTTGTTTGTCAAATACAGTCCCGCAAGCGGATGTTGTGCACCACAGCAATCACTGGAGCACGCGCCGGATGTCCGCGGTCCTCAAACCCCACGACACGCTTGAAATCACCGCCACGACGGAAGGGCAGAGTGCCGTCCTGACGCCGGAAGCGCAGGCCTTCCTGCTGGGCCTGCATCGCCGCTTCGAGGGCGA
>DAIRVA010000066.1:0-10633 GCA_036803045.1 Lysobacter sp. | reverse complement strand
CAGGCCCTGCATCACGCCGGCGATCCACATCGAGGCGATGTAGAACACCACGCCCACGGTGTGCAGCCAGAAGTGCAGGTCGATCGCCTTGGTCGAGAACATCGACTGCTGGCGGGTCAGCCACGGGATCAGCGCGTAGATCGAGCCCAGCGAGATCATCGCCACCCAGCCCAGCGCGCCGGCATGCACGTGGCCGATCGTCCAGTCGGTGTAGTGCGAGAGCGAGTTGACCGTCTTGATCGACATCATCGGGCCCTCGAACGTCGACATCATGTAGAAGCTGATTGAGACGATCAGGAACTTCAGCACCGGATCCGTGCGCAACTTGTGCCAGGCGCCCGAGAGCGTCATCACGCCGTTGATCGCACCGCCCCACGAGGGCGCCAGCAGGATCAGCGAGAACACCATGCCCAGCGACTGCGCCCAGTCCGGCAGCGAGGTGTACAGCAGGTGGTGCGGACCGGCCCACATGTAGATGGAGATCAGCGCCCAGAAGTGCACGATCGACAGGCGGTAGGAGTAGATCGGCCGGCCGGCCACCTTGGGCACGAAGTAGTACATCATCCCGAGGAAGCCGGCGGTCAGGAAGAAGCCGACCGCGTTGTGGCCGTACCACCACTGCACCATCGCGTCGACGGCGCCGGCGTAGACCGGGTAGGAATGCGTCCAGCTGGTCGGGATGGCCAGGCTGTTGACGATGTGCAACAGCGCGATGGCGAGGATGAAGCCGCCGTAGAACCAGTTGGCCACGTAGATGTGCTTGACCTTGCGGATGGCGATGGTGCCGAAGAACAGCACCGCATAGGCCACCCAGACCAGGGCGATGGCGACGTCGATCGGCCAGATCAACTCGGCGTATTCCTTGCCCTGGCCGAGGCCCAGCGGCAGGGTGACCGCGGCGGCCACGATGATCAGCTGCCAACCCCAGAACACGAAGGCGGCCAGCTTGTCGGAGATCAGCCGTGCATGGCTGGTGCGCTGCACGCACCACAGGCTGGTGGCGAACAGGGCGGAGCCGCCGAACGCGAAGATCACCGCGTTGGTGTGCAACGGGCGCAGGCGGCCGTATTGCAACCACGGAATCCCGTCGGTCAGGGTTGGCCAGTACAGCTGGGCGGCGATGATCACGCCCACCAGCATGCCGACCACGCCCCACAGCACGGTGGCGATGGCGAATTGCATCACCACCTTGTCGTTGTAGAAGCCCTTGGCGTTGTTGTCCATTGCAGAGTCCTCGGTGTCGCCGGCATTGTTGGGGGTGTCCGCTCGCCGCCCCTTGATCGAAGTCAATTGGACCGGGCGATCGGCCACTGAACGACAGTTTAATGGCTTCCGTCGGCTCTCTCGAGAGCGATTCTCATTCGATCAGCCGGTTTCGATCGCTTGGCGCGGCTATTTGCCGATGCAGAACGTCGAGAAGATCGCGCCCAGCAGCTCATCGGGAAGAGTGCGTCCGGTGATCTCGCCCAAGCCCTCCTGCGCCAGCCTCAACGCTTCGGCAGCCAGTTCGGGGCGTCCCGCCCGCAGCTCGTCCGCTGCGCCAGTCAGCCAGTCCGCGCAGGCGCCGAGCGCGCTCACTTGGCGCGCCCGCGCGGAGAACGCGCCCTCACCCGCCGCCAGATCGCCGCGTGCGACCGCGGCGATCGCCGCCTCCAGCGCGGAAAGGCCCGTGCCGTCGCGGACCGACACCCGAAGCACATCGGCCGATGCCGGCATATCCGTGACTTCCGGCAAGTCCGTCTTGTTGTGGATGACCAGGCGATGCGGCACCGCGGCCAACCGGGCTTCGAAAGCGGCCAACGCTCCGGGCTCACGCGCATCCAGAACCACCAGGGCAAGGTCGGCGCGCGCGAGCTCGGCTTCGGCGCGGCGGATGCCTTCCTGCTCGATGGCATCGCCGCTCTCGCGCAGGCCGGCGGTATCGACCAGCATCAGTTCCACGTCGCCCACCCGCACGGTTTCGCGCAGCAGGTCGCGGGTGGTGCCGGCGATGTCGGTGACGATGGCGCGCTCGCTGCGCGCCAAGGCGTTGAGCAACGAACTCTTGCCCGCGTTCGGCGGCCCGATGATCACCGCGTGCAGGCCATCGCGCAGGCGCTGCCCGGCTTCGGCCCGTGCGCGCAGCCGCGCCAGGTCGTCGCGGATGCCGGCGAGGGTCGCCCCGAGCCGCGCCTCCGACAAGGTTTCCAGCGGTTCGTCGACGAAATCGATCGCAGCCTCGGCCTGTACGCGCAGCGCCATCAGCCGCGCGGCGATGGCCTCGACCTCGCGCGAGAACGCACCATCGAGCGACCGTCGCGCTGCGCGCGCGGCCTGCGCGCTGCCGGCGGCGATCAGATCCGCCAAGGCTTCGGCCTGGGCAAGGTCGAGCTTGCCGTGCTCGAAAGCGCGCGCGCTGAACTCCCCCGGGCCGGCCTGTCGCGCGCCGTGCGCGATCGCGGCATCGACCAGTTGCCGCAGCAGCACCGGGCTGCCGTGCGCCTGCAGTTCGGCGACGTCCTCCCCGGTGAAGCTGGCGGGTGCGCGGAAGACCAGCGCGATGCCGTCGTCGATCAGGCCGCCTTCGGCGTCGCGGAAGCGGGCGTACTTCGCCTCGCGCACGGGCAGGGCCTGCTCACACATCGCCTCGGCAATCCCGATCGCGCGAGGGCCCGACAGGCGCACGATGCCGACGCCGCCGGCGCCCTGTGCGGTGGCGATGGCGACCAGGGTGTCGCGCGGCGGGCTTGCGGGGTCGCTCATCCTTCCAGCATCGCAAAACGATCGGGCCCGCGTTGCGGGCCCGATCTCGTCACTTCTTCACCGTCTTCGCCGGCGCGCCCTTGCTCGGGGCGGCATCGCCGTACTTCTTCAGCATGTACCACTGCTGCAGGAGGCCCAGGCCACCGTTGGCAACCTGATAGAGCACCAGGCCCGCCGGCAGGAAGGCGAGCAGGCCGCCGAACACGACCGGCATCGCCTTCATCATCTTCTGCTGCATCGGGTCCATGCCCGGTGCCATCGGCGTCAGGTGCTGGGTCGCAATCATGATCGCGGCGTTGAGCACCGGCAGGATGAAGTACGGATCGCGCGCGGTGAGGTCGTGGATCCAGCCGATCCACGGCGCGTGGCGCAGCTCGACCGCCTCGGACAGCACCCAGTACAGGGTCATGAAGATGATGATCTGCGGGATGATGGGCAGGCAGCCCCCGACCGGATTGATCTTCTCGGTCTTGTACAGCTCCATCATCGCCTGCTGGAACTTCTGCTTGTCGTCGCCGTAGCGTTCCTTCAGCTGCGCCAGGCGCGGCTGGAACTTGCGCATCTTCGCCGCCGACTTGTACTGCGCGTTCGACAGCGGGAACAGCGCCAGCTTCAGCAGCACGACGAGGCCGATGATCGCCCAGCCCCAGTTGCCGATCAACGCGTGCAGCTTGGACAGGATCCAGAACAGGCCTTCGCCCAGCATCGCGAAGATGTCGAAGCGGCTGTAGTCGACCGCGCGATCAAGCTTGGGAATGCCCTGCGCCTGGATCAAATCCACCTGCTTGGGACCGACCCAGAGCTTGGCCGAGGTGGTCGCGCTCTGTCCCGGCGCCAGCGTGAACTGCGGGCCGGTCGCCGAGATCGAAGCCGCGCCGCCTTGCTGGTCGAGCGCATACAAGGCCGGCTGGTCCGGCTGCGGGACCCAGGCGCTGAAGAAGTGGTGCTGCAGCATCGCCAGCCAACCCCCGGCGATGGTCTGGTTCAACTTGCCGCCGTCGAGGTAATCGTTGAACGGCCGACGCTCGTAACCGCCGTCCTTGCTGTACCAGGTCGCGCCGCGGAAGCTGTACGACTCCGGGTGGAACATGTTGGATTGGATCTGCGGTGGCACGCGCACCAGCTGCCGGTACACGTAGCCGCTCCAAGGCGCGGCCCCGGCGTTGCTCGCCACATCGCGGACCTCCACCGAGTAACTGCCGCGCTTGAAGAGGTAAGTGCGGCGGATGATCACGCCATCAGGTCCATTCCAGACGAACGGGACCTCCAGCGAATCCTTCCCGGACGCCATCGTGTATGTGGTTTCCGGTGCGGCCGGCACGAAGCCCGCAGCATGGTTGGGCGCCGCGGCGCCGCCCTGCCCCACCCACCCGCTTTGCGCGGCATAGAAGCGACTCGGGTCGGGATCGAACATGATCACCGGCGGGCTGTCGGCATCCCGGGTCTGCGGGAACTTGAGCAGGTCGGCCTCACGCACGTTGCCGCCATCGAGCGTCAGCCGCAGCACGTCCGTATTCACGACCACGCCCGCCGCGGCTGGCGAGGGGCGGATCACCGGACCCTGTCCGGGCGCCACGGGCACCTTGGCCTGGGGTATCGGACCGGCCGGCGCGACTGCCGCCGCCGGTTGACCGGGCACCATCGCCGGTGGAGCCGCCACCTGGGCCACAGGCGCAGCTGCCGGATCCGCGGCCCGCTGCTCCTTGCCCCACTCCATCCACAGCAACACGGCCACCATCAGCCAAGCCAGGAAAAGGAAAAGGCGGGTTTGGTTCATTCGGGCATGCTCAAATCGGGCCGATTGCCGCGCGGCCCACGGGAACGGGAAGGGGTGTCACCCTGCATTGTGCCGGTCGCATCCGGTCGCGGCAACGCACCGGCGCGGCGCAGCACGTCGAAGAAGGCTTCCGCCAGCTGGATATTGTCGATGCCCGCCGCCGCCGGCTTGGCGACGACGACGAAGGAGCCGGGGGCGAGACGGTCGCGATGCAGGCGGAACGTTTCGCGCAGCACGCGCTTGATGCGATTGCGTCCGACCGCCCGGGCATCGACCTTGCGCGAGACGGCCAATCCGAGGCGTGCTTCCTCCACACCGTTCTCGGCGGGTGCCATGTGCAGGGTCAGCGCCGGATGGTGGCAACGCCGCGCCTTCTCGAACACCCGCGCGTAGGCCGCGCGCGAACGCACCCGCGCCGTTTTCGGGAAACGGGCGGGGCAGTCGGATGTCATCTCGGCGAAAGGGCCCGGCATCGATGCCAAAAGCCCCACGGGCGCGGAACGCCGGCCGTGCGGACAATCAGGCGGACAGGACCTTGCGGCCCTTGGCGCGGCGGCGAGCCAGCACCTTGCGGCCGTCGGCCGTCTTCATGCGGGCGCGAAAGCCATGGTCGCGCTTGCGCTTCAGGTTGCTGGGCTGGAAGGTACGCTTGGTGGCCATGATCGCGGCAGAAGTTCTGAACGGAACCCGAAATGCTATCCCGGAGTCCCCCCATTGTCAATCAATCGCCTCTCCCCGATCCGGGTAGCCGGCCAGCAGTGTTAACCTGCCGCTCCACGCGCCATCCGCCCCTTTCCGCCATGAACATGCCCACCGTTCCCGCGCCGACCGATGCCCTGTCGCTCTGGCCGCGCTGCATGGAACGCCTCGAGGCGGAACTGCCGGTCGAAGACGTCCACACCTGGCTGCGGCCGCTGCAGGCCAGAAGCCAGCCGCAGGGGTTGGTCCTCTACGCGCCCAACGCCTTCGTGCTCGAAGTCGTGCGCGACCGCCACCTGCCGCGCATCCGCGAACTGCTCGCCCACTTCACCGGCAAGGACGAGGTCCAGCTCGAGATCGGCGCAGCCGCGCCCATCGAGCGCGCCGCTGCCATCCCGGCCCGGCAGGCCACGCCCGGTGTTGTCACCAGCCCCGAACCGTTCCACGGCAACGTCGACGCGCAATACACCTTCGCCAATTTCGTCGAGGGCCGCAGCAACCAGATGGCGCGCGCGGCCGCCTGGCAGGCCGCGCAGAAGCCCGGGGAGCGGCTGCACAACCCGCTCCTGCTCTACGGCGGCACCGGCCTGGGCAAGACCCATTTGATGTTCGCCGCCGGCAACGAGATGCGCCGACTCAACCCGGGCGCACGCGTGCTCTACCTGCGTTCGAACGAGTTCTACAACGAGTTCTTCCGCGCCCTGCAGGACCGCAACGTCGACCAGTTCAAGCGCCGCCTGCAGCAGGTGGATGCGCTGCTGCTGGACGACATCCAGTTCTTTGCCGGCAAGGAACGGACCCAGGAAGAGTTCTTCCACACCTTCAACATGCTCTTCGAAGGCCGGCAACAGATCATCCTGACCTGCGACCGTTATCCGCGCGAGGTCGAGGGGTTGGAATCCCGCTTGAAATCGAGGCTGGCCTGGGGGTTGTCGGTGGCGATCGACCCACCGGATTTCGAGACCCGGGCCCAGATCGTGTTGGCCAAGGCCAGTGAGCGGGGAATCGAACTGCCGGAAACCGTGGCCCAGCTCCTCGCCAAGCGAATGCACTCCAACGTGCGCGACCTGGAAGGCGCCCTCAACACGCTGGCAGCCCGGGCCCATTTCACCGGACAACTGATCACGGCCGAATTCGCCCAGGAGACCCTGCGGGATCTTTTCAGGGCCCAGCAGGCCCTAGTCTCCATCCCCAACATTCAGAAGACCGTGGCAGACTACTACGGGCTACCGTTGAGGGAACTCCTCTCCAAGCGCCGCACCCGGTCGTTGGCGCGTCCGCGCCAGGTCGCGATGGCGTTGGCGAAGGAGTTGACCGAACACAGCCTGCCGGAAATCGGGGACGCCTTCGGCGGGCGGGATCACACCACCGTGCTGCATGCCTGCAGGCAGGTCCGCAGCTTGGTGGAAACCGATGCGAAGATACATGAGGACTGGGACAAGTTGTTGCGGAAATTGACCGAGTGACTTCCACCTGACGGCCTTGTGGACAAGTTGTGGACAACCGGGGGGAAATAGCGGAGCCAAATTTTATCCACAGGAAGCTCCACGGTTGTTCCGGGGTTTTACGCGGGTTGAATGCCCGACAAAATTCTTTTAAAACAATGGTTTGAGTTGGTTTTCCCCTGAAAATCCGCCCTCCTCCACCACCGCTTTTGATTATTTACTCTCTTGTAAAAGCAATACGGCACGACCGACATCAAGGACAAATCCATGCGCTTCTCCCTGCAACGCGAAGTCCTGCTCAAGCCTCTCGCCCAGGTCGTCAACGTGGTTGAACGGAGGCAGACGTTGCCTGTCCTGGCCAACCTGTACCTGAAGGTCGAACCAGGAAGCATTTCCTTGACCGGGACCGACCTTGAAGTCGAGATGATCGCCAAGGCCGAAGCGCAGGACACGGAGTCGGGAGAAACGACGATCCCCGCGCGCAAGTTCTTCGACATCGTCCGTGCCCTCCCGGATGGGAGCAAAGTCACCGTCAGCCAGAGCGGCGACAAGATCAACGTGCAGGCCGGACGCAGCCGTTTCAGCCTATCGAGCCTGCCGGCCAACGACTTCCCGTCCATCGACGAAGTCGACGCCACTGAACACGTCCAGGTGCCGGAATCCGCTTTGAAGGAGCTGATCGATCGCACTGCATTCGCGATGGCTCAGCAGGACGTGCGTTACTACCTCAACGGCCTGTTGTTCGACCTGCGCGACGATACGCTGCGCTGCGTAGCCACTGATGGACATCGCCTGGCCCTGTGCGAGGCAAAGCTTGACCAGCGCGGGCAGAAGCGCCAGATCATCGTGCCGCGCAAGGGCGTGCAAGAACTGCAACGCCTGCTTGAAGGCGGTGATCGCGTGCTCGACCTGGAGTTGGGCCGAAACCACATCCGCGTCAAGCGCGACGATGTTACCTTCACCTCGAAGCTGATCGATGGCCGCTTCCCCGATTACGAAGCAGTGATCCCGATTGGTGCCGACAAGCAGGTCAAGGTGGACCGGGAGACGCTGCGTGCTGCCCTGCAGCGGGCGGCGATCCTGTCGAACGAGAAATACCGCGGCGTCCGCGTCGAGGTATCTCCTGGGCAGGTGCGCATCCAGACCAACAATCCGGAGCAGGAAGAAGCGCAGGAAGACGTCGAGGCCGAGACCAAGGTCGACGGCCTGGCCATCGGCTTCAACGTGACCTACCTGCTGGATGCCTTGACGGCCCTGCGCGACGAACAGGTCGTGCTGTCGATGCGCGACGCGAATTCCTCAGCCTTGGTGCAGGAAGCCGGCAATGATCGCAGCCGGCACGTGGTGATGCCGCTTCGCCTTTGACATGGCCCGAATACTGTTCCACGTGAAACTCGACCGCCCGGCCTGTCCGGGCGGTTTCGCATGGCGCGCGCGTTGAAATGCGGATCACGCGCCTCGATCTGCAGGATGTGCGTTCGATTCCCGAAGCGCGATTGGCACCGGCTCCGGGCCTGAACCTGCTGGTGGGCGGGAACGGTGCCGGCAAGACTAGTGTGCTGGAAGCGGTGCACTTGCTGGGGTATGGGCGCAGCTTCCGTGGGCGGGTTCGCGATGGACTGGTGCGCACCGGGGCCGACGCCCTCGGGATCTACGTCGAATGGAATGATGCAGCCGACCGCAGCCACCGCGCGGGATTGCGGCATGCCGGCTCGAGCTGGGAAGCCCGTCTGGATGGCGAAACCGTCACCCAGTTGGGTGACCTGTGTGCAGCGTTCGCGGTTGCCACGTTCGAGCCGACCAGCCATGCGTTGGTCTCCGGAAGTGCCGAGCCGCGGCGACGCTACCTCGACTGGGGCCTGTTCCACGTGGAACCCGATTATCTTCGGCAATGGCGACGCTACATCCGCGCCCTGAAACAACGGAACGCCCTGCTCAAGGCGCGACATGCCGGCGCCCAGCTGGATGTCTGGGATCGAGAGTTGGCGGAAGCGGGCGAGCCTTTGCAACGGCACCGCGAAGCCTATGTCGCCGCCCTGCTTCCTCATCTCCAGGCCGTCACCGAACAACTGGTGCCGACATTCGGCATCGCTGCCCTGAGTCTGCACCCCGGGTGGAAACAGGAAGCGATGCCGCTGGAGGATGCCTTGTTGCTGGGCCGCGAGCGCGACCTTGCCCTCGGGCACACCGGCGTCGGCCCGCATCGGGCCGATTGGCGGGTGGATTTCGTCGCCCGCCCGGGCCGGGAGCCTTACTCGCGGGGTCAGGCCAAACTGGTGGCGCTGGCTTGCCTGTTGGCCCAGGCGCGCCATTTGCATGAGGCGAGGGGTGAATGGCCGGTCGTGTTGCTGGACGACTTTGCTTCCGAACTGGATGCCAGCCACCGGAGGCGCGTCCTGGAACAACTGCTCCACGATGGCGCCCAGGTCTTCATGACCGGAGTCGAGGTGCCGCCCGAACTGGCCCAGGCAGCCGTTCGAAAGTTCCACGTGGAACATGGCCGGGGGATAATCGAAGCCTGACCCACGGAGTCGGCCGGAGATGCTGGATGCTACAATAATCCGTTGAAATCCAGCCTTTCGGCGTGCCGTTCTGGCCGCGCCCCACCGGAGTTCCCATCCGCATGACGGAAGCGACCGAGGCCGCCCCCGGCCAACCCAACGCGAACTACGATTCCAGCAAGATCACCGTGTTGCGCGGCCTCGAGGCCGTGCGCAAGCGTCCAGGCATGTACATCGGCGATGTGCACGACGGCACTGGCCTGCACCACATGGTGTTCGAGGTGGTCGACAACTCGGTGGACGAGGCGCTGGCCGGCCACGCCGACGAAATCATCGCCACCATCCACGAGGATGGCTCGGTGTCGGTGTCGGACAACGGCCGCGGCATTCCGGTCGACATCCACAAGGAAGAAGGCGTCTCGGCGGCCGAGGTCATCATGACCGTGCTGCACGCCGGCGGTAAGTTCGACGACAACAGCTACAAGGTCTCGGGCGGCCTGCACGGCGTCGGCGTGTCGGTGGTCAATGCGCTATCGGACAAGCTGACCCTCGACATCTGGCGCGATGGCGGGCATTACCAGCAGGAATACCACCTGGGCGAGCCGGTGTATCCGCTGAAGCGGGTAGGGGATCAAGGCAGCCGGCAAGGCACCACGCTGCGTTTCTGGCCCTCGGCGGAAATTTTTACCGATACCGAATTCCACTACGACATCCTTGCCCGCCGCCTGCGCGAGCTGAGCTTCCTCAATTCCGGCGTCAAGATCACCCTGACCGACGAGCGCGGGGAAGGGGAGACCACGACGTTCGAGTACGAAGGCGGCATCCGCAGCTTCGTCGAGCACCTGGCGCATTTGAAGACGCCACTGCACCCGAACGTGATTTCGGTGACTGGCGAGCAGAACGGCATCACCGTGGACGTGGCCCTGCAGTGGACCGACGCCTACCAGGAAACGATGTTCTGCTTCACCAACAACATCCCGCAGAAGGATGGCGGTACCCATTTGATCGGCTTTCGTGCGGCGCTGACGCGCACGTTGAGCAACTACATCGAACAGAGCGGCATCGCCAAGCAGGCCAAGGTGACCTTGTCGGGCGACGACATGCGCGAGGGCCTGATCGCGGTGCTGTCGGTCAAGGTGCCGGACCCGAGCTTCTCCAGCCAGACCAAGGAGAAGCTGGTTTCGTCCGAGGTGCGGCCGGTTGTTGAGGGCACGTTCGGCGCACGTTTGGAGGAGTTCCTTCAGGAACATCCCAACGAGGCGCGTGCGATCGCCGGCAAGATCGTCGATGCCGCCCGCGCCCGCGAGGCCGCGCGCAAGGCCCGCGACCTGACCCGCCGCAAGGGCGCGCTGGATATCGCCGGACTGCCGGGCAAGCTGGCCGACTGCCAGGAGAAGGATCCGGCGCTGTCGGAGCTGTTCATCGTCGAGGGCGACTCGGCGGGCGGCTCGGCCAAGCAGGGCCGCAAC
>DAIRVA010000065.1:0-10677 GCA_036803045.1 Lysobacter sp. | reverse complement strand
TGATCCCCAGCTGCGAGATGGTGCGGATGGTGAACTCCGGCACCGAGGCCACGCTGTCGGCGATCCGCCTGGCGCGCGGCGCAACCGGCCGCATGCGGATGGTCAAGTTCGAGGGCGGCTACCACGGCCATGGCGACAGCTTCCTGGTCAAGGCCGGCAGCGGCGCGCTGACCTTCGGCGTGCCGACATCGCCCGGCGTGCCGAAGGCATTGGCCGACCTGACACTGACGCTTCCGTACAACGATTTCGATGCGGCCACGGCGCTGTTCGACGAATGCGGAGAAGACATCGCCTGCCTGATCATCGAACCGGTGGTCGGCAACGCCAACTGCCTGCCGCCGCGCGAAGGCTTCCTGCAGCACCTGCGCGACCTGTGCACCCGACACGGTGCGCTGCTGATCTTCGACGAGGTGATGACCGGCTTCCGCGTGGCACTGGGCGGCGCGCAGGCACGCTACCGCGTGACGCCCGACCTCAGTACCTTTGGCAAGGTGATCGGCGGCGGCATGCCGGTTGGTGCCTATGGCGGCAAGCGCGAACTGATGCAGCAGATCTCGCCCGCCGGGCCGATATATCAGGCCGGCACGCTGAGCGGCAATCCGGTGGCGATGGCGGCGGGGCTCGCAATGTTGAAGTTGATCCAGGTGCCGGGTTTCCACGACGCGCTGGAAGCCAAGTCCAACGCGCTCTGCGACGGGCTGGAGGCGGCGGCGCGGGACGCCGGCGTGCCGTTCAGCACGCAGCGCGTGGGCGGGATGTTCGGGCTGTTCTTCAGCGCAGACAAGGTGGACACCTATGCCGGCGCGCTGGCCTGCGACACTGCGGCGTTCAACCGCTTCTTCCACGAGATGCTGGATCGCGGCGTGTTCCTCGCGCCTTCGGCGTTCGAGGCCGGCTTCGTGTCCAGCGCGCACG
This sequence comes from Lysobacter sp., assembly GCA_036803045.1. Taxonomy (GTDB): domain Bacteria; phylum Pseudomonadota; class Gammaproteobacteria; order Xanthomonadales; family Xanthomonadaceae; genus Solilutibacter. Next base: position 9,762 of record DAIRVA010000065.1, on the reverse strand, counting down.
ACGATGCGGTCATCGCCGCGACGATCGAGGCCGCGCGCGCCGCGTTTCACGCGCTGTAACCCCGCACGACGGCATCGTTTCCCCGATGGATCCACTGCACGCGCGCCACGAAGACAAGTCACCGGGCCTGTTCGAGCGCAAGCACCTGCCCGCCGCGCAAAGCGGCCTGCGCAACCGCCTGTTCCACATCATCTTCGATCACGAGGGCCGGCTCGAACGCGATTTCGACATCCTGCTGATCGTCGCGATCCTCGCCAGCGTGCTGGTGGTGATGCTCGACAGCGTGCCGGCGATCAAGCTGCGCTGGCATGGCGTGCTCTACGCCGCCGAGTGGTTCTTCACCCTGGTCTTCACCGCCGAATACCTGGTGCGCCTGTGGGTGGTGAAGCGCCCGCTCCGCTACGCGACCAGTTTCTTCGGCGCGATCGACCTGCTGTCGATCCTGCCGACGTTTCTGTCGCTGCTGTTCCCGGTCAGCGCGTCGCTCACCGTGGTGCGCATCCTGCGCCTGCTGCGGATTTTCCGCATCCTGAAGCTGGTCGAGTATTCGAGCGAGGCCGGCGTGCTGATCCAGTCGCTGCTGCGCAGCCGGCGCAAGATCGCGGTGTTCATCGCCACCCTGCTCACGATCACGGTGATCTTCGGCGCGCTGATGTACGTGATCGAGGGCCCGGCAGGCGGCTTCCACAGCATCCCGACCGGCATGTATTGGGCGGTGGTGACGATGGCGACCGTGGGCTTCGGCGACATCGCGCCGGCCACGCCCATCGGCCGGTTCGTGACCTCGGTGCTGATCCTGATCGGTTACAGCATCATCGCGGTGCCGACCGGCATCTACACCGCCGAGCTGGCCCGCACCATGCGCGAGCGCAGCCGGATGGCGGTGCGCTGCCCGCAGTGCGGGCTGCCCGACCACGAAACCGACGCTTGGTATTGCCGCAAGTGCGGGCGCTGCCTGCCCGATCGCGGCGAGGACAGCGAACCGGTTTAAGCCGCGATGTCGCCCAGCGCGCGGCGCAGGCGCTGCAGACCCTCGGCGACGTCCTCGTCGGTGATGTTGAGCGCCGGCACGAAGCGCAGCACGTCCGGGCCGGCCTGCAGCAACAGCAGCCCGTGCGATGCGGCGGCATCGAGGATTTCGCCGGCGCGTCCTGCCAAGGCCGGTTTCAGCACCGCGCCCAGCATCAATCCACGGCCACGCACTTCATCGAAGACATCCATCTCGGCGTTGATCGCATCCAGCCCGTCGCGGATGGCCTGCGATTGCCACGCGACATTGGCGGAGATGTCGTCGGAGGCGATTCGCCGCAACGCCACGCGTGCCACGGCCGCGGCCAGCGGATTGCCACCGAAGGTGGTGCCATGCGCACCGAATTGCAGGGTTTGCGCCGCCTCGGGGCCGACCAGCATCGCGCCGATCGGGATACCGCCGCCCAGCGCCTTGGCGAGCGTCACGACATCCGGCACGACGTTGTCGGCCCAGTGCGGGAACAGCGGTCCCGTGCGGCCCATGCCGCACTGGATCTCGTCCAGCACCAGCAACGCGTCATGCCGGTTGCACAGCGTGCGCACGCCCTGCAGATAGCCTTCCGCTGCAGGCATCACCCCGCCTTCGCCCTGCACGGGCTCGAGCATCACGGCGCAGACATCGCCATGCACCATCGCCGCCTCGAGCTGGGCGAGATCGTTGAAATCGACGTAGCGGAAGCCGCCGGGCAGCGGTTCGTAGCCTTCCTGGTACTTCGGCTGCGCGGTCGCGGTGACCGCGGCCAGCGTGCGTCCGTGGAAGCTGCCTCGCGCGGTGACAATGACGCGCTGGTCCGGCGGACGCCCTTGCGATGCGGCGTGCTTGCGCACCAGCTTGATCGCGGCCTCGTTGGCCTCGGCCCCGGAGTTGCACAGGAACACGCGCTCGGCGAACTTCGACGCCGCGACCAGCTCCTCGGCCAGGCGCAGCGGCGGCTCGCTGTTGAAGACGTTGCTGGTGTGCCAGAGCTTGCCCGCCTGCGTGGTCAGTGCCTCGATCAACTCGGGATCGGCATGGCCCAGCGCGCACACGGCGATGCCACCGGCCAGATCCACATATTCCTTGCCAGCCTTGTCCCACAGCCGCGAGCCGCGGCCATGGTCCAGCACCATCGCGCGCGGCTTGTATACCGGCACGTAGCGGTCGCGCCCGATGCCCAGCAGCGATTCGGTGTCGTCGTGCATCGTTGTCATCACCAACTCCCGATATTCGGCATCGACACCCACGGCTCTTGCGGTGGCAGGGTGCCGTCCTGCAACAACTCCACCGAAATGCCGTCGGGCGATTTGACGAAGGCCATGTGGCCGTCGCGCGGCGGGCGGTGGATGGTGTAGCCCATCGATTGCAGGTGCGCGCATTTGGCGTGGATGTCGTCCACGCGGAAGGTCAGGTGGCCGAAGTTGCGGCCGCTGCCGTAATCCTCGGTGCTGCCGTCCTCGGCCGGCCAGTTGTAGGTCAGCTCGACCTCGGCCTCGGGCGATTCCTCGGCGGCGAGGAAGATGAGGGTGAAACGCCCGGCCTCGACCTCCATGCGCCGGCTCTCGCGCAGCCCCAGGCCCTCGCAGAAGAAGCGCAAGCTCGCGTCCAGGTCGCGGACGCGGATCATCGTGTGCAGGTATTTCATGGGGTCGGGTCGAGGAAGAGGTCCGGCAGCAGCGGCTTGGACGGGTCCACCGCATAGCCCGCGAAATCGGTGACGCCGGCTTCGCGCAGGACTTCCTCGTCGATGAAGAAGCGGCCGTTGTTGCTTTTCGCATCGCGGACCAATACTTCGCGCACGGCATCGGCGACGATTTCGGGCTTCCGGCATCGATCGATCTCCACGCCCGGGATCATGTTGAGCGCATCGGTGGCGATGATGGTCTTGGGCCACAGCGCGTTGACCGCGACGCCCTTGCGGCCGAACTCACCGGCCAGACCCAGCGTCACGAAGCTCATGCCCATCTTGGCCAGCGTGTAGGCGGCGTGCGGCGCCCACCACTTCGGGTCCAGCGACGGCGGCGGCGCGAGGGTGAGGATGTGCGGGTTGGTCGACTTCATCAGCTCCGGCAGCGCGGCCTGCGCGCACAGGAAGCTGCCGCGCGAGTTCACCTGCGTCATCAGGTCATAGCGCTTCATCGGCGTGTCCAGTGCGCCGGCCAGCCAGATCGCGCTGGCGTTGTTGACGAGGATGTCGAGGCCGCCGAATTCCCTGACCGTCGCGGCGACCGCGGCGCGGACTTCGTCCTCGTCGCGGATGTCGCACTGGATCGGCAACGCCTGTCCGCCTGCGGCCCGTACTTCCTCGGCCACGCTGTGGATGGTGCCGGGCAGCTTGGGATTGGCCACGCCCGATTTGGCGACGATGGCGATGTTGGCGCCATCCTGCGCCGCGCGCAGCGCGATGGCACGGCCGATGCCGCGCGATGCGCCGGTGATGAGGAGCGTCTTGCCCTGAAGCGTATCCAAGTGCAACGTCCGTTGATGTGGGTTGAATGAAGTATAGGTCCACGGCCCCGGATCGAAGCCGTCATCATCGCCGCACGCTGGATGTGGCTCCTATAATCGGGCCATGTCCTCGCCATGGCTCGACCAACTCGTCGCGTGGGTCGGCGCCCATCCGGTGGCGGCGGGCGCCATCGCCTTCCTGATCTCGTTCTGCGACGCGCTGGCCGTGGTCGGCATCGTGGTTCCCGCCCTGCCGCTGCTGTTCGCCGTCGGCGTCCTGATCGGGCTCGGTCACGTCAACGGCCCCTATATCCTCGCCGCGGCCGCATCCGGTGCCTTCATCGGCGATGCATTGAGCTACTGGATCGGCCATCGCTGGGGACCGAACATGCGCGGGTTGTGGCTGTTCCGCCGCTACCCGCAATTCATCGACCGCGGCGAACGGCTCTTCCTGCGCAACGGGATCAAGAGCATCTTCATCGCCCGCTTCATCGGTGCGGTGCGCCCGTTCGTGCCCGCCATCGCCGGCATGCTGCGCATGCCCTTCGCCCGCTATGCTCCGGCCAGCGCGCTGGCCTGCGTGCTCTGGGCTCTGCTGTTCCTGGCTCCGGGCTGGATCTTCGGCAAGTCGTACGATGCCGTCGCCGCCGTCGCCGACAAGCTGGCGCTGGTGCTGGTGGTGCTGCTGGCGGTCGTCGCCACGGTATGGGCCCTGGTGGTGTACGGATCCCGCTGGTTCGCCCTGCACACGGACAGCCTGATGGCACGCCTGTTGCACTGGTCGCGCGAACACCCGCTGCTGGGGCGGGCGGCCACCTACCTGGTGGATCCCAACCGGCCGGAATCCCCTTCGCTGCTGCTGTTGCTGGCCGCACTGCTGGCGATGTCCTGGACGGCACTGATGTGGCTGGCGGCGATGCTGGCGCGCGGCGGGCCGCTGGCGCTGGACCATCGCGTGTACGAGGCCATGTTCGCGCTGCGCAACCCACTGGCCGACAACCTGATGGCCGCGCTGTCGCGCCTGGGCGACGTGCAGGTATTGGCTCCCGCGGTGGTCGCTGGCATGGCATGGCTGGTCTGGCGCCGCCGCTGGTTGGCGGCCGCGCACTGGCTGGCGGCACTGCTCTTCGGTTGGCTGGCGACCATGCTGGTCAAGCTCCTGGTGACGATGCCAAGGCCACCGACCGCACCGGATGGCTTCGGATTCCCCTCGGTCACGGTGACGATGGCGACGATCGCCTTCGGCTTCTTCTCCGTGCTGATCGCACGCGAATGGCCGGGTCGACGGCGGGTCTGGCCCTATCTCTGCACGGGCGTGCTGGTCACCCTGACCGCCTTCGCCCGCCTCTACCTGGGTGCCCACTGGCTCAGCGACGTGGTCAGCGGGGTGATCTTCGGCCTGCTCTGGGTGCTGGTGCTGGGCATCGCCTACCGCCGGCACGTGGCGCGTTCATTCTGGATGCGGCCGTTGGCGATCATCTTCTACGGGGTATTCGCGCTGGCCGCGCTCTGGCATGCACCTCGCGGTACGGAACGACTGCTGGCTCGCTTCTCCCCACCGCCGTCCGAGACGATGAGCTTCGAGGACTGGCGGGACGTGGGCTGGATGCGCCTGCCCGGCACCCGCAATGCCCGCGGCGACCGCATACGCTGGCCACTGGGGGTTCAGGTGGCCGGACCGTTGGTGCCGCTGCAGACCGTGCTGGAAGTAGAGGGCTGGCGGGTGAAGCCGCAGGCCGGCTGGGCCGATACGCTCGGCCTGCTCGATGGCGATACGCCGCTCGAACGCCAACCCATCCTGCCGGCCGCACTGGAAGGCCGCCCGGAATCGCTGCTGATGGTGCATGCCGGCGCGCATCCGGACGAACGCCTGGTGCTGCGCCTGTGGCCGGCACCGGCCAAGCTGAAAGGCGACATTCCGCTCTGGGTCGGTACCGTGCAGACGATGCGCTACCGCCGCGTATTGTCGGTCGCTTCCCTGTGGCTGCCGGTGGATGACGAAGGCAGCGCTTATGCGCAGCTGTTGGCCGACACCCGGGACATCGAGCGGCGCGAGGAAGGCGCGCGCGACGACGGCATCCGCGTGCTGCGGATGGTCACCACCCGCGACTAGCTCGGCTCAGCCGCGCAGTTGCGCGACGAAGCGGCGCGGCGCGCCATCGAAGCCGCCATTCGACATGAACACGACGTGGTCGCCCGCCTGCACGCGCACGGCCAGTTCGGCCAACAGCACGTCCGCGTCGGGTACGGCGATGGCCTCGCCCTGCACATCATTGATCACCTTGTCCGCATCCCATGGCAGCTCGGGCCGGGCGAGGAACACCACCACGTCCGCACCCGCCAGCGACGGTGCCAGCGCGTCTGCATGGGCCCCCAGTCGCATCGAATTGGAACGCGGCTCCATCGCCACCACGATGCGTGCATCGCCCACCTTGGCGCGCAGGCCGGCGAGCGTGGTCTGGATCGCGGTCGGGTGATGGGCGAAGTCGTCGTACACGGTGACGCCACCCACCTCGGCGACCACTTCCATGCGGCGTTTCACGCTACGGAAGTTCGCCAGCGCCGGAATCACCGAAGCGGCATCCACGCCCACCGCGTGGCAAGCGGCCAGTGCAGCCAGGCCGTTCATCACGTTGTGGCGGCCGAGCATCGGCCATTCGATGGTGCCGATCTTCTCACCTGCGTGAAGGACGTCGAACGCGCTGCCATCGGCATTCACCAATCGCGCGGACCAGTCGAAGCCTTCGTCATCCACCGAGGCGATGCCGAAGGTCTCCACCGGCGTCCAGCAGCCCATCGTGAGCACGCGCTTGAGATTGTCGTCCTCGCCGTTGACGATCAGCCGGCCGCGATGCGGCACGGTCCGGATCAAATGATGGAACTGGCGCTCGATGGCGGCGAGGTCCGGGAAGATGTCGGCGTGGTCGTACTCGAGGTTGTTGAGGATGGCGACCGTGGGCCGGTAATGGACGAACTTGCTGCGCTTGTCGAAGAACGCGGTGTCATATTCGTCGGCCTCGACCACGAACTCCCGGCCCGCGCCGATCCGCGCGGAGACGCCGAAATCCTCGGCCACACCGCCGATCAGGAAGCCGGGCTCGCGGCCCGCCGCCTGCAACAAATACGTCGTGATGGTGGTCGTCGTGGTCTTGCCGTGGGTGCCGGCGACCGCGATCACCTCGCGGCCCGGCAGCACGTGGTCGCGCAGCCATTCGGCGCCGCTGGTGTAGGCGCGGCCCGCGTCCAGCACCGCCTCGACCGCCGGGTTCCCGCGCGAGAGCGCATTGCCGATGACGATGGATTCGGCATCCGCGCTGATGTGCGCCGGGTCATAGCCCTGCTTCAGCGCGATGCCGAGTTTTTCCAGCTGCGTGGACATCGGCGGATACACCGCCTGGTCGCTGCCTTCGACCTGGTGCCCGAGCTCGCGGGCCAGCGCGGCGACGCCGCCCATGAAGGTGCCGGCGATGCCGAGGATGTGGAGTTTCATGGTCGAGAGGCGTCCGCAGTGCTCAAGTCGATGGCCGGAAACCTCGCAACCAGGCGAGTGTCGCGGAGCGACTTGCGAGGCCTCCGGCCATCGACCCGCAAGCCTGAGGCTCAGCCGACCTCTTGGCCCGGCGTGATCGCCTCGATGATCCGCGCGAACACGTCGTCCAGCTCGCCCACGCCATCGATCACGGTCAACTCGCCCTGCTGGCGGTAGTAGTCGATGACCGGCGCGGTCTGGTCGTTGTAGACCTTGAGGCGCGTGCGCACCGACTCCGGGCTGTCGTCCGCGCGGCCTTCGGCCTGGGCGCGGCCGGCAATGCGCTCGACCAGGAGCTCGGTCGGCACGTCCAGCTGCACCGCGGCATCGAACTTCTGCCCGATCCGCGACAACAGCCTGCCCAGCGCATCGGCCTGGGCCAAGTTGCGCGGATAACCGTCCAGGATGAAGCCGTTGGCAGTGTCGGCGCGCGAAAAGCGGTCTTCCAGCATCCCCAGCAGGATGGCGTCGCTGACCAGCTCGCCGCGGGCCATGACTTCCTTCGCCTCCAGCCCCAGCTTGCTGCCGGCGGCCACTTCCGCGCGCAACAGGTCGCCGGTGGAGATGTGCGGGACCTGCAGGTGGTCCTTCAGGCGCGCGGCCTGCGTGCCTTTGCCGGAACCGGGGGGGCCGAGAAGAACCAGGCGCATCGTGTGCTCCATGACGAAGATTTCGGGATCGGGCGCTACACTCGGGTGCAGCGCAACATAGACCAGCTTAACGCATCCACCGCCCCTGACTGCCCTGCCCATGTCGAAGAAAGCCCGCCCGCAAGGCGCCCTGCTCTATGCCCAGTCCGGCGGCGTGACCGCCGTGATCAACGCCACCGCTTCCGCGGTGATCGCGGAAGCGCGCAGCCACGGCGTGCCCGTGCTGGCCGCCCGCAACGGCATCCTGGGCGTGCTCGGCGACGATCTGATCGACACCGCGCCCCTGCGCCCGTCCGACATCCGCGCTCTCGCCCATACCCCGGGCGGGGCGTTCGGCAGCTGCCGGGTCAAGCTGAAGTCGCTGGAGGATGACCGCGCCCGCTACGAGCAACTGCTGGAGACCTTCCGCAGGCACGACGTGCGCTGGTTCCTCTACAACGGCGGCAACGATTCGGCCGATACCGCGCTGAAGGTCTCCCAGCTGGCCAGGGAATTCGACTACCCGCTGACCTGCATCGGCGTGCCCAAGACCGTGGACAACGACCTCGCCGTCACCGATTGCTGCCCGGGCTTCGGCTCCGCGGCCAAGTACACGGCGGTTTCGGTGCGCGAATGCGCGCTCGATGTGGCGGCGATGGCCTCGACATCGACCAAGGTCTTCGTCTACGAGGCGATGGGCCGGCACGCAGGCTGGCTGGCGGCAGCCGCTGGCCTGGCCGGGCGCACGGCGGACGAGGCCCCGCACCTGATCCTGTTCCCCGAACGCACGTATGACGAGGCCGCGTTCCTCGCCGCCGTCGACGCGGTGGTCCAGCGCATCGGCTACTGCGTGGTGGTGGCGAGCGAGGGCATTCGTGATGCCGCCGGCAAGTTCGTCGCCGACGCGGGCGGTGGCCAGGACAGCTTCGGCCATACCCAACTGGGTGGCGTCGCCAGCCACCTGGCCGGGCGCGTGCAGGAGGCGCTGGGCCTCAAGGTGCACTGGGCGATGCCCGATTACCTGCAGCGCTCGGCCCGCCACATCGCCTCGGAGACCGACTTCCGCCATGCGCAGGCGGTCGGCCGCAAGGCGGTGCAGTTCGCGCTGAAGGGCATGAACGCGACGATGCCGGTGATCCGCCGTGTCAGCGATTCGCCCTATCGCTGGCGGGTGGAAGCCGCGCCGCTGGAACGCATCGCGAACGCCGAAAAGACCATGCCGGACCATTTCATCCGCGAGGACGGCTACGGCATCACCGAGGCCGCGCGCCGCTACCTGCAGCCGTTGATCCGCGGCGAAGCCTATCCGCCCTACGCCCGCGACGGCCTGCCCAAGTACGCCCGATTCGATTTCGCCTGATGCGCACGCTGCAGCTCAAGGTCAAGCCGAATGCGCGCACGCAATCGCTGGCCGAGGGCGATGATGGCGTCTGGCTGGCGCAGCTGAAATCGCCACCGGTCGATGGCAAGGCCAATGCCGAACTGATCGCGCTGTTGGCCGACCACTTCGGCTGCCGCAAACAGGACGTGACGATCAAGGCCGGTGCCGGCGCACGCCTGAAGCGCGTGCTGATCCCGGATTGAACCGCAGGTTCAATCGCAGGACTTGCCTTCGAGCGACATCGCCACCGCATAGCTCGGGATGGCCTGCAGCTGTCCCTTGCGCGCGGCCTCCAGGCCTTTCTTGAGGTAGATGCGGCTGGTCCCCTGCGCGTCGGCTTTCGGCGGTGCAACCGTCAGGTCCTGCCGCCATACCCGCACCACCGCCTGCCGCGCCGGGCATTCGGCGCTGGGCACCTTCACCAGGTCGTTGAACACCCAGCCGGTCTCCGCCGACGGATGGGCCTTGGCGGCATCCACCAGCCGCGCTCGCGGCTGGCAGCGCCCGCCGACGGAAACGATTGCGAAGGCGTAGGGATCGGCCGCATCGCCGGTGAACCGGCCCTGGATGCGCGCACAGGCCTCCGGGATGTTGCGCAGGGTGTGCAGTTTCCCGACCGGCTGCGGGATCGCAGGCGGGCGCTTCACCTCGGGTACCGGATCGGAAGCCCGCGCCGGACCGAAAGACGCCGCCGCCAGCAGGCAGAACACGATCAAGGCTTGGCGCATGGGGATCTCCAGGGCATCGGATGCGCCGAGGGTGTCATGCA
>DAIRVA010000064.1:1067-10853 GCA_036803045.1 Lysobacter sp. | reverse complement strand
CTTCATCGCGGTGTCGCGGTTCTGGTGCTGGCTGCGGCCGTTCTGGCAGGCGACGACGATGTTGGTCGGCAAGTGGGTGATGCGAACCGCGGATTCGGTCTTGTTGACGTGCTGGCCACCGGCGCCGGAGGAGCGGTACACGTCCACGCGCAAGTCGGCGGGATTGATCTCGATGTCGATGTTGTCATCGACTTCGGGCGAGACGAACACGCTGGTGAAGCTGGTATGGCGGCGGTTGTCGGAATCGAACGGCGACTTGCGCACCAGGCGATGCACGCCGGTCTCGGTCTTCAGCCAGCCATAGGCGTATTCGCCCTCGACGCGGAAGGTAGCCGACTTGATGCCGGCGACATCGCCGCCCGAGGCTTCCATCAGCTCGACCTTCCAGCCGCGCCCATCCGCCCAACGCAGGTACATGCGCAGCAGCATCTCGGCCCAGTCCTGCGCCTCGGTGCCGCCCGCGCCGGCCTGGATGTCGACGAAGGCCGAATGCGAATCCATCTTGCCGGAGAACATGCGCTGGAACTCCAGCTTCTCCACGTCCTTTTCGAAACGATCGACATCGGCGACCACGGCCAGCGCGATCTCCTCGTCGTCCTCCATCTCGGCCAGCTCCAGCAGCTCGCTGGCGCCGTTCAGGCCCTCGGTCAGGCTGCGGATGCCGTTGACATTCTTGTCGAGCAGCGCCCTCTCGCGCCCCAGCGCCTGCGCGCGCTCGGGGTCGTTCCAGACATCGGGGCTTTCCAGCTCCCGTTCGACTTCCTCTAGACGCTCTTTCTTGGCGTCGTAGTCAAAGAAACCCCCGGAGCGCATCGAGGCGACCGATCAGGTCGGCGATGCGTGCTCGGACGGGATTGAGCTCGATCATGGCGAATGACATCAGGTGAAACGGCCGGCAATTCTAGCAGCTGGGGCCGCTTCGGGCCGCCCTCACCCGGCGTTTGCCGCTGCCAAGGCAGGATGGAAGCTGGACCGCGCCGGGAGAATCCGTGATGCCTGCAAGACAAAGCTTCAAGGTCGGCGACCATGTGGGCTGGAACTCGGAGGCCGGACACGTGAGCGGCCGCATCATCAAGATTCACACGGAGGATTTCGACTACAGGGGCTATCGCCACCGCGCCTCGCCGGACAAGCCGCAGTACGAGATCAGGAGCGACAAGACCGACCACGTGGCCGCGCATTACGGCGATGCGCTGAGCCTGCTGGACGACTGAAGCGGCTCAGGCGTCGGTGCCGAAGCGCTGCTTCTGGCCACCGCGATAGGTGCGGCTGCACGGCAGGTTGGCGCCGTCCTTCATGTGGACGCGGGCGTCGCCAGTGTCCAGCGGCTCGATCGAGGCGACCTCGTCCAGATTGACGATGTAGCTGCGCTGGACGCGCACGAAGCGTTCCGGGTCCAGCCTGGCTTCGATCCCGGCGATGGTGCTGCGCAGCGGGTAATCGTGCCCACGCACCCGCAGGTTCACGTAATTGCCCGAGGCCTGCAGCCATTCGATGTCGTCGGCGGCGATCAGGAACTCGCGGCCCAGCTTGCGGATCAGGAAGCGCTCCGGCCGTTCCAGCGGCTCGACCGGCGGGCCTTCGTCCGGCGCCGAGAGCAGGCTGGCCTCGCCCTGCAGGCGGCGCATCACGAAGCGATAGCCCTCGATGGTCAGCACCACCCCGGCATAGGAACGGATGTCCTTGAGGTATTCGTAGCCGAATTCCCACCACCACACGCCGAAATCGTAATGCTGGCCCTGGCTGGCGTAGATCGCCTTGCGGACCGCCACCATGCCAATCACGTGCAGCGCCGACCACGCCAGGCTGCCGAGCAGGTGCGCCGGCAGCACCCGTCGCCAGTTGTCCGGGTGCAGCGGGTAGCGGCGGGTGAACCAGACCACGGCCGGCACCAGCACAAGCGCCGCCAGCGCCGAACTGCTTTCCCAGACGGCCGGCTGCCACGCTGTAAAGCCCAGCCCCAGCCTGCGCCCGTCCATGTTGACGGTGATGCTGTTGGCGATCGCGCCGACCAGGTAGCTGGCCACCCAGAACCCGATCTCGACGCTGCGCCGCCATGGCAGGTAGCGCTGGTAGAGGCTGGGGGCGGAGGATTCCATCCGCGCATTGTATGAGTCCGCCGCCACCGCCCCACCCCGGCTCATCCCCCGCATCCTTCGGCTCGTCCCAAACCCGCATCGGACGGTCACTTCACGCTGGCGACGGCGGGTGCCAGGGCGAACGCTGGCGGCAGTTTCCCGCCACGGGCCGACCGCCATGCAACGCCGCCACGACATCGATTGGGTCCGCATCCTCGCCTTCGGCTTGCTGGTCTTCTATCACGTGGGCATGTACTACGTGAGCTGGGACTGGCACGTCAAAAGCCCGTCTGCCGGCACCGCTCTGGAGCCGTTGATGCTGCTGACCAGCCCATGGCGGATGTCGCTGCTGTTCGTGGTGTCCGGCGTCGCCACCGCCTTCCTGCTGGGCAAGGCGCAACGCGGTGGCGAGCGCTTCCTGGGCCCGCGCTCGCGGCGGCTGCTGTTGCCGTTGCTGTTCGGCATGTTCGTGGTGGTGCCACCGCAGGTCTATTACGAACTGGTGGAAAAGGTGCCGGGCGGCTACCACTTGGGCTACGCCGCCTTCATGGGGATTTACTTGCGCGGCGGGGACTTCTACTGCGTCGCGCCCGGCGACTGCATCGACACCCCGACCTGGAACCACCTGTGGTTCCTCGCCTATCTGTGGGCCTACACCGTCGTGCTGTGGTTGCTGCTCAAGTTCGCATCGAAGGCAGTGCCGGCCGTCCGCGGCTGGCTCGAACGCAGACTGTCGGGGTTCGGCGCCCTGGTCTGGCCGGTGGCGTGGCTGGCGCTGGCGCGACTGCTGCTGGTTGAACGCTTCGAATCGACCCATGATCTTGCCGGCGACTGGTACAACCATGCGCAGTACCTGCCGATGTTCCTGCTGGGCTACCTGCTGGCGTTTTCCACCGGCTTCTGGGAGGCGCTGCAGCGGCAGCGCTGGTTCGCGCTCGGCGCCGCCTTCGCCGGCTATGCGGCGATCGTGGGCGTCTGGTACTTCGCCGGTTACAACGACGACGCCCCGCCACCACAGGCCATGCGGCTGGCATTGCGCGTGGCCTGGGCGGTCGACCAATGGTGCGCGATCGCCGCCGCGTTCGGCTTCGCCTACCGCTTCCGCAACGCCGACAGCGCCGCGCTGCGTTACCTGGTGCCGGCGGTATTTCCCGTCTACATCCTGCACCAGACGGTGATCGTGGCGCTGGCGCACAACGCCAGGCTGTTGGCGCTGCCGCCGCTGCTGGAAGGACTGCTGCTGGTGCTGCTGACGTTCGCGGCCTGCTTCGGCGGCTATGAACTGATCCGCCGGATCGATTGGCTGCGACCCTGCTTCGGGCTCAAGCGGAAAGCGAAGCCGCTTGCCGATGCACGACAACCAGCTGGATAGCCTCGCCGCCGCGGTAATCGTCCGGTGTCAGTCGATAGGTGACGTGTGATCGCGCATCCGGCGTGTCGCCACTCCAGCCATCGAACTGGATGGCGTTGAACCGGAAACCTCCTTGTCCCAGCGTGAGTTTGAGGTGCCGTTCGCCCAAAACCCGCCAATCGATCACATCGAACACGCCATCGAACAACGGTTCCGGATAACCCTGCCCCCATGCGCCGCCATCGCGCAAGGCGCAGGCGTGGGCGAAGTCGAGCGATGCGGCATCGAGCTCACCATCGCTCCAGAGCGTTTCGGTCTGTTCGAGCGCGTCGACCTGCTCGTCGCCGATGACGCCAATGGCCTTGATGAAGACCGGCAAGGCTTCGCGCGGGAGCGTCAGCCCGGCCGCCATCGCGTGGCCGCCGAATCGCGAGATCAGGCCCGGATGTCGGGCATCGACCAGGGCGATCGCATCGCGCAGGTGGAAACCGGGGATCGAACGCGCGGAGCCGCGCCATTCCTCCCCGCCTGCCGGCGCGAAGGCGAACACCGGGCGCTGCAGTTTCTCCTTGAGCTTGGACGCCACCAGCCCGACCACGCCGGGGTGCCAGCCCGCGTCGGCCACGCAAGGGATGCGCGAGGCATCGCCCGCGACATCCGGGCAGGCCACGGCCTGCTCGATCATCGATTGCTGCATCTGGCGACGTTCGCGATTGATGGCATCGAGCGCCTCGGCTTGCTGGCGGCAGGCAGTGAAATCATCCCCCAGCAGGCATTCGATGCCGAGCCGCATGTCCTCGAGGCGACCGGCGGCATTGATGCGCGGCGCGATGGCATAGCCGATGTCCGCCGTGGTCAGGCGCGATGGGTCGCGTCCAGCCACGTCGATCAACGCACGCAGGCCCGCGCATCCTTGTCCTTTGCGCAGGCGACGCAGGCCCGCACCGATCAGGGCGCGATTGGCGACATCAAGCCGCACCATGTCGGCGACGGTCCCGACCGCGACCAGGTCCAGCAATGCGCTCAAATCCGCCGATCCCGCCGGCTCGCCCGCATCGCGCGCCGTCCTGCGCAGAGCCAGCAGCAGGTAGAACAACACGCCGACGCCGGCCAACGCCTTGGACGGGAACGCATCGCCCGGTCGCTGCGGATTGACGATGGCATCGGCGTCCGGCAACGTCTCGCCCGGCAAGTGATGGTCGGTGACGATGACCTGCCAGCCACGCGCCTTGGCCGCCGCGATGCCGGCATGGCAGGCGATGCCGTGATCGACGGTGAGCAGGATGTCCGGCTGCAGTAGGGCCAGCTCATCCACAAGGCCGGGCGTCAGGCCGTAGCCATGCACCATGCGGTCCGGCACGGCGTAGGACACGCGCCCGGCCCCCAGCATGCGCAGGCCACGCACGGCGACGGCGCAGGCGGTGGCGCCATCGCAATCGAAGTCGGCGGTGACGACGATATGGGCATCGTTGGCGATGGCATCGCGCAGCAGGCCGACAGCCTTGTCGAGATCAAGCAGGCCATCAGGGGGCGGCAAGGCGGAAAGTGCCGGCATCGCCTCGCCCATGCCGGCGCTTCCGCGCATGGCATGCACGCGGCGCAGGGCTTCGGGCCAATGGGCGGGCCAGTCGCCTTCAGCTAATCCGGCCTTGTCGAGTGGACGACGGACGACCGGGCGTATCGCGCTCACGCCTCTTCCGCCGCGGCATTGGCTGCGGCCGCCCAGGGCTTGCGCCAGAAACGCCAGTGCCGCCGCGCCGACAGCGAAAACCCGATGCCATCTTCACAGACCCATTGCATGCGCTTGCCCCGTTCCATCTCATCCAGTGCGGGCTTCAGCCAACCGTCCGTCAAGGCTCCGCCGCGAACGCCGCGCAGGTCGTACAGACCTTCGGCATCGTCGGGCCAACGTGTCGGCAACCCGTTCGCCTCCATGTTGGCGAGCCGGGCAAGTCCTCGCAGCAGGGGATCATCGGAATGGAGGATGGGAAGCTCACTGGACGTCGCATCAGGCAATGCCGCATCGCCCCACCACCACAGGGCATTCACTGGCGGCAGGCCCGCGCGCTGGCGCTCGGCATTGCGCGGGTGCTGGTGCAGCGCGATCTGGATCTCGTTGTCCAGCACACGCCATGTGCGCTGGCCCTCCCCTTCGGGCAGATGATCGAAGGGATCGCTCCCCAGCGCTTGCACCGGCGTGGCGAAACGCGGCACGAGGGCATCGCGCGGCATCCGCAAATACCAGCGCTGCGGCGTAGCGGCTTCGAGACGATAACCCGCGTCATCCAGCAAGGCCTGCACGTCGGGCACGAAGCCCGTCACGTCCTCGGCATCCAGCGGCAGCATCGCGCCCAAGGCATACAAGCGCGCGCCATTGATGTCGGGGCGGATCCAGGCAGGCTCGGCGCGCAGCCAGCGATGGGCAGCCACCGCGGCGACATCCAGATCCCCTTCGCCGAGCCGCGACAAGGCGGCCGAAGGTGGCAGGCCGAATACGCCCCCGCTTTCGGCCTCGAATCGATCGGCACGGCCCAACGCCATGGCAATGCGCCCGGGCAAAGGCGTTGGCCAATGCCGTGGCGATGGCAGCAGCAGCTGGATGGGCGAAGCGGCCACTCAGCCTTCGTAGCGGACCGCGACGATCTCGAATTCCTTGGTGCCGCCCGGCGCTTCCAGGGTGACTTCGTCGCCCTCGTGCTTGCCGATCAGCGCACGCGCGATGGGCGAGGAAATCGCGATCAATTTCAGCTTGATGTCGGCTTCCAGGTCACCCACGATCTGATAGGTGATCTCCTGCTCGGTCTGCGTATCGACGAGGTCCACCGTCGCGCCGAACACCACCTTGTCGCCTGCGCCGAGCCGGGTCACGTCGATGATCTGCGCATGCGACAGCTCGCCTTCGAGCTGCTTGATGCGTCCCTCGATGAAGCCCTGCTGCTCGCGTGCGGCGTGGTACTCGGCGTTCTCCTTGAGGTCGCCATGGGCGCGCGCTTCCGAGATCGCCTGGATGACAGCAGGGCGCTTCACGATCTTCAGTTCTTCCAGCTCCGCGCGGAGCCGGGCCGCGCCACGCGCGGTCATGGGGGGATGGTTCATGCTTCTTGCAGTTCCTTGTGCAACTCCTGCAGCGACCATACCGGGCCGCTGTCGCGGAAGTCGAGCGAATGCAGCAGGGCCTTGGCGCCGGCGATCGTCGTCGAATAGGTGACGCGATGCTGCAGCGCTTCACGGCGGATCGAGAACGAATCGCTGATCGCCTGCTTGCCTTCGGTGGTGTTGACGATGTAGGTGATCTCGCCGTTCTTGATCAGGTCGACGATGTGCGGCCGGCCTTCGATCACCTTGTTGACGACGGTGCATTCGATGCCGTTGTCCTGCAGCCATGTGGCCGTGCCGCGCGTGGCGACGATGTCGAAGCCGCGGCGCAGAAGCTCCTGCGCGACCGGCAGCAGGCGCTTCTTGTCCGGGTCGCGCACGGAGACGAACGCCTTGCCGGGCTTGGGCGCACGGATACTGGCGGCCTCCTCCGCACGCGCGAACGCGGCGCCGAAGCTGCGACCCACGCCCATCACCTCGCCGGTCGAGCGCATCTCCGGGCCCAGGATCGGATCGACGCCCTGGAACTTGGCGAACGGGAACACCGCTTCCTTCACCGAGTAGTACTCGGGGATGATTTCCTCGGTCGCGCCCTGCTCGGCCAGCGTTTTGCCCGCCATGCAACGCGCCGCGATCTTGGCCAGCGGCTGGCCAATCGCCTTCGACACGAACGGCACCGTGCGCGAGGCACGCGGGTTCACTTCCAGGAGATAGATGGTGTGTTGGCCGTCGGCATCCATCTGCACCGCGAACTGGGTGTTCATCAGACCGATGACATCGAGCGCCTTGGCCAGCGCGACGACCTGCTCACGCAGTTCGTCCTGCACCTTCTGCGAGAGAGAATACGGTGGCAACGAGCACGATGAGTCGCCGGAATGCACGCCGGCTTCCTCGATGTGTTCCATCACGCCGCCGATCAGCACGTTGCCGTCCTTGTCGGCGATCACGTCGATGTCCACTTCCACCGCGTTGTCGAGGAAGCGGTCCAGCAGGACCGGAGAGTCGTTCGAGACCTTCACCGCCTCGCGCATGTAGCGCTCGAGATCGGCATCGGCATGCACCACTTCCATCGCGCGGCCGCCCAGCACGTAGCTCGGCCGCACCACCAACGGATAGCCGATCTCGCGTGCCAGCACCAGCGCTTCTTCGGCGCTGCGGGCGGTGCGGTTTGGCGGCTGGTTGAGCTTGAGCTTCTCCACCAGCTTCTGGAATCGCTCGCGGTCTTCGGCCAGGTCGATGGACTCGGGCGAGGTGCCGATGATCGGCGCGCCGCTCGCTTCCAGCGCACGCGCAAGCTTGAGCGGCGTCTGGCCGCCGTACTGCACGATCACGCCCTTGGGCTTTTCCAGCTCGATGATCTCGAGCACGTCTTCCAGCGTCAGCGGCTCGAAGTAGAGGCGATCGGACGTGTCGTAGTCGGTGCTGACGGTCTCCGGATTGCAATTGACCATGATGGTTTCATAGCCGTCTTCGCGCAGGGCGAGCGCGGCGTGGACGCAGCAGTAATCGAACTCGATGCCCTGGCCGATGCGGTTCGGGCCGCCCCCCAGCACGATGATCTTCTCGCGATCCGTCGGGTTTGCCTCGCACTCCTCCTCGTAGGTCGAGTACATGTAAGCGGTCGTCGTGGCGAACTCGGCCGCGCAGCTGTCCACCCGCTTGTACACGGGGCGGATGCCGAAGCCGCGCCGCAGCGCGCGGATCGCCGCTTCGTTGGTATCGACCAGCTGGGCGATGCGGGCGTCGGAGAAACCCATGCGCTTGTGGCGGCGCAGCGCTTCGGCGTCCAGCGCAGCCAGGCCGCCCTCAGCGAGGGTCTTTTCGGTGAAGATGATGTCCTCGATCTGATCGAGGAACCATGGATCGACGCGCGACAGCGCGTGCACGTCCTCCACCGACAAACCGGCCCGAAACGCATCGGCGAGATAGAACAGGCGTTCGGGGCCCGCCTCCTTCACCTCGCGCTTGAGCTGGGCCAGTTCGCCTTCGTCATTCCAATCCAGGCCAGTCGGATCGAGGCCGATCTTGCCGGTTTCGAGGCCCCGCAAGGCCTTTTGCATCGACTCCTGAAAGGTGCGCCCGATCGCCATCACCTCGCCGACCGACTTCATCTGCGTGGTGAGGCGCGAATCGGCGGCCGGGAATTTCTCGAATGCGAAGCGCGGGATCTTGGTGACGACGTAATCGATTGCCGGCTCGAACGAAGCCGGGGTCAGGCCACCGGTGATGTCGTTCTTCAGCTCGTCCAGCGTGTAACCGACGGCCAGTTTGGCGGCGATCTTGGCGATCGGGAAACCGGTCGCCTTCGATGCCAGCGCCGACGAGCGCGACACGCGCGGGTTCATCTCGATGACGACCACGCGCCCGGTCTCGGCATTGATGCCGAACTGCACGTTGGAGCCACCGGTGTCCACGCCGATCTTGCGCAGCACCGCGATCGAGGCATCGCGCAGGCGCTGGTATTCCTTGTCGGTCAGCGTCTGCGCGGGGGCGACGGTGATCGAGTCGCCGGTGTGCACGCCCATCGGATCGAGGTTTTCGATGGAGCAGACGATGATGCAGTTGTCGGCGTGGTCACGCACGACCTCCATCTCGAATTCCTTCCAGCCCAGCACCGATTCCTCCACCAGGATCTCGTGCACGGGCGAGAGCTCGAGGCCACGCTTGGCGATCTCCTCGAACTCTTCCTTGTTGTAGGCGATGCCGCCGCCAGTGCCGCCGAGGGTGAAGCTGGGACGGATGATCGTCGGATAACCGACCTTCACCTGCGTGGCCAGCGCCTGTTCGAACGTGCGTGCGACCTCGGCCTTCGGACACTCCAGGCCGATCTCGTCCATCGCGACGCGGAACAGTTCGCGGTCTTCGGCCATGCGGATCGCATCGCGCGAAGCACCAATCAATTCGACGCCATGCGCTTCCAGCACGCCGTTGTCGGCCAGGTCCAGCGCGCAGTTGAGTGCAGTCTGCCCACCCATCGTCGGCAGCAGCGCATCGGGCTTCTCCTTCGCGATGATCTTCTCGACCGACTTCCAGTTGATCGGCTCGATGTAGACCGCGTCGGCCATTTCCGGATCGGTCATGATCGTCGCGGGATTGGAGTTCACCAGCACCACGCGGTAGCCCTCCTCGCGCAGGGCCTTGCAGGCTTGCGCACCGGAGTAATCGAACTCGCAGGCCTGGCCGATGACGATCGGGCCGGCGCCGATGATGAGGATGGTCTTTATGTCGGAGCGCTTGGGCATCTCAACGCGCCTCCATCAG
>DAIRVA010000064.1:0-1057 GCA_036803045.1 Lysobacter sp. | reverse complement strand
GACATCATGCGGGCCGGGGGAAGCCTCCGGGTGTCCCTGGAAGCTGTAGGCCGGGGCATCGCTCAACTCGATGCCCTGGTTGGTGCCGTCGAACAGCGAGCGATGCGTCACGCGCGCGTTCGCAGGTAATGTCGCTTCATCGATGCAGAAGCCGTGGTTCTGCGAGGTGATCAGCACACGGCCGCTGTCGAGGTCCTGCACCGGATGATTGGCGCCATGGTGGCCGTGCGGCATCTTCATCGTATTGGCGCCGACGGCAAGGCCGAGCAACTGGTGGCCGAGGCAAATGCCGTAGATCGGCAGCCTCGCCTCGAGCAACTCGCGGATGGCATTGATTGCGTAATCGCAAGGCTCCGGATCGCCCGGGCCATTGGAGAGGAAAACTCCGTTCGGCTTCATCGCCAGGACTTCGCTGGCGGGCGTCTGCGCCGGCACCACGGTGACTTCGCAGCCGCGATCCGCGAGCAGGCGCAGGATGTTGGTCTTCACGCCGAAGTCGTAGGCGACGACTTTGAACTTCTTGTCAGGGTTGGCGAAGGCGTTGTCGTCGAGATCCAGCGAACCCTCGTTCCAGACATAGGGCTTGGCGGTGCTGACGACCTTGGCCAGGTCCATGCCCTTCAGGCCCGGGAACTTGCGTGCGGCCTCGATCGTGGCATCGGCATCGATGCCCTCGCCCGCCATCACCGCGCCGTTCTGGGAACCGCTCTCACGCAACCGGCGCGTGAGCGCACGGGTATCGATGTCCGAAATGCCGACGATGCCGCGTTCGCGCATCCATTCCGGCAGCGATTGCCGGTTGCGCCAGCTGCTTGGGCGGCGCGGCACGTCGCGGACGATCAGGCCGGCGGCCCAGACCTTGCCGGCCTCGTCGTCCTGTGCGGTCATGCCGGTGTTGCCGATGTGCGGATAGGTCAGCGTGACCAGTTGGCGGGCGTATGACGGATCGGTCAGGACTTCCTGGTAGCCGGTCATGGCAGTGTTGAACACCACTTCGCCCACCGAAAGTCCGGGCGCGCCGATGGAAACGCCCTTGAAGACGGTACCGTCTTCGAGC
>DAIRVA010000063.1:0-11763 GCA_036803045.1 Lysobacter sp. | reverse complement strand
TCGTCGCGCAGGTCGGCGGAGAACGGCGTCAGCCCCGATTCGCCCGCATCGTTCGCGTTGGCGGCCAGCAGTGGCAATTCGTGTGAACGCGATTCCGCCGCGGTCGGCGCATTGCGCACGATGCCCGCGGCCTCGATCACCGCCGGCATGTCGATGGCGGCCAGGCGCCCCCATGCGAACGCGGTCTTGTTCATCGGGATGGCGGCGCCGTTGAGCTCAATCGCGCGCATCAGCGACTCGAACGACAGCGGCACCAGCCCCTGCTGCCACGCGTAGCCCAGCATGAAGAGGTTGGCGGCGATCGCATCGCCCATCAGCGCGGTGGCGAGTTGGGTCGCATCCACCTGCAACGGATCGCGGCCTTCCAGCGCGGTGCGTACGGCGGCCACGATGTCGGCCGCCGGGAACTGCATGTCCGGGCGCGTGGTGAAGGTGCCGGGCATCGCCTCGTAGGTGTTCATGACCACGGTGCTGCGCTCGGGGCGGATTTTCGACAGCACCCAGTAATCGTTCACCACCACCATGTCGCAGCCCAGCACCAGATCCGCCTCGCCCGCGGCGATGCGCACGGCGTGGATGTCATCGGGCGTCTTGGCGATGCGGATGTGGGTCGTCACCGCGCCGCCCTTCTGCGCCAGACCGGTCTGGTCCAGCACGGTCGAGCCCTTGGCTTCCAGATGACCGGCCATGCCGATCAGCGCGCCGATGGTCACCACGCCCGTGCCGCCCACGCCGGTGATCAGGATGTTCCAAGGCTTCGACAAGTCGCTGGCGAAGACCGGTGCCGGCAGGTTCTCCAGCCGATCGGCTGCGTTGGCTTTGTTGCCCTTGCGCGGCTTGCCGCCATGCACGGTGACGAAGCTGGGGCAGAAGCCTTCGACGCAGGAGAAATCCTTGTTGCAGTTCGACTGGTCGATCTCGCGCTTGCGGCCAAACTCGGTGTCTTTCGGCAGCACGCTGACGCAGAACGATTTCTTGCCGCAATCGCCGCAGCCTTCGCAGACCAAGGTGTTGATCAGCACGCGCTTCTGCGGGTCTTCCAACTTGCCGCGCTTGCGGCGGCGACGCTTCTCGGTGGCGCAGGTCTGGTCATAGATCAGGACGCTGACGCCCTTGACCTTGCGCAGGCGGCGCTGCACCTCATCCAGGTCCTTGCGGTCGTGGAACTCCACTTCTTTCGGGAACAGATAACGCTGGCGCGTCCACTTGGTGATGTCGTCCGACAGCAGGACGATGGTGTGCACGCCCTCGCTCAGCACCTGCTGCGCGATCTGCGGCACTGTCAGGGTGCCGTCCACCGGCTGGCCGCCGGTCATCGCCACCGCATCGTTGTAGAGAATCTTGTAGGTGATGTTGACGCCCGCCGCGATCGACTGGCGGATCGCCAGCGAGCCGCTGTGGAAGTACGTGCCATCGCCCAGGTTCTGGAACACGTGCTCGGTGTCGGTGAACGCGGCCTGGCCCGCCCAGGTCACGCCTTCGCCGCCCATGTGGGTGAAGGTATCGGTGTCGCGGTTCATCCACGTCACCATGTAATGACAGCCGATGCCGGCCAGTGCGCGGCTACCCTCCGGCACCTGGGTCGAGGTGTTGTGCGGGCAGCCGGAGCAGTAATGCGGCACGCGTGGGAAGTTGGCCCGCGGCAGGGCCAGCTCGCCTTCCTTCGATTCCATCCAGCGCAGGACATCGCGCATGTGCTCGGAGTCGTGGAAGCGCTGGATGCGCTGGGCGATCACGCCGGCGATGCGCGCCGGCGTCAGTTCGCCGGTGGACGGCAGGATCCACTCGCCTGATTCGTCGTACTTGCCGACGATCGACGGACGATCACCATCGAAGTTGTAGAACAGCTCCTTGATCTGGCTTTCGATGAAGCTGTGCTTCTCCTCGACCACCAGGATGTCTTGCAGCCCGCGGGCGAAGGCGCGGATGCCGACGGGCTCCAGCGGCCAGGTCATGCCGACCTTGTACACGCGGATGCCGATGTCGCGGCAGGCGGCATCATCCAGGCCCAGATATTCCAGCGCCTGCAGCACGTCGAGGTAGGACTTGCCGGTGGTGACGATGCCAAGGCGCGCATCGGCGGAATCGATCACGGTGCGGTCGATCTTGTTGGCGCGGGCGAACGCTTGCGCGGCTTTCACCGCATAGCGATGCAGGCGCATCTCCTGGTCCAGCGGCGGGTCGGGCCAGCGTATGTTGAGGCCGCCTTCGGGCATTTCGAATTCGTCGTCGCCCGGCAGGATGATGGCTTGCGCGAAAGGGTTCACGTCCACCGATGCGGATGATTCAACAGTTTCCGCAATCGTCTTGAAGCCCACCCAGCGGCCGGTGAAGCGCGACATCGCAAAGCCGAGCAGGCCCATTTCGAGGATGTCCTGCACGCCGGCCGGGTTCAGTACCGGCATCATGGCGCTGACGAATTCGTGTTCCGAACCGTGCGGAAGGGTCGAGCTGCGGCAGTTGTGGTCGTCGGCGGCCAGTGCCAGCACGCCGCCGTGGCGGGAGGTGCCGGCGGCGTTGGCATGCTTGAACACGTCGCCGCAGCGGTCCACGCCCGGGCCCTTGCCGTACCACATGCCGAATACGCCCTCGACCTTGGCGCCCGGGAACAGATTGGTTTGTTGGGTGCCCCAGACCATCGTCGCGCCCAGGTCCTCGTTGAGGCCGGGGCTGAACTTCACCGAATTTCGCTCAAGATGCTGCTTTGCCCGCCAAAGCTCCAGATCGAAGCCGCCCAACGGCGAGCCGCGATAGCCGGAAATGAAGCCGGCGGTGTTGAGCCCCGCCGCAACATCGCGCAGGTGCTGCATCATCGGCAGGCGGACCAGCGCCTGAACGCCCGACAGGTAGATGCGGCCCTCGGTGCGGCCGTATTTGTCGTCGAGGGTGTAATCCGCATCCTGGATGCCGTGCGTCAGGCTGCCATTGGCCGAGGCGGGCGAGGAGAGTTCGGCGGTGCTGGTCATGAGGGTCGACACCCGGGAAAACCCGGCATTATAAGGAGCGGACGGGATGGCCCGCCGACCCGGCGCTGGCGTAGACGGTGTTACGCTCGCGATTCCGCGACGGAGGATGACGATGAAGACGATCCTGGTGGCGAGTTCCAAGGGTGGCGTCGGCAAGACCACGCTGGCGACCCAGCTGGCGGCGCATGAGGCCAACCGGGGGCGAAAGACCGTCCTGGTCGATGCCGATCCACAGGGTTCGGCAAGCCGCTGGGCCGAGCGTCGCGCCGGCATGGCCACCGCGGTGCTGCCGATCGACGGCACCCGCAAGGGATGGCAGAAGCGCATCCCCGCCGATGCGCAATACGTGGTGATCGATGCCCCGGCGGGCGCCCATGCCGGTTCGCTGCAGGAATTCCTCGACATCGCCGATGCCGTGGTGGTGCCGGTCCCGCCCTCGGCGCTGGACATCGAGGCGACCGTGCCGTTCCTGAACGGCCTCGGCAAGCATCCACGCATCCGCAAGGGCGGGTTGCCGCTGGCGCTGGTCGGCAACAAGCTCAAGCCATGGACCAATGCCTCGCAGCAGGCGATGGACCTGTTGCGGCAATGGGGCGTTCCGGTCGTGGCCGAGCTGCGCGACAGCCAGTCTTATGTACTGCTCACCGGGCTGGGCAAGAGTCTGTTCGACTTCCATTCGGCCCAGGTGCGCCAGCATCAGGAGGACTGGGCGCCCCTGCTGGGGTGGCTCGACCGGATTCGTTGACGCGGCCTCCGCACCGGGGGCGATAACCTCGCCCGATGTCCAGCGAGCGTTGCTTCGTCATGCCCGGAGATGTTCCGATCGAACTCGTGCTGATGCGTCATGCCAATGCATGCGCGCCCGCGCCCGGCCAGACCGACGAAGCGCGGGAGCTCTCGCCGACGGGGCTGGCCGAGGCGGCACGCGCCGGTGCCTGGCTCGATGCGCACTGCGGCCGGCCCGACGCGATACTGTGCTCTCCCACTGTCCGGACCCGGCAGACCCTGCGTCAGTTGATGGCGACGGGCGGCGACTGGCCCGAACCGGCGTACGAGCCGCGGATCTACGAAGCCGGCGGGCAGACCCTGCTCGAGCTGCTGGATGAAACGATGCGTCCCGGCGATGGCGTGTCCCGGGTGTGGATGATCGGCCACAATCCGGGCATGCAGCAGTTGGCCCTTCATTTCGACCGCAGCGACGACTACCGCGGGGTACCGACCGCCGCGATCGCGCTGGCGACCGCAGCGGTCGCCAATGCGCGACTGGCGATCGCGGCGGACTGGCGGGTTCGCCGATGGGCGCCGTGAGCAACGACCGATCATCGCGGAATGGATGCGGGGCCGGACGGTGACCTCATCCTGGCGTTCCGCCGCGGCGCGCGCGATCGGGCTGGCCGCGCTTCTGTTGCTGGCCGGCTGCGCCGGCATATCCCCGCGCGAGCAGGCCGAGGTCGACCGCATCGTCGGGGCGGCACGCCCGACGGGGCTGGACTGCGAGCGCGACGACCGCTGCGCGCATTCCTCCGCGCTGTTGGCGATGGCCGATGCCGACCGCGCCGGCCAGCACCATGCGCTGATCATCGATCACGGGCAGGACGCGTTGCTGGCCCGCATCCACCTGATCCGGGCCGCGCGCGAACGTATCGATCTGCAGACCTACATCTACGACGACGACGATTCCGCCCGGCTCGTGCTGCGCGAGCTGATCGCGGCCGCGCGGCGCGGTGTCAAGGTCCGCGTGCTGATGGACCAGCTCACGGCGATGAAGAGCGCGCGGACGCTGGCGGCCTTGGCGGGCGTGCACGCCAATTTCGAGGCCAAGCTGTACAACCCCGTGCTGGATCGTGGCTACCTGCGCTACAGCGACTATCTGCTCGCCGGGCTGTGCTGTTTCCGGCAGCTCAACCAGCGCATGCACAGCAAGCTGCTGCTGGTGGACGACCGGGTCGGCATCACCGGCGGACGCAACTACCAGGATGATTACTACGACTGGGACAGCGACTACAACTTCCGCGACCGCGACCTGCTGATGACCGGGCCGGTGACGGCGGACATGCGCGACAATTTCGAGGCGTTCTGGCGCTCGCGCCGCAGCGTGCCGGTCGAGCAGCTGCGCGATGTCGCAGCGATCATCCGCCGTGAGGGCGTTCCGGAAATTTCCCGGCGCGCCTACAGCCATCCGGAGCGAGCACGGCTGATGCAGGCCGATGCCAACGACGCCGCCCTGCTGGAACAGCGGCTGGTCGCGCCGGCAATGCCGGTCTCGGGCGTCTCCTTCGTGGCCGACCTGCCGCAGAAGCACCGCGACGATGCGCCGGCATCCGGCGCGTCCGCCGCGCCCTCAACCAGCGCCCTGCGCGAACTGGTCGAGGGCACGCAGGAAGAGCTGCTGATGCAGACGCCCTACCTGGTGTTCTCCGATCATGCGCAGGACATGTTCACCCGCATGCACGACCGCCCCCGCCCGCCGCGGGTGGTGGTCTCCACCAACAGCCTGGCGGCGACCGACGCCTTCATGGTCTATGCCCTCTCCCACAAGTACAAGCGGCGCTACCTGCGCCGCTTCGGCTTCGAGATCTACGAATACAAGCCTTACCCGGGCGACGCGCCGATCGACCTGACGGCGACCCGCGCGATCGACGACGTGGCCCCGGAGGACGAGCCTGCCGGGCCGGCGCCGGACAGCCGGCAAGCGGCGTGGGAAGCGCAGGAAGCGCGCGAATACACCTTGCGCCGTCCCTGGTCGATCAGCGCCGGATCGAAGGCCGCCACGCTCGAGCGCAATGGCCTGCGCATCGGCCTGCATGCCAAGTCGCTGGTGATCGACGAAGGCATCGGCATCGTCGGGACCCACAACTTCGATCCGCGCGGCGACCACTACAACACCGAAAGCGTGGTCATCATCCATGACCCCGCTTTCGCGCGCGCGCTGGCGCGCAGCATTCGCCGCGACATCCAGCCCGAAAACGCGTGGGTCATCGCCCCGCGCGTGCGCACGCCGCTGCTCTCCCGATTCAACTACAACCTGCTGAGGATCTCGGAGAACCTGCCGGTATTCGACCTGGTGCCGCTGCGCTATGCCACCAGCTACGACTTCGTCCCCGGCCCCGGATGCATGGAACCGTTGCGGATCGAAGATCCGGATTTCCATCGCTGCTACCGCCCGGTGGGGGACTTTCCCGAGGTCCGGATCGGGCCAAAGGGGTTCGCCACCCGGGTACTGACGGCGTTCGGTGCCGGCCTGGCCCCGATCCTCTGAAGCCGCCCCCCTGTCGTCGGCTGGGTGACTTCCGGCACGGGCACTTTTGTATTGGTGTATTACATTACTAACACACCAACTCAATGGAGTCCGCCATGAACGTCTCGACCCGCCCCGCCCCGCTCCCCGCCCTTGCCACCCCCGTCCCCCGCCGCTCGGCCCGTCGCGAACGCGGATTCGGTACCGGCTACGGACGCAGCAGCGGTTATGCCGACGATGTCCGGCGCTATGCCGGCCAGGATGCCGAAGACCGTCGTTTCCGGGTCCATTGAGCGGGCCGTGGCGTAAGCTGTCGCCTTCCCCGCCAGCCTGCTGCGTCGATGTTCCGTCCCGATCTCACGCTCGATATCCTGAACGCATGGTCTGAAGGGACGCTGATGCAGCCGCTCGGCATCCGCTTCACGCAGATCGGCCCGGACTTCCTGCGCGGCACCATGCCGGTGAATGCGCAGACCCGCCAGCCCTACGGGTTGCTGCATGGCGGCGCTTCGGTCGCCCTGGCCGAGACGTTGGGCAGCACGGCCGGGATGATGTGCGTGGCGGAAGACCAGGGTGTGGTCGGCATCGAGATCAACGCCAACCACCTGCACGGCGTGCGCGAAGGCATCGTCACCGGCACTGCGCGGCCGCTGCATGTCGGCCGCAGCACCCAGGTCTGGGAGATCCGCATCGAGGACGCCGCCGGGCAACTCGCCTGCGTTTCCCGCCTGACCCTGGCGGTCATCCGCCGTCGCGGCTGACGATGCCGTGGCGCAACAGGCGGAGCGCGTTTATCGTGTCGGCATGAGCGCCGGCCGCGATCACTCCCTCCTGCGCAGCGGGCGCTACCTCGTTCGCGTCCCCTTCCTCGCCTGGCACGTCCTGATCGACCTGCCGATCGTCCTGCTGATGATGATGCCGCCGGCTGCGGGCATCCGGATCGGCGGCATGCGGCTGGAATACCGGATGATCCGCTGGTGGTCGTGGATGCTGATGCGGGTGTTCGGAATCACCGTGCGCAGCGTCGGCCGGCCCTTGCCGGTCGCGACGATGTTCGTCGCCAACCACGTCAGCTGGGTGGACATCGTGGTGCTGCACAGCCAGCGCATGATGGGTTTCGTCGCCAAGCGCGAGATCGCCGGCTGGCCGCTCATCGGCTGGATGGCCGCGCGTGCCGAAACCATCTTCCATCAGCGCGGCAGCACCGAGTCGCTGGGCGGCGTGGTCGAGCAGATGGTCGGCCGCCTGCGCAACGGCCAGTCGGTCGGCGCGTTCCCGGAAGGCGGCACGCGCGGAGGTCGCGGGCTGGGCCCGTTCCACGCGCGCATCTTCACCGCCGCGGTCGAGGCGAACGCGCCGGTGCAGCCGGTCGCGCTGCGCTACGGCGAAGGTGGCGATGCGCAGACCCGCGTCGCCTTCCAGCCCGGCGAGAACTTCATGCAGAATTTCCTGCGCTTGCTGGGCGATCCGCCCTGCGTGGCGGACGTGGTGTTCCTGGAGCCGATCCGGCCGGGCGATGCCGAGGGTCGCCGGCGCATCGCGGAAACCGCCCGCGAGCGCATCGCGGCCGTCCTGCCGGCGGCATGACTCCCGTCGACAGCCCTTACCGCGCTCCTTGGTGGGGGCGTAACGCCCACCTGCAGACCCTGATCGCCAGCAGCCCGCTGCGGGTGGCGAAGGGGCGACAGCGGCTGGCCGCGCTCGGCGCGCGGAGCGAGGAACACGTGCTGGATGCCGGGGGCGGCGTGCGCCTGCATGGCGTGCACACGCGCCTGTCCAGGCGGCCAGCCCGGGGACTTGCCTTGCTGCTGCACGGGTGGGAGGGCAGCGCTGAATCGGGATACATGCAACTGACGGCCGCGCACCTGCTGGAAGCCGGCTTCGAAGTGTTCCGGCTCAACTTCCGCGACCATGGACCCTCCCACCACCTCAACGAGGCGGTGTTCCATTCCTGCCGCCTGGACGAGGTGGTCGGGGCCGCGCTGCAGGTGGCCCAACGCTGGCCGCAGCGCCCGATGGTGGCGGCGGGCTATTCGCTCGGCGGCAACTTCGCCCTGCGCCTGGCGCTGGCGGCGCCGGCGGCGGGCCTGCCGCTTGCACGCGTTGCGGCGGTCTGCCCGGCGCTGGACCCGGAGCGCACCACGCAGGCGATGGAAACCGGGTTCCCGCTGTACCAGCGCTACTTCCGCCACAAGTGGGCGCGCTCGCTCCGGCGCAAGCGCGATCTGTTTCCCGCGCGCCACGATTTCGAGGACGCCGGGTTCAAGCGCGATCTTCGCGGGATGACGGCCTGGATGATCGAGAAGGGTGGCTACGATTTCCCGAGCGTGGAGGCCTATTTCGACGGCTATCGCATCAGCCTCGATCGCCTGTCCGCGTTGGCGGTGCCGGCCGACATCCTGGCCGCCGCCGACGATCCGGTGATCCCGGTCGAGGACTTCCATGCCCTGCGGCTGCCGGACAGCGCACGGGTGGAGATCGCCCGCCACGGCGGCCATTGCGCCTTCCTCCAGGGTGCGCGGCTGGACGGGTTTGCCGAGCGCTGGGTGGCCGAGCGCCTTTCCACGGCGTTTGGACGTGGATCGGGTTAGCCTGTGCGCCGGATTGCCGACAGGGGGCGTGCGATGGAGATCCACACCGACAGCTTCAGGCACGGCTCGCCGATCCCGGCCGAGTTCGCCCTCGGCGCAAAGGACGGTTTCGGCGGCAACCGCAATCCGCACGTGGCCTGGAGCGACGCGCCGGCAGGCACGCAGTCCTTCGTCCTGTTGTGCATCGACACCGATGCGCCGACCGATGCCTCGCTGGCCGGCAAGGAAGGCGTGGAGATCCCGGTCGAGCACCCGCGCGGGGACTTCGTGCACTGGGCCGTCATCGACATTCCGCCGGCGATGACCGACATCCCCGCCGGCAGCACGTCCGATGGCGTGACCGCGCACGGCAAGGGGCCGTGTCAGGGCGAGGGCGCGCGCCAGGGGCTGAACGACTACACCGGCTGGTTCGCCGGCAATGCCGACATGCAGGGCGAGTACTTCGGCTACGACGGGCCGTATCCGCCGCCGAACGACCTGCGCACGCATCGCTATTTCTTCCGCGTGTTTGCCTTGGATGTCGCCCGGCTCGATGTGCCGAAGGTGTTCACCGCGCAGCAGGCGCTGGCTGCGATGCACGGCCACGTGCTGGGCGAGGCCAGCACCTACGGCACCTATCGTCTGCACGACTGAGGCATCCCGATGGCGGGTTTCGCCGATCGCCTGCGTGCGCTCAAGCGGCAGGCGCTCACCGTCTGGTTCGTCGCGCGCCACCCGCGCCTGCCTTGGGGCGTGCGCTTGCTGGCGCTCGCGGTCGCGGCCTATGCCTTCAGCCCGATCGACTTGATCCCGGATTTCATCCCGGTGCTGGGCCTGCTGGACGACCTGCTGCTGATCCCGCTGGGCGTGGCGCTGGTGTTCAAGCTGGCGCCGGCGGACGTGGTTGATGAAGCGCGCGCGCAGGCGGAGGCGGCATCCGGCAGGCCGGTCAGTCGCACTGCGGCGTGGGTGATTGGCTTGGTGTGGATCGCGTTGTTGGCTGGGCTGGCCGTGTGGGCGTGGCGGCGCTGGCACGGCTAGCTGCGCCGCCTTGGGCACTCACTCCAGTGGCATCGCGGTGAACGCGAGCGTTTCACCGGTCGGCGTCTTCAACCGCAACTGCTCGGGCCAAGTTTCCAGCAGCGTCATCGACAGCGGCGCCTCCAGCAGGCGTGCCAGCGTGGTGTCCTGTTGCATCAGCGTCTGGTCGACGCAGGCCATCCGGGTCGAGGCCATCGCCTGCACTTGCAGGGTCCCGCCACTCACCGCATAGCCACCGGACATGCGGTTGCAGCCGCCGAGTACGCTGACCCGGTCATCGACGAACTGCAGCCGGTAATTGCTGCCGGCGGCGATCAGGGTCGTACCGTCGGCGGCAGTCGCCACATCGAGTTTCCACGCGCCTTGCGCCGTGAGCGGATGAGGCGATGCGGCATCGGCGGTCGGCGGCGCGGGGGTGACGGCGCAGGCACCAAGCCCGACGGCCAGCGCCGAGACGATCAGGGGGTAACGAAGCGACATCTCATGCCTCCAGAGGAATGGATGCGACGCGATTCAGGCGGCGGCGGGCAGGAACAGCAGCAGCACGATGCCCAGCGCCAAGCGATAAACCGCGAACGCGGTGAAGCGATGGCTCTGGATATAGCGCAGCAGCCATTTCACGGAGATGAAGGCGGTGATGGTGGAGGCGACGAAAGCGACCGCCAGCGCGGCCCAATCCTCCTGCGCGATGCCGCCGTCCTTCGCCAGCGCGAGCAGCTCCCACGCGGTCGCGGCGAACATGGTCGGGATGCCGACCAGGAAGGCGAACTCGGTCGCCGCCGCGCGCGAGGTGGTGCCGGCCAGCAAGGCGACGAAGATCGTCGCCGCCGAGCGCGAGGTGCCCGGGAACACCCCGGCCACGACCTGCGCCACGCCGACGAGGATCGCGGTCAGCCAGGAGATTTCGCTGCGCTCGCCTTCGCGCGCGGCGCGGCGGGCGGCCAGTTGCTCGGCGATCACCATCCAGAACGCGCCGATGATCAGCGCCCAGGCGATCGGGCGGATGTGGTCGGGCAGTTCCCAGCCGAGTTTCTTCACCAGCACGCCGCCGACCGCCGTCACCGCGAACGCGGTCAGCAGCTTGAAGCCGTAGCGCCGCGCGGCCGCGGGGGTGATGTCGATGCCGAGCGGATCGTAGGGCGCGTGCATGTCGCGGCCGGCGAAGGCGTTCATCAGGCCCCACAGGCGGCGGCGGTAGATCAGCACCACGGCGAGGATCGCGCCGGCCTGGATGGCGATGTTGAACAGGTCGCTGCGGTGGCCCAGCCAGTGCTGCGCGATCAGCAGGTGGCCGGTGCTGGAGATCGGCAGGAATTCGGTGATGCCTTCGATGATGCCGAGCAGCAGCGCGGCGAGGAGATCAGACATGGGTCGGCTGGGGGAGCGGCTCTGGGGAAATCATCGCGGGGATGCGCCGGTTTGTCGACGCGAATTAATAGCCCTTTTAAAGAGCATCAATGATTTAAATTGCACAATAATAGTGCTATTCGAAATATATTTGGCGTTGCGGCCCATTGAAAACAACAAGTTGCCCGATAATCGAGACCAACACGCGTCCGGCACGAATACGGATGGACGCACCCTTCCACCCAGCGAGGAATCCCGAATGTCGATCGACAACGTCAACAAGCTCATCAAGGAGCACAAGGTCGAATGGGTCGACCTGCGCTTCTCCGACATGCGCGGCGTGCAGCACCACGTCACCTTCCCGGCCACCATCGTCGACGAAAGCCTGTTCGAGGACGGCAAGATGTTCGACGGCAGTTCGATCAGCGGCTGGCGTGGCATCCAGAATTCCGACATGGTCCTGTTGCCCGATCCGTCCACCGCGTTCCTCGACCCGTTCACCGCCGATCCGACGATCGTGCTGACCTGCGACATCCTGGACCCGACCACCATGCAGGCCTACTCGCGCGACCCGCGCGGCGTCGCCAAGCGCGCCGAGGCC